>JBEBTF010000162.1:0-9151 GCA_040393865.1 Planctomicrobium piriforme | reverse complement strand
AAGCAGAGATTCTCATAGAGAAACTCAACAGCGACGTAATTGAATCGGGTGAAGTCATTGGGATAGGTGCCGAAGTCGATCACGACGTGACGGTTCATCAGCAATGTGGCAATCTTGCCAGCATCCTGCCGCTGCCGTTCGGCAAGTGAGAGCACGACACCTTTGAGTTCTTGGGCTTCCGGTGCCGACCAAAGCCAGGCTTCCAACACGTACTGAATCAGGCTCCGGTGGAGATCCACCAGCAGCTCGTTCAATTGTCGGTTGGTCGTGGTCGTCGACATCAGATCAAACTCATTCACGAAATTGCGTTCTTTTCCGATGGAGGATGAGAAAAACGCCAGTAATTATTTTATGGCAGAAGCAGAGATAACGCGACGGAATGCGCGGTGGCACTCAGGTCGGCCATTAACGGGGATGCCCCGAGCAGAATGACTGGTAAGGTAATCATCCCGATGTAGACGCCCACGATTGCAGGAACCTTGAGGCGTTTCTGTTGCGGCAATGGTTCTGAAAAGAAGATCACTTTCAGAACACGAATGTAATAAAAGACGCTGATGACGGAATTCAGCACGCCAAATGCCAGCACGACCCACAGGAACCAGTGCACACTGCCTGCTGTATAGACCGAACTGAAAATCATGAACTTGCCGAAAGCCCCTGCGAGTGGTGGCAAGCCAATCAAACTGAAGAAGCTGAGCGTCAGACAGATGCAAACGAATTTGAGTGCGGCGTTGCCTCCGAAGATGCCGCGATAGTCATCGATTTGTTCGCTGAAAATTTCATTACGCAGGATCGTCACGCACGCAAACGCGGCCAGATTCATGAACAGATAAACAACGAGGTAATACAGCAGGCTTTCGAGGCATTGTCCGGCTTTCAGTGAAACATCAGGAAGACTCCCGGCCGGGGCACTCATCAGAACGAGAAGTGCAGAGACAGCCATCACGGTGTAACCCGCCTGAGCAATCGCAGAATAGGCGAGCAGGCGTTTGATGTTCGTCTGGACGTAGGCCGCGAGGTTTCCATACGTCGTGCTGATAATCCCGAGCACCCCCAGAGAGAGGCCTGTGACGAGCGTGATTTCTGAGAGAACCGAATTGGCTCCCTGAAATGCGAGTACGAATCGGATCAGGAGGCCGAACGACGCAATTTTGGACGCGACAGAAAGGAACGCGCCGACTTCAGCGAGAGCGCCTTCAAATGCATCGGGGCACCAGAAATGAAACGGGACCAGTGCGAGCTTAAAGGCGAGTCCTGCAAGGATCAGCAGGATTCCCAGTAGAAGCGTCACGGCGGTCGCGTTGTTTTGGCTCAATCCGGCTCCGTCGAGAACCAGAAGAACACGGGATGCAAAGTGTGGAAGTTCGGCTGTTCCCAGCAAACCAGCCACAAGACTGATTCCATAGAGCATGACCGCAGCGGCTCCTGCTCCATAGATGACATATTTCAAAGCTCCTTCACTCGCCTGACGCAATCCTTTCTGGAAAGCAATCATCATGTAGCTTGGAAGACTCATCATCTCGATGGCCAGGAACACCATTAACAGATGATTCGCTCCGACAGCGAGCATCATCCCCAGCGTGGCGCCGAAGATGAGCGTGTAGAAATCCTGAGAGTCTTCCTGGTCCGGGACACCGCTGAGAATCGTCAATGCGACAATGAGAACCAGAAACATGCTCAGTCCGAGTCTGAGAAAGACTCCGAAAAGGTCATGTGTCAGTAACCCTGTGAAGTAAGCGCCCGGTGTGCCGGTTCCGGTTGGAGACATCTTCCATGTCTGGAAAAGTGCTTCGAGAATTCCTTCTGCGGAAGCCCCTTTCAAGTACATGAACTGAGTGAAGACTCCGAGAAAGACCGTCATCGCTCCGACGAGTGCCACGGCATGGAGTGGGAGCTTGCGTGTTCCCCCGATCATCCTGGCTAACAGCAAGGCAATGACAGTTCCACAGAGGACCAGTTCCGGCGCAAAAATCTCCAGTGATCTCGGCAGATCATGTCGAATCAACTGGTTTAAAATCTCTGGGACGGACATGGAACTCGATTCAAAAATCACAAATGGTCAGGGAAGAACAGCACCTGTTTGAAGATGATTCTATTGCTCGATGGCCTGGCTGACCTGTTCTGTTGCATGGAGTGCGGAATAGCCTGCCGACAGATCCTCTGTCAGTTGAGTGACGGTCGGCTCGATGATGTGAATCATTGTCTGGTAAGGGGCAATTCCGAGGATGATTGCAAACGCTGCCAGTGTGAACCCGATGGTTTTCTCCCGACGATTCATGTCGGTTAATGCTTCAGCATGTGGTCCGAAATACTCACTGCCGAGATAGACACGTTGAATTGTCCACAGGAGATAGCATGCTGTCAGTACGACTCCGAATGCTGTCAGCACGGCAAGCAACGGGCTGAAGTTCCATGCACTTAGGACAACAAATACTTCTCCGATAAATCCGCATAGCCCCGGCAATCCCAGTGCAGCGAAGAAGATGACGAACGAAATTCCGCTGTAGATCGGCATTGCATTCACCAGCCCCCCGAACTGATTGAGGTCACGATGGTGAACGCGGTCATAGATCACACCGACAAGGAAGAACATGCCTGCGGAAGTGACCCCGTGAGCAAGCATCTGGAAGACGGCCCCTGTGATGCCCATGTTCCACAGACTGGGGTTCAGTGTCGTTCCCGTTGATTCCTGAATCTTCCAGACGGCGACCCCCACCAGAACGTAGCCCATGTGGCTGACAGAACTGTAGGCGACCAGACGTTTGAAGTCGGTTTGAGCCAGTGCAGCGAATGCTCCGTAGATGATGCTGAAGACCCCGATGGCTACCAATGCGTACGCGGCATACTGCGCACCAAACGGGCAAAGTGGCATGGCGATTCGCAGGATTCCGTATCCGCCCATCTTCAGAAGGACACCGGCCAGAATCATGGAGATCGGAGTCGGTGCTTCAACGTGAGCATCTGGCAGCCATGTGTGGAATGGAAACGCTGGCAGCTTGATCGCAAAACCGATGAACAGCAACCAGAAAGCGACAATCTGAACAACGGGAGTGAAGTGACCTGCCTGACCGATCTGCGCGAGTTGCATCAGGTCGAAGACATTTCGAAACCCAGAGATTTCTGAATTCGCACTGTTGAAATAGAACATCAGCATGGCGATCAGCATCAATGCTCCGCCAAACAGTGTGTACAAGATGAATTTGATTGCCGCGTACTCTTTGCGTGGGCCTCCCCAGATTCCAATGAGGAAGTACATCGGCAGCAGCATGACTTCCCAGAAAATGTAGAACAGGAAGAAGTCGAGCGCGAGGAACACACCCAGGACGCCGGTTTCCAGAATCAGAAACAGCATCAGATAGCCACGGACTTTGTGTGTCACGCTCCATGAGGCCAGTGCAGAAAGCACGAACACAAAACTTGTGAGCAGCACCAGTGGCAGGCTGATCCCGTCGACTCCCAACTGGAAGTAAATGTTCCAGGTGGGAATCCACGCATGTTTTGTCACCAGCTGCATTGTTCCCACTGTCGGGTCGAACTGGCTCCACAATCCGAGCGTCAACCCGAAGGTCGCCACCGTGATTGCCAGCGTCGTTCTCCGCATGGCTTCTTCTGCCTTGCGATCAAATGCCAGCAGGGCCAGCGCCCCCAATGCTGGAAGAAAGATCGTCAGGAAGTAAAGCAGATCTGGATTGATCATGACTGAAGGCAACTTCAGGAATTCGTATAAATAGGGTCAACCGGTGGCAGGCGAACTGCTCAGCGTCCCGGCAGAAAAACAAACAGTAAAATAAACAGCAAAACCACACTGATGGCGATCGACATGATGTATTGCCGCAATTTTCCGGTCTGCAACAGTCTCATCATGCGACCTGTTGCATAGGTCGATTCTCCAACAACATTCACTGCCCGGTCTACGACGGCCTCATCAAACTTGCGATCCCAATGAGACACAACGATGAACCAGCGTGAAACAAGGTGTAACAGTGCATCCAGAACAAGTCTGTCGAATAGCACGCACCAGTTGGCAATGACCAGAACAGGTTTCACAAAGATCACATCATAGAGAGCATCGAACTCCCATTTGTTTGTGAGGAACCGATGCACAGAGGCGAACTGACGCTGAATGCTGCGGACATCCACTCGCCCCAGTCCATAGAACAGGTATGCGAGGATGGTTCCTCCAAAGGCAACGGTTAAGGCCGCCGCTCCCGCCTGAGCATGGTGAGTATGGACATCATGATGGCCTGGGATCGCCAGTCCGTTGCCATCATGCTGACTGCCCTGAGCAACATGAGCTGGTTCTGCAGTGTAAAGAGTTTTCACCAGCGGCCCGGCATCTCCGGCAATCCCTACAGTGATCGTAAAGAAAGCGAGCACATACAACGGCCATGTCATGATTCGCGGAGACTCATGAGCGTTATCGAAGACCGCGGCGTCTTTGGGGTCTCCAAAGAATGTCATGAACCACATGCGGAACATGTAAAATGCTGTCAGCCCTGCTGTGATCAACGGAACAACGAACAGCAGAGAGTGCATCGGATTCAGCGACGCGAAAGCGAGTGCGCTCGCGAGAATCGAGTCTTTGGAATGATACCCTGAGAATGCCAGAGGACCGAAAATGGGCAACGGTGGAATCAAGGGGACAGCGAGTCCGCAGATGGCAACGACACCCACAAACATGGTCCAACAGGTTACTGGCATTTTGCGGGAAAGGCCGCCCATCTTCTGCATGTCCTGCTCATGATGGCATCCATGAATGACGCTGCCTGAGCCGAGGAACATCAGGGATTTGAAGAAGGCGTGAGTCACCAGATGGAACAGACCAGCCATCCAGCCACCGACTCCCAGAGCCAGAATCATGTAGCCCAACTGACTGATGGTCGAATAAGCAAGAACACGTTTAATGTCTGTAACCACCAGGGCGATCGTGGCTCCGATGAACAGGGTGATGCAGCCGACATAGGCGATGATGAGTAAGGTTTCCGGCGTAAACATCGGATAGAAACGTCCGACGAGGTAGACCCCGGCTGCCACCATGGTTGCAGAGTGAACGAGAGCCGACACTGGTGTCGGGCCTTCCATCGCATCTGGTAACCATGTCTGAAGTGGAAACTGAGCACTCTTCCCGACGCAGCCTGCAAAGATTCCCAACCCGGCCGCTGTCAGCAGCCAGTACGGCATCGTTTTGATTGGAGCGCCAGGGACAGTGGTGATCTGAATCTCTCGTTCTTGACCGGTTCCGTTTACAGTGAACTGGCCATCGTGATTCCGGACAAGCTGAAAGAGCCCGGCGGGGCGTTGGTTGTCCGGATTTGTATCGGCAAAGTGAAAGACACCCAGGTTTGTCCATAGAATCATCAGGCCGATCAGGAACCCGAAGTCCCCGACGCGGTTCATGATGAACGCTTTGTTCGCGGCCGTGCTTGCAGATTTCCGTTCAACATAGAATCCAATCAACAGGTAGCTGCAAATACCAACCAGTTCCCAGAAGACGAAAACCTGAAAAATGTTTCCGGCCAGAATCAGCCCCAGCATCGAGAAACAGAAGAGGGACAGGTAAGCAAAGAACAGATGAAAGCGTCCGCGTCGGTGGACATGCTTTCCATCGCGACGGTGTGCGGAGTGGTCTTCGTAGTCCTCCGTTAATTCGCTGCTCATGTACCCCAGCGAGAAGACATGGATGCATGTGGCGATCAGAGTGATCATGGTGAACATGATCAAGGTCAGGCCATCAATGTACCAGTCGAGGACCAGGTCAAGCTGCCCGAAGCGGGCGAGCCGGTAGTACGTGCCACTGAAGGCTCTGGCGAGAGGATCGTTCGGCCTGATATTTGAATGACCATGATCGTTGTCATCATGTTCAGTCTGCGTCTTTGGTGTTGAATCAACGGACGAACTTGTCGCGACAACCGCAGTTGTCTTCTCACTCGTTGTTTGAGTGGTCCAGATTCCAATCGCTGTCAGACTGCAGAGGAATGCAAGACCGATGCAGCCAACACCGATATAGCCTGGCAACTTGCTGGTGCGTCGAGCCCAGAAGCCCCCTGCGATTTCGACAGCAAATCCCAGCAGCGGCAATAACCATGCAATGGTCAGCAGCCACATCAGGATTGTGCCAACTTGTTGAAGTTCCGCAGGCATAGTTCTGTATCAATGAATCCGGGAAGGATCAGACGATGCAGCTTTGAATCTTCTTCATGCGTCGCGTCGGGTGATCGAAAGTCGTTTGAAAGTCAGTCGGAATGTCGGTTCAATTTTTCAGTTCATTCGCCCGATCCACATCGATCGAGAGATGGTTGTTGTAAAAGTTCAGTGCAATGGCGAGGGCGACCGCGGCTTCTGCAGCAGCCAGCACAATCACAAACAGAGCAATAATCTGGCCGTCGAGTCCGAGTTGCCCATAGTGAGAGAATGCCACGAAATTGACATTCGCCCCGTTCAGCATTAGCTCGACACCCATCAGGACACCAATGGCATTCCGTTTCGTCACCATGCAGGCCAGTCCGCAAACGAACAGGACTGCTCCAACGGCGAGATACGAATTCAGTGCAATGGCGTGGTCCACGAACGATCCTTTTCAAACAACTGCATCAGTCCGAAATCGTAAGGCGGTTATTTGATTCCTATGTTCAACTGGTTGTGTTCTTCTCGGAGGGACGCAGATGTTTCGCACGAGCGAGATATGCGGCCCCAATTAAAACGACCAGTAAGTGCATCGAGATAATCTCAAACACCAGCAGATACCCAGTGCTTAAAGTCTGTGGCTCTGTTGAAACCGTTGCGTTTACAGTCTTCTCGGATGGTGCGTCTGGTGAAAAGTCGCGATCGAAACGGACACCAAGAAGTGCAGTGCCAATGAGTCGAGTCGTTTCCCCTTCGCCAGCCTGATTGTAGCCTGCTGCCAAGCCTGATTGCCCAGTCTTTGCCAGGGATCGCTCTGCTGTTGTCCAGTCGACATTCAACAGCGTTGCTGCGAAGACGCCGAAAAGGGCAACAGCCAGAAATCCTCCCTGAAGCATTTCTGCAGGTGAACTCTTTAATGAAGTGAAAGGCGAGCTTGAGGTCAGCATCACCCCGAATATCAGCAACACCACAGTCCCTCCGACATAGATCAGGAGTTGGGTTGCTCCAACGAAGTCAGCGTTGAGCTGAAAGAAGAGCCCTGCAGTCGCGCCTAATGCGACCACGAGATAGAACGCCATGCGAACGACGTTCTGACTCAGGACCACCGCTAATGCTGAAACACAGGTGATAACGGCATACAAAGCAAACAGGATCTGTTCCATTAGAACGTCCCTCCTGTCCCGGGAACGTCTGTCGAAGCAGGAAGAACGCGAACGGTCAGTGGAGATGCACTGGCGGTCTGTACTTCATCCAGGTGACGTTGTTTCACAGTGTTGTTTGCTGAGACCGGAGTTTCCGTTTCGACAGCGGCCGGCTTCACTGGGACAGGGACTCGTTCACCAACTGGAGCGAGAAGAGTCGTTCGTTGCAGTGTCATTGCAAGCAGCAATGGCCAGACAGCGGAACCAAGAAGCAGAAAACAACTGATCGGAACAAGGTATTTCAGGCAAGTAGACATCACCTGATCGATGCGGAGTCGTGGGAGTGTCCAACGAACCCAGATCTGAACAACGACAAGGATCGTTGACTTGACCATCAGGATCACCAAACCCAGCACTCGTGTGAGATACGCATACGCTGCTGACTCGCTGCTGACGGAAACAATTGTATTGTCGATGAATGGCAATCCCGTCCACCATCCTCCCAGGAAGAGAATCGCACCGAGCATGCAGGTAAAGTACATGCCTGCGTACTCTGCGAGGAAGAAGAAGGACCAGCGCATCCCGGAGTATTCGGTGTGGAATCCCCCGACAAGTTCGCTTTCAGCTTCTGCCAGATCGAATGGAGCTCGCTTGTTGCTGGCGAGTGTCACGATGAAATAGACGAAGAATGCCAGGAAAGCGAAGGGGTTGTAAAAGAGAATCCAGTTCCAGAAGCCCCCTGCCTGAACCGTCACGATGTCGTTGAGATTCATTGTTCCAGCGATGATCACCGGGATCACAACAGTCAGGCCCAGCGGAATTTCATAGCTCACCATCTGAGCTGCTTCGCGCATTCCCCCGAAAAGTGACCATTTTGAACCGCTGGAGTAACCGGCCAGAACAATGCCGAGAACTTCCAGTGAGAGAATCGCCAGGGCGATAAACAGTCCTGCATCGGCGGCAACCGCGACAAAGCCATCGCTGAACGGAATCAGCATAAAAGCAGCAAAGGCGGCCACGACAACGATGTAGGGGGAAAGTCGAAAGAGCAGTTGATCTGCTGCCTGGGGAGCAAGGTCTTCTTTCTGGATCAGCTTCAACCCGTCGGCCAGTGATTGCAGCCAGCCGAATCGGCCCCCAGTGCGGGTGGGACCAAGGCGATCCTGAATACGGGCAGAGACTTTTCGTTCTGCCCAGATGAAAACCGCTGCTGGAAGTCCGAAAAAGGCTCCAATCAGAGCCGTGTGAATCAGTGCCGCAAGGACGCTGGGAACCCAGTCTGGCAGCCCTCCGAGATGCTCGGCAAACCAACCCGTCATGGTTGTGGTGAGCATGACAAATTGCATGACGGGAAGCCTGACTGCTTATTCGTTATTCACAAAAAGGAGATAAGACCACAACTCATTGACACCGGGCCGGTGTGAACGTTCGCGATTTACCTCGTTGATTTCACGTTACAACGGCATCGACTGCGGACTTGATGTCTGTGTCTGTTTGGACGGCGAAAAGGTTGATCGTTTGCAGGCGATCGACCTGCTGTGATCAAACGCGATCTTTCGATATCACAGGTCCCCCGTCTGACGTCGGGGATTTTCACCAAACAGACGTCATCATCCGGGAAAGTTATGACACATGCCACCGGGACATTCAAGCCTTGAGACGAGCTCTCAGTTTCCGTAAATGCGATCTATCCACTGATGAGTCAGGAACTTCCGATGGGAAATTCCCCGCGACCTATTCCGGAAATCCTGTCTTCGCAGGCCGCAGGACGGAGTCAGCGCTGGTAATCCCGGCTATGGGGATTGTGTTGGCTTTGAAAGCCGTTCAATCAATTGATCTGCAGCGGTTTCCCCGCTTTTGATGCAGTCAGGGACGCCAACTCCTTC
>JBEBTF010000161.1:0-9192 GCA_040393865.1 Planctomicrobium piriforme | reverse complement strand
GTTCTGATAAACAGCGAGTCTGGAATCGCGGCGACGGCGAATTGAATCAGTGAGTCGTTTCCGTAGGGAGACCCGCCTCCGCCCATTCCACGTTCGCCGCGTCCTTGGGGACGCTCTTGGGCTCCATTTCCGGAGCTGGAATCTCCAGACATCGGCGCACTTCCTTCACGACGCTCTGACCCGCGAGTTCCTTCACCGGCTGGCGTTTCTGTCGCTGCTTCCGCTTTCCACAGACGGTTCTGTGAAAGGACTTCAAATTTTGGACCAGCTTTGATCACGGTCGTCGTTCCCTTTTGGCCGACCAGATAGATTCGGTCTCCAACAGCAAGCGGTGTTGCCCAGCAGCTTTCAGGCGTCCGTTCTGCATAGACTTCTTCTCCTGTGGAAGCGTCGAGACAGAACAGAATCCCTGTGCGATTCACAAAGTATGCGTATCCGTTATGGACGATTGGAGACCCGAAGGAACAAGTCGCTCGTTTGGCACGCCAGACGAAGTCGGCACTGTAAGCACCGGAATCGTCTTTCTTAACGCGGATCAGGCAATTTGAATCGGCAGCCTTTCCGCCGCTTGACTCTCCGCGCCCGTCCGTTGCTCCCAGTAGCAATAATCCATCACCTGCAACGCTGGGCGAAGGGGTTGCGTTCCCAGAGACGCCTTCAAGTGTCCAAAGTTCCTTGCCCGTTTCCGGATCGACTCCTCGAAGCTTCCCAGTTGCGGAGAAGACCAGTTGCTCTTTACCGCCGACTGTCAGTAGGACAGGGGAACTCCAGGAAGTTGCTCCCAGTCCTTCCGTCTTCCAGACCTCTTTGCCAGTCGCCTTATCGCAGCACAGGATGTAAGGGGATTCTGCCCGTTCAATCCAGATCACGACGTGAGTATCTGTTTGAATTAGTGAAGAACCGAGCCCGTGACGTGATTCAATGGGGCCATAATCAGCGACAAGATCACGCTCCCAGCGTTTCTCGCCAGAATGGGTGCGTGCGAGAACATTGCCCCCTTCGAAGAGAGCGACGATTCCGGCTTGATCAACAACTGCCGTTGGTGCAGCCTTGCTGATCAAACCTGACACCACTTCCGGCGTCGAGTTCTTGACACTTGACTGCCACCGCTTCTTGCCATCTGTCACAGCATAAGCGGTGACGAGACATTGTTCTTTATTCGGACCTTCAACTGATGTGACGTAGATCTGGTCTCCCCAAATGACAGGGCTCGATTGACCTGTTCCGGTGAGTTGAGCTGACCAGCGAATGTGTTCCTCCGGTGTCCATGTCAGGGGCAAGTCCTTTGCCTCAAGATTGGCTGGGACTGGGCCTCGAAAGCCGACCCATTCCGCAGCAAAAACTGGAGAAATAGAAAGAGCAAACGCCAGACTGCAACTGATCATCCGTCGCATTGGTTGTCCTGTCCTTCAATGATTGAATGGGGGCAGATTTGTGTTGGCAGGGGCATGGGGAAGAGCAACTTCCATTCACAACCTGCCAGCAGATGAGGCAATAAAATGAAACGTCAAGATTGCATGATGCTCAACGGAAAAGGTCTCATGGTACTGTGCCATCGTACCATGAGACCGAGCCGTCATACTGGTTGCGAAACCGAAAAAGTTCTATTCCGGTTCGTGAGAGGATGAAGTCGTTTCGATAACGGGTTTAAGTTCAAGGGGACGTCCTGTCCTGCTGGCCCCCCTTGTGCAAGCGTCACTTTTGAGAAACGGCTTTTGCTGGAGCGGAAGCGTTGTTCCCGATAGGAAAGTATTCCAGTTCAATAGCTTTTCCGTTTTCCATGCTGGTTCCCCCAAAAATGACCAGTCCGTTCTGCCATGGGGCGGTCTCATGGAAGAAGCGAGGGTGAGTCATCTGTCCGAGGTGTTCCCAGTGTGAACCGTCTGCAGACAATGCCTGAATCGAACCGGACATTGTGGTCACAATCAGACGCCCGTTCACTGTGAAGGCAGCAGTTCCGAAGCCGTCCATGCCTGTTCCGAGAATCTTTGGTCCTGTGCTCCACTTCTGGGTGGCCGGATCATAGATGTTGACATCGTTAGCAATGCCATCAGTCTTCTGCATTCCTCCAATGACGTACACTTTCCCATTGTAGGCAGCGGTGGAGAGGGCACGACGTTCAAATGGGGCGTCTGTTTCCTTCTTCCATTCTGGCTTTTCCGCTGTCAGATCAGTGCTATAGACCGATGTGAGCCAGCCTTTGTCATTCTTGTTGTCGGACTTGGCCATCGACCATCCGCCGATGACATACAAACGGTCGCCAACGACAGCGATGTCGTGTGAAGAACGGCCTTCTGGCAATGGAGCAAGTTCTTCCCAGGCTCCTTTGGCTGGATCGAAACGAGCAAACGAAGGCTGTGAGGTTAATGTCGCGTCTTTGCCTTCGACGTCTTCAACTTTGAACCCGCCTACCCGATAGAGCTTTCCACCATGAGCGGCCATCGCGAGCCCTGTCAGTTTGGGACCGCCAGGCAGTTTCTCCCAAGCTTTGCCTGTCTTCAGGTTCAGCCGAATGAAGTCACCAGACTGTTCTTCTTCGGAGTATTCGTGTCCGCCGCCGTAGTTCCCGCCGTAGACATAAAGATCATCGCCAATCACGGCTCCACCGAAGCTTGTGGTTCCCTTCTCAAGATCTGGCCATTGATGAGTCTGCGCGGTGATCGTGGCCGGAGTGTGGTTAAGACTCAGTGTCGAGTAGTGCTTGATGGACTGATAGGCTTTGCCATCGTGTTCGCCTGACTTCTCTTCAGTATGGCGAGCACGGACAGAGTAGAGTCCGGCTTTAGGAAGTGTCGCGCTGAAGATTCCTTTGTCGTTCGTGTCTCCCTGAATCTTGTCTTCAAGAACCGGGCTTTCAATGGTGACCTGAGCACCTGGGGTTGGCTTGCCTTCCCAGTAAACGATGAAATCGATTTTACCGTCCTTCAACTCAGGAACGATCTCTAAAGGGAGTTCTTCCTTATTGTTGATTTTGGACCAATTGCCAGGCAGAGTTCCGGCGTAGGCTTTCGCGTAATACTTCAGCAAAAACGGAGCACCGCCTTTGCCCATCACTCCGTAAGTGTGATTCAACACGACAGGGCTGGATGTCTGCTTTGCAGCAGCGAGGTCTCCAACGAGCGCCGCCCCATCTTTTTTCAGCGTGAGTGGCTCAAGTTTGTTGCGTCCGCTGACGGCGAAGGCCTTGGCATTTTCGATTTTTGAAAGCAGTTCTGGGTCATCTGGTTCAGCGAGTTCACCGAAGTAAACTTTGACTGCCTGTGGATGGTTTGCTGGCTCGGTGACAGCAAAGATGAAGTGAGCCTGCAATGAACTTGTCAGTGCTGACATCGCAAGAAGCGATGGTGCCAGCAAACGTAGACAACGCATGATTGATGTACTCCTCAGTACGCCGACCTGAACCACTCCGGTAGCAACCTTGTGTGCCGGGGTGTTCATTTTACTGTAGTGACATTGGTTACTTCAGTTGGACTTGGGAGCGGTGTGAACCTTGCCTGAGCAATTTGCCTGGGAAGAAAGTTCTTGTTGCTGTCCAACCTCAACATTAAATCAACTCCACCGCAGTTCACCTACTTTCGTCTTTCGACGGATTGAGTGAAACAGTTCATTGAGGTCGCTGCCCGACCCGAACTCACTCTGAGCTATCATGACCCTGTTGGATTCGTTTTTCGATAGGAAAACGAAGTTTCACAGGCACGATGGTTTGGAGACGGTGCCATTTCTTGGGAGGACCCACCTGAATCGTACTCTGTTCACAGTCGAACTGGATAAGGTGAACCGGTTTCCACAACGCGATTCCGAGAACAAGATGGATCCAGATGTCGCGAAGAGGATCTGGCTCTCAGCCTCACGCTTTTGTGGCGGTTGATCGCTGCGTTGCGGGCGACAGGTGCTGGCTAGCAGTTAGAAACTGAGACTCAATCTCAGTGACTGAAGTGATACCGCGACCGCTAAGGGAATTCAAGGCTCTGACGCGAATTTTTGGGCAGGCGGGATTTCTCGCTCGTTGGGCGCGGTATCAGTGGGAACAGTTTTGCCAGACGCCATCGCGATGTGACCGATTCCCTTGGAAGCTGCCAGAAATGGGCTGTTGTTCCATTTTATGGAACGCGCGTACATCCGATCGGAAGGCCGTTCAGTTGCCGCAAAAGTTATCGGTAAAATATTAAAAATTAATTAAATCCATACCAAGTAATGCGTTGCAGCTTGGTTGTTTTCGGTTTTCTTCGTGGATTCACTCCCGAGCGCTAGCCTGTTGGTTCGCAAGCGAAATAATTGTTGTATAAGAGCTCAGTGTGTGGGTAATACCACGAGTGATCTATTGGATTTTTATTGAATTTAGAGTGCGTTAGAACGCTGCAAAGGGATAAAGTCGAAATATTCACGCCTTTTCAGCGCCAGATGATCACAGGTGGTACGGACTCGTTTTGGTGTTTTTAAGGCTTGGTTTCGCACCCTCGCGAAAACCAAGTGGTCAAAGGGACCATCTGAGCAACGCGCTCCAAGGAATCTGACATGACTCAAAAGCGGAAACAAGGTTTTACCTTGATCGAATTGCTGGTGGTGATTGCCATCATCGCGATTCTGGTTGCACTTCTGTTGCCAGCTGTTCAGCAGGCGCGAGAAGCTGCTCGAATGACTCAATGTCGTAACAACCTGAAACAGCTCGGGCTGGCGTTTCATAACTACCACGACACTTACACCACCTTCATGCCTGGTGGAATGTTGGCTGGCCAGTATCCAGTTGGTTGGGTTCCACGAATTTTCCCATTCATCGAACAAACCACACGTCTCGAAACTGCAATCTCACGATATGCACCGACAGACTTCTGGACTCGGACTTCTCCGTATCGGACTAATGACCCACAGGATCCGATCTGGGGGCCTGTGCCATCGCTTTCTTGCCCATCTTCTCCGCTCGGAGATACTGCTTCGGATCAGCTGACTAATGGAAACTTTCCATATCAGAATCAGCAGGGAGCGTTGCACTATCGTGCCGTTTCTGGATCACGAGATGTCGGTTGGTTCAATTCTGCGAGTGGTGAAGGGCGAAGCTATTCGACATCAGGGATCGTGTATCCATTGAGCAAAGTCCGTATGGGGTCCATCATTGATGGAACATCCAACACGCTGCTGCTTGGGGAAACCTCCAGCACTCAGGGATGGTCGACAAGCATGTCTCAGGCGGGGTTTGGCGGACTGAAGCCGTGGGTCTTCGGGTTCTTCTACTACGCAGACGGATATCTCACCATCGACAACAAGTCGGTTCAGTATCCGATTGGGTATACCGGAAACTTCACAACCAACCTGACTCCGTTTCACAGTCAGCACACAGGGGGAGCGAATTTCGCACTCTGTGATGGAAGCGTGCGTTTCCTGTCTCGCAACATGTCTTTGGACATCCTGAAGAATCTTTCCACTCGCGATGGCGGTGAAGTCAACGGCGAGTTCTAAGCTCTGCCGGTCGATCCCCTGTGGCCGTGCAGCTATCTTCTCGATAGAAGAACAGTTGATCCGGTGTGACAGGGACAGCACATGACTTCGAGAAGGGGCGAGACCGTTTTGGTTCAAGTCCCTTCAGCTGCTGAGTCAGTCTTGATGTTGGGTGTCTGACAACTCCTGCACTCAAGTCTGACCTGTCAGTGATTCTGGCTTCAGTGATTCAGGTTCGACAATTTAATTGGTAGCGAAGCATGTGTTTCACGCTGTGGAACTCTGCTTCATTTTTCAGTGTCTACAATCTTGTTCTCCGAGTTTTTACTCGAGTTTGGTGTAAGGTAACGTGACATGATTTCCAACGTGCTCACTCTTCGTCAAAGCTCTGCGATTTGCTTGGGGCTTCTGCTTTGTCTGGCGTCAATTGGGTGTGGCAGCGGAGGCCCGAAATCATACCCCGTCACAGGCAAGGTGACTTACGACAACGAAGCGGTTTCAGGGGCGAGCGTCCTGTTTATTCCTGTCGCTGGTGGCCCATATGCAACGGGACATACACGGGATGATGGAACGTACGAAGTGAAGCTGCCGATTGGATCATACAAGCTTTCGATCAACGCCATGAGCTTTCCGAACGGCGTTGAGTCGGAAGGGGTTTCCACATTGCCGTCGAAGTTCAGTTCTGAGCAGACTTCAGGTGTAACGGCCGAGATTAAAGAGGGGCCGAACGTCGTCGACATCAATCTCCCGAAAGATCCGAAATTCAAATTACCGGGAAAGAAAGCAAAGTAGCGTTCTGCTTTGTTCGCGGTGATGTTTCTGAAGCAAACGGCCACATGCTAGATCATAGCGGTCTAGCGCTGGCGGAGCTTGGGGTGAGGAGGAGTTCCTTCGATCAACCTTCGGAGGAGAACTTCATTGATGTGACCACGAAATCGCGGGCGTCCATCAATGAAAACAACAGGCACCCATTCTCCGTGCTGAGTCAGCAACCGAGGATCGTCATCGACATTGACCTCATCCGCTGGTGGAAGCCAGCGTCGATATCGTCCTAACAGCTCGATGCCTTCGTCGCACAATGGGCAGCTTTCGCGTGTGTAGACGATAATGTTTTCGAAGCGACGACCTGGTCGACTGGGCGCCCAGCCATGTGTTTCATGCCCGACTCGCCAATGTTTACCGATTCCGGCAACCAGCAGTGCACCTGAACCCAGGCACCAGATCGGCGCATTGCTGCGAATCAACTGCTCCCAGCGAAAAGGAAGGCATTCGAGTCCTGCGAGTAAAAGCAGTACGATTCCAATAGCCCCCGCTGTGATCAGCAGTGTTCCAGTACGGCTCTCGTCAAACCCGCTCTCCGGAGTCTCTGGTCGGTGAGCTTGTTGCGGGATCAGGTCCATGTTGCCCTGTGTCTTCTTGGGGTCATCTCTGGGCCTTGCGTCACGTCGGTTGCAGTCTCTCTTCGTTGAGAGTGCTTGCTTGAATGCGGCCTCTATGCATTCTATGCGTTGAGCAGCAGGAGAGTGAATTCCGACAGACATTTACGGTCTTTGAAATTCGTTATCTGCAGCAGTTTGGCCTCGCGTTTGGCCACGCAACAGTCTTGCTGGCACGAAGAGGGAGCAGTGCATTATGGCAGAGCAGCCGTATTACAGAAAACTCGTCAGGAGTTCAGGCCTGCTGATTGCCTGTGTGTGTCGGCGAGAATCTCGGGTAAACCGGTGCCTGATGGATGCTCAACGAAAAATCGAGCAGCTCGCATTCAGATGTGAGAAGTTCCCGTTTCAGGTGTGGATGAGAGACACGATCAGAGAGGCCCGCAATGCTGTTCAGGCATTCGGTCAGGTTTGATTCTGTTTTAGGATGATTCGAGCTCATATCGGCACCCTCTTGTGCAGGTCTATTTGCGACGATTGCCTGCAACTGGAATGCGGAATCTCCATGGTCTCACTAATCAGAGTATCGGCGCCTGCCGGTTGAAAACGCAGCGGAATCGCTTTTGAAGCCACGGTTTGCGTAACCGGTAGAAGTTTCCAAATGAAAAATGGCCGCATCGAACAGTGTCGATCCGGCCATCTCATCGTGTAACGCTAGCTTATGAGTGTTGTTCTTCTGGCGGCGGCTCAGGCAGGAATGCAAGCAGAACCAGGGCGACGAGGCACAATCCGCCTGCCACACCTGCGGCGACGGTTGCAATTTTCGCAGGACCCGGAGGACCCGGAATCCATGTCTGGGCTGCCAGTGTTGCAGTTAATGCTGCGAAACTGGTTCCAATTAGCCGTCCGCCAATGTTGGCTGCCATGCTTTCGCCGGTTCCTCGCAGGTGGAGAGGGAAAATGGCTGGAAGATAGTTCCCCCAGAAGCTGAACTGGCCGATGACAACGGCGCCAGCAAAGAACAGTCCTACCTGCAATGCGGTGAAATCCACTCCGCCGATGGTAAAGAGCGTTGCATTGTCTCCTCTTGCCATTGCCATGAAAAAGAGGGGAAGAATAATCATGGCCGGGACAACAAAGATCGCCAACAAACCTCGACGGCTGACAATTCGCAGTGCAAGGAAGGCCAGCAGGAATCGGCCAGCCAATCCGCCCCACTCCTGAAACTGACTGTACGAGGCAGCCGCCTTCTGTGTGTGAGATGCCGCTTCTTTTGGTGACATATCTTTTGTTGCAGCTTTCACTTCAGGCAGCCCACGAACAATCTGCGGGATCTGCTGAATCGCACCAAATGCCAAGCCGTATCCACACCCGACGAGCAAGGTGGAAACAATTGTTGCTCGGCGAAGTGCCGGGGTGAAGAGCTCCATAATTGACGGACGTTTCAGTTCGCCAGCCGCCTTCTTCTGTGCCCATTTTGGAGATTCAGGCAGGAATGGGCGAACGATGATCAGTGGAATGGCAGGAAACAAACCTGAAATCAAGGTGAGTCGCCAGACCGGATCAGGGTTCTCAAGTGTCCCAAGAAGGCCGACTGCCCATTGCGGCATCACGATTGTTGGAAGGTGCCCTTCAGCTCCGAGGTGGGCGAGGTAGTGGTTGACAAATGCGACCAACAGCCCCCCCGCTGAGGCGAATGCTTGTGTGTAACCGATGACGCGTTCACGTACGACTGGATCGTCAAACAGTTCGGCCAGCCAGGCCACGGCGGCGACGAATTCAACACAAACTCCGATGAACACAAGGCATCTGCAGAACAGAAGCATGTTCATCGATGTGGAGTATCCGGAGACAAATGCTGCAATCGCATACAGCAGAATACTGCCTGTGAGAACGCGACGGCGGCCAAATCGATCTGTTAGCCATCCCCCAAGCAAGCCAAAGATTGCCCCGAAAATTGCCGGAACAAAAAAGAGGGTTCGAATCCACGCGAGAGATTCTGGTGATCCAGGTTTGAAGCCTGTGAGCTCAAGGATTGCAGCGGGGGCAATCAACGGCAGCATGAGCAATTCGTATGTGTCGAATGCGAAGCCGATTGCAGCTGTCAGGCAGACTAGAGACTGGACCACTGTCCAGCCTCCTGTTGATTTGGGCGCATTAGGTGTGGACATTTCGACGTTTCACTGCTGAGGGGAAACTGGCAGGAGGTTTCAGCGAGGATATCGAAATTTGTCAGAAACTAAAACGATTCAAGTGGTTTTGATTCAAGTCGCGCCGAATTCCTCGCTTTGAATTGGTTGTGCCAAGTGAGGGAAATATGCTGGCGCAAATAAAAACACCCCAGACAGATTCTGTCAGGGGTGCTGATCGCTTGTCGGACGGC
>JBEBTF010000160.1:0-9270 GCA_040393865.1 Planctomicrobium piriforme | reverse complement strand
CAACTCGCCGCGTGGCGGAAGCGTGGAAACTATTTCGCAAGATGCTCTAGGTCTATCATGTGACCTCGCATCGTTTCCCTGGTGGGAATGTCTGAAGGCTGCTTGTCGGGAACCCGGTGACAAGTGAACAGGTCACATGAAATCCAAATCAAAAATTCTCTTGTCGTGGAGCTCTGGGAAAGATTGTGCATGGGCACTGCATCAACTTCGCCAGCAGGCGAATGTTGAAGTTGTTGGTCTGCTGACGACTATCAATCAGCAGAACCAGCAGGTCGGAATGCATGGAGTTCCAGCGGACCTTGTGCATTTACAGGCGAAGTCAATCGGCCTCCCCTTGTGGCTCGTCCCGCTTCCATGGCCCTGCTCCAACGCCGACTACGAGGCACGGTTACAGGATTGCTGGGAACAGGCCATCCAGAGTGGAATCAGCGGAATCGCGTTTGGTGATCTCTTTCTGGAAGAGATTCGTGACTATCGCGAAAAGCAATTGGCCGGCACCGGGTTAACTCCCCTGTTTCCCATCTGGCAGGAGCATCGAGAGACAGCACATCTCGCCAAAGAAATCATCGCAGCAGGCTTTCGATCGAGGATCACCTGTGTCGATTCCCGACAGCTCAATCCTGACTTCGTGGGACGAGACTTTGACGACGACCTCCTGATCCAACTCCCTGATTCAGTCGACCAGTGTGGGGAGAATGGGGAGTTCCACACATTCTGTTACGCAGGGCCCATCTTCTCGGAGACGATCTCCGTCCGAAACGGTGAGCGACTGAGCAGGGATGGCTTCCAGTATGTGGAACTGCTCCCGTCAGTGCACTCTCACCGCTAGTATCGATCCGGGGTGTACCACGCGGCTTCGAGGCATGACCAGATGTGAATCACCCAGCCAAGCCATATGAGCCACAAGATGCATCCAAGAATGAAGTGGATAAAGGCACGCAAAGGGCGTCCTTGAACCAGTTGGCCCAGTCCCGGCAGGAAGAAACTGCAGACTGCTGCAATCACATTTGCGGTTGAACCTTGACCTTGCTCTGCCATTCTTGTTTGCGTCCCGGTTGGTTGCTTCAGGTGTTTGAGATTGGAAGCGTCTCTCTGAGAGATTCGCTTCAGTCCTTCAATTCTTACCTGAATTCCTCAAAAGTCAGCATAGATTTTTCAAAGAAGCTGTCGCTCGCTTTCAGGCCTCGGTCTTTACGCAGGATCGGCTGGCAGAATTGATGTTTCAGGAGGAAGGCCGGATTTTCCGCATTGTTCGAGCAGACCGGCGTTGATTTCCAGGAAGCGATCTTTCCAGTGGTAGTGGTCGAGCAGCCCCTCGATTGTGAGCCCAATCTGGCAGTGAGCTGCAAACAGGGCTTCGACGGTGGCAAGGCCTGCGGCAGGGTCGTCATATGTTTTGGAGACGCGAGGGTATGCCGTCTGCCATGGGAGGAGACTGCGGACCGGCAAGGCGGTGTAGTCTTTTTCCATTCGGGCGGCGAGTCGCCATGTTCCATCCAGCAGAAGGAGACCATGAGCGGCGTCGCTGGATGTCAGAAATGGCCCGCCGATGCCGAGTCGGACATAGCCTTCGATTGATTCCGGACCTCGTTTGGGGAATGTCCAGAAAATGTAGGGAGCCTTGCCGCGCAATGGTTCCACAGAGCATTTCGCCCGATTCTCTCTTGGATGGACAACGATGATTGTCGGCTTTGAAGTGACAGATGCGGAAGAGGCTGACTCAACCGGGAGAGATTCGTTCGACATGAGGAAAGCAATTTTGAATATGTAGAAACTGGGGCGCAGACTCTGTCTGGCCGCTCTGGCTTGTGCAGTAACAGAAAAGGCTTGATTTCAACTGTTCTGGAGATCGTGGATTTGCTTCTGGATTGTTGCGATCTCTTTTTCGAGTCGGGGAATTTCTGCTGGATCATCCGGTTGCTTTTTTGCCCCGGAAAGCTGTTGTTGCAGTGTCGTCAGTTTTTTCTTCAGCGAATCGATCTGCTTCTGATGTTTCTTGTTGATCGCCATGTGGAGCCCTTACTGTTCTGTCTGAAGAGAGGTATTGTTGCCCAAAATAAGAGAAGCGGAATCGGCCACACTCTCTGATATTTGACCTGATGGCGATGATAGAGCCTGACATGGTCACCGGGAAAGGTTGAGGAATTCATGTCGGAGGAAATGGACGAACTGCTGCGATCTTTTGAGGAATCTGTTGTCGCGCAACGATTCGTCTCGCTGGTGCTTGCCAAACCGCGGAAACAGGTCGGGGAGCATCCCCGTAAGCAGACCGTTCGGCCAGTGCTGATTCGGAATGAGTCTCGACTTCAGTGGGAATTGCAGTTTGAACGTCAGCAGACCCAGGTGAATCGCACGCTGCTGGAGAGCGCGAGTCAGATTCGAGAGCTTTTTGATTCAATTTATCAGGAAGCTTATTTGTTCACCGGTGATGTTGATCTCGTGGCCAAGGTTTCAGCACAAGGGCGTGTGCATCTGCAACGCAAGAAACCGAGTCAGTTACCACAAACAATGCTGGGGCATAACCGAAAAAAAGAGTACCTGATTCCGGAAGGGACTCCCTGCCCGTTCCTGCATGAGCTGGATGTCATGACCGCCGATGGCGTGGTGAAGCCGTCGCGACAGAAGAAGTTTCGCCAAATTAATCGCTATCTGGAAATGGTTCACGACATCGTCGACTCGCTCCCTTCATCGGGGGCGCTGCGCATTGTCGATTTTGGGTGCGGGCTGAGTTACCTGACGTTTGCACTGCACCATCTGTTTCAATCAATTCTAAAACGGGATGTTGTCCTGATCGGAATTGACCAGAATCGTCATGTCATTGAGCGCTGCCAGTCGATTGCCAGCAAGTTGAATCTGACGGGAATCGTCTTTCAGTCAGAGCAGATTCAATCGGTGGCGGAATCTGGAACGATTGATCTCGCGGTGTCATTGCATGCGTGTGACACCGCAACAGACCATGCGCTGGCGTTTTCGGTTCGAGCAGGAGCAAAAGTGATTCTTGCCGCCCCTTGTTGCCAGCATGAACTTTCTCAGTCGATTGAGTCTGCACCACTCGACGGAATTCTTCGGTATGGCGTGTTGAAAGAACGGGTCTCTGCATTGGCAACAGACGCGCTTCGAGCGGGAGCTTTGGAAGTTGCCGGTTATAAAACACAGATTCTGGAGTTCATCGACCTCGAACATACTCCGAAGAATCTGCTGATTCGTGCTGTGCAACGGGATCAACCGGCTGCCGACGCTCTTGAGCGATATGTCGGGTTGAAGCAGTTTCTGGGAGTTAGCAGTTTGGCAACTGACGCCATCTTGAATGCGGCTCAGTCCAGAATCAGGACGGGTTCCAACGACGATCTAATCTGAGACCGGGCATCGTCTGGCTCAAGACTGGCGAAACTGCTTTAATTCGATTGTCGCTTGAATTTCATTGGCAGATGATGTTTTGTTGAGCTCGCCTGATCCTGCCTGATCCTAATTTTTACTGTTGAGGAATGGGAGTTTCTGAATCGCATGATTGTTACCATCGATGGACCTGCCGGAACCGGGAAAAGCACTGTTGCCAGGCGACTGGCGGCAGAACTGAAGTTTCTGTTTCTGGATACCGGGGCGATGTATCGGATGGTCGCACTGAAGGCACTTCGAAACTCAATTCCGTCTGACGACAGCGCCGAGATCCTTCGACTGGCCATCGACACTGCGACTGATCTTTCTGATGGGAAATATCAGATGGACGGTGAAGATGTCAGTGGAGAGATCCGGACTGCGGCGGTAACGCAAATGGCTTCGCTGGTCGCTCAAATCCCAGAGGTGCGGCAGTTGCTGGTGGAGCGTCAGCGGGATTTTGCGAGATCACGAAATATTGTCTGTGAAGGACGCGATCAGGGCACGGTGGCGTTCCCGCACGCGGAATGCAAATTCTTTTTGACCGCCGATCCAGCAGAGCGTGCTCGTCGTCGGGTGGGCGAGTTGCGTGCGAATGGAAAGGAAGTCGATTTCGACGAGCTATTGCAGGATCAGTTGGCTCGGGATCAACGAGACGCGGAACGGGCAGTCTCGCCATTGCGACCGGCTTCCGACGCCCTTCTGGTGGACACGACAGCATTGTCGCTCGAAGAGGTGGTACAGCAGTTACTGTCCCAGATTTTGATTCGTCAGCAGTCGATGGCTCAGTAGTCTCATGCAGTCATGCATGGAATTACTCTGAAAGTGGACTGCGGAGACATCAAGACTTACCCCCTCATGCGCGTGGCATTCCGAATCCATCGCAGGGACAGTGCTCTTCACGTTGCAAACCGGGCGGAATTGCTGTTCGGAATTTGACATCCTGCCATCAGGCTTTAAGATCGATTTTTAAGAATGTTTTAAGTTTTCGAGCCGATCACAAAGGTCAGAGGCCTGGTGAGCGGCTTATTGCGATGTGATTGAGCGGTTGCGTCTTTGCGGCGAATTTATCGAACGGTTTGACCTGTCATCCGAATTCAAGGAAGTCAGTAATCATGGTCTTAGGCGAGCTGATTCCACAGGGTGGCGGCGACCCCATCCCATTGCTGCAGCCCAAGCTGCTCATTGGTCGACGAAGTAACTGTGATATCGTGCTGACGTTTCCCAATATCTCGTCTCAACATTGCGAGCTCGAACTCGTTGACGGTTATTGGCAAGTTCGAGATATGGGAAGCAGGAATGGCGTGCTCGTCAATGGCGAGCGTGTGAATACCCGATTTCTGCACCCCGGCGATGATCTGGCCATCGCGAAGAGTCATTACAAAATTCAGTACGAGCCCTCGGGAGACGCACCTCCCCCTGCGGAAGAAAATCCGTTCGAGATGAGCCTGCTGGAAAAGGCCGGGCTGGAAAAGAAAATGGAAATGCAACGTCGCCAGAAAGCGACCAAGCTTCCGCCTGCAGCAAACAAAGCGTCACTTCAACGGAAGTTTGACGCAGATGAAGATGCTGCCATGGATTGGTTGATGGGTGATTAAGCGTGGGAGCAGGAAAAAAGAAATCGAAAAAGGTTCGCGTTGCGTTTCACAAGAATCGCAACAAGCGGTCCCGGATTACAGACCTGACCCGGCAGAACGAAACCGATCAGGATGCAACTGGCGATCTCGAAACAACAGAACGACTCAGCGGGAAAGGCGAGCTGACACGCTTTCGCACGATCGTCACTCGTGATGAAGATGATCTGCAGCGGGACGTAGACGAAGCTGTCACGATGCCCGGTCGTGTGCTGGTTGCTGTTGGTGCGAACCAGTGTCGTGTGCAGGCCGAAAACGGTCAGATCTATCTCTGCTCGATTCGCCGTCTCGTGCGGACGATGTCGCGTGAAAGCCGCAACGCCGTCGTCGCTGGCGACCGTGTTCGATTCACCCCCCAAAGTGGAGGCGAGGGTGCCATCGAAGTTGTGGAGCCCCGGCGAGGAACTCTCAGCCGTGGAAGCCGGTTCAAGGCCCATGTGATCGTTGCAAATGTCGATCAGACGGTGATTGTGACATCCGTTGCCGATCCGCACTTAAAACTTGGACTGATCGACCGCTTCCTTTGCAGTGTGGAAAAAGGGGGAACTCGCGGGGTCATTTGTATTAACAAAGTCGACCTGGGCCAGCGTTCTCAGTTACAGCCGATCGTGGGACAGTATGCTCGCCTGGGGTATCCCGTCGTCCTGACAAATGCGTTAAGCGGTGAAGGAATTCCGCAGCTGCGCCGATTGCTCGCTCATCGGGAAACCGTATTCACCGGTCAAAGTGGTGTGGGAAAATCGTCTCTTCTGAATGCAGTTCAGCCGGGACTGGGACGCAGGACCGGCGAAGTCAGTGCGGATACCAGCAAAGGGCGGCACACAACGCGAGTCACCGAGCTCATTCAACTCGATGGGGGCGGTTGGGTTGTGGATACGCCTGGGATTCGGACGCTGCAACTCTGGGATATTGTGAAAGAAGAACTCGAAGGGCTGTTTATCGAGTTCCGACCGTTCGTCGCGCAGTGTCGCTTTCCTGACTGCACGCATACTCATGAGCAGCATTGCGGTGTGAAGCGTGCCGTCGATCTGGGTTGGATTTCTTCGCTGCGATACGAAAGTTATGTGCGAATCCTGAGTGGAGACGAAGACGCGATTCCACCGGATTTTGTCGAAGCTGAGTAAATCTGGTGAATCTGCGAGTTCTGCAAAGTTTCAGATTCTGGAATCGGGTTGCTGGATTTCTGGGAAACGGTGTGTGGTCGAGAGTTCCAATGGGATTGGACCTGACTCCAGATGCCGTTTTCATTACATTCGCCCCTTGAGGGGAAACGCTGCAGGCAAAGGAACTGGCGTTTTCGACATTCGATGCTCTGCCCAAGAGACGGAGAACGGAATCCGATGAGTCGCCGTGGACAGAAATTTTGGCTTGTTGCTGGTGTTGCAACGAGTTTCTCACTGATCAGCCTGACCGCTCAGGCACAAGTGAAGGTCGAGAACGTTCTCGCCTACAAACCGTCTCAGCCTGACGTCGATTACGATAATCCAACTGCAGAAGAGATTCCCAACTGCAAGCTGGAAGTGGAACGCGGTGAGAAAGGTTCCGGTTGGGTTCTCTACAACCCACAAGGACAAATCCTGCGTCGCTTTATGGATACCAATGGCGACCGTGGGGTGGATGAGTTCCGCTATTACAAGCACGGGCTCGAAGTTTATCGTGATCTCGATACTGACGGAAACAATGAGATTGATCAGTCCCGGTGGTTCACAACAGGGGGAACCCGTTGGGGGATCGACAAGAACGAAGATCGCAAGATCGACTCCTGGAAGATGATTTCCGCAGAAGAGGCGACCAGAGAAGCGATCCTTGCGATTGTGAACAAGGACGAAGCACGTCTGGCCGCTGTCTTGTTGAACGCCAACGACGTGAAAGAACTGGGGTTACAGGGAGATGCTGCCCTGAAACTCACCAATCGGGTGAAAGAAGCCGGCGAGAAATTCAAAGCTGTCACCACTCAGTCCAAAGTGATTCAGCCAACAACGAAATGGTTGCGGTTCGATTGCTCGATGCTGATGCCCAGCCTGATTCCTGCTGATCCGTCCAAAGCAAAAACGGATCTTCTGGTCTACGAAAACGTGATGGCGATTATCGAAACCGGGGGAGAAACGGGTTTCGTTCAGATTGGGGAAATGGTTCGAGTTGGCGATGCCTGGAAACTGACCCAGGTTCCGCTTCCATTGGATGGCACGAATCTGGAAGTTGCCGAAGGAGGCATTCTGATTCAGCCGAGCCTGCCCGGCGCCGTCGGGATGGCAGAAGGTTTGAGTCCAAAGTTAAAGCAGCTTTTGGACCAGTTGAGTGAACTGGACTCCAAGGCTCCTCAGGCTCAGGCAACCAGCGAAGATATCACACGTTACAACGTCGCCCGAGCACAGTTGCTCGCCGCAATTGCCGAGGAAGTTCCTTCTCCAGAAGAAAAGATCAACTGGCAGCGAACACGACTCGAAGGCATTGCCGCCGCGACTCAGATGAAGACCTTTCCGAACGGTCTTGAAGAACTTCTAAAAACGGAACAAGCCCTTCGACAGTCGAATTCCGAATCGACTCTGCTGGCTTTTGCCGTCTTCCAGAGAATTCTCGCCCAGTACAACTCCGAACTGGAGAAGGCGACACCTGCGGATCGTGCCAAGATCATGGAAGTCTGGTTCAAATCTCTCGAAGGATTTGTAACAGAATTCCCTAAGGCCGATGAATCGGCGGACGCAATGCTGCATCTGGCTGTGACGCATGAATTTAACGGGAGCACTCCGGAAGCTAATGCCTGGTACACCAAACTGGTCACGGCCTATCCGCAGTCACCAGCAGCATTACGCGCCAGAGGGGCATTGCGACGAATTGAATTGAAAGGCAAGCCACTGCAGTTGTCCGGAAAGGGACTGACAGGGGGGACGCTCGACGTTGCCAGCTATCGAGGTCGAGTCGTCCTGGTGATCTTTTGGGCGACGTGGTGTACGCCATGCACCGAAGACCTGCCGCAGATTCAGCAACTCTATCAGACCTATCAGCGTGAAGGGTTTGAAGTAGTCGGCGTGAACCTGGATGGTCAGGGCGCACCCATTCAGCAGTACATTCAAAACTACAAAGTCCAGTGGCCGCACATTCACGAAGAGGGGGCATTGGAAAGCAAACCTGCCGTCGATTTCGGTGTGATTTCGCTTCCGACAATGTTCCTGGTCGATCGCAATGGGGTTGTGGTTTCCTCAAGCACGACAGTGGAAGAACTGAAGAAAACTGTGCCTGAGTTGATCAAGGCGAAATAATCCCCGACGGATGATACTCAGATTGAATCTCTGAAAACGGTCTGGAATCGCGAGGTTCCAGACCGTTTCGCTTTGCAAAACGCTGTTTGCGTCTCTGGAACTGATGCAGAGTTGAAGTGGCAGTTTCGGACGGATGAAAATAGGATTTCACCCAACAATCTGGCGCTGTTCAGCCGCCGGGAAAGACAGAATCGGGCAGGTTTTTTCTGCACCAAACCACTTTTGACTGAACCACTGTTGAATTGATGTGCTTACATGCTTTGGACTTGCTCTGCTTTGATTTTCGACCTTGATGGTGTTCTGGTCGACTCGAACGATACATCTGAACGACACTGGAAAGTCTGGGCCGCGCAACACGGTATCCCCTACTCTTCAATCGAATCGATCCATCACGGGCGCCCCACGATCGAAATCATGAAGATCGTGGCCCCGCACCTTGATGCAGCGGCAGAAGCCTCTGCTAAAGAAGACGTTGAGGCTGACGATACTGAAGGGCTGTCTGCGTTTGCTGGTGCGTACCGGTTGATGACGTCTCTTCCGCCTGCAAAGTGGGCCATTGCCACCAGCGGGAAGCGACGAACCGCGACGATTCGCCTGAAACATACCGGTCTTCTGATTCCTGACGTCTTCATTACTGCGAATGACATCACTCAGGGGAAGCCCAACCCGGAACCCTACCTGAAAGCAATCCACCGACTGGGAGTCTCTCCGGAAACTGCCGTCGTCATTGAGGATGCTCCTGCAGGGATTCAGGCAGGGCGAGGCGCTGGGGCAAAGGTGATCGGAGTCGCTACAACCAATCCACCAGAACTCCTCTCAGAAGCGGACGTCGTCTTGCGCCGGTTGGACGATATTCAACTCACCGTCGTGGGGGAGCAAATCCAACTCTCCTGGGCCGACTCCGCTGTTCTCTCCCAACGAGAAAATCATTCTTAAGAGCAGTGCGTTTTTTAGAGCACCTTGCAAAATCATTTCCACGCTTCCGCCACGCGGCGAGTTGC
>JBEBTF010000159.1:0-9292 GCA_040393865.1 Planctomicrobium piriforme | reverse complement strand
AAAAAAGATGCCGCATGTTTTTGCATGCGGCATCTTTCGTTTTCCGGTCTTCATTCACCACCACGGGGGTAGTGTTTCTCGCTGTGATTTTGAACCGATCTATCGAGCGACGGCCTGACTGATCCAGCTTGTCAGTCCGGTAGCAACTTCCGCCTTGGCGCCAGACCAATGAGTCACCGTTTCGCCATCAGCTCCAATGAACTCACACTCATTGGTTTCCGAGCCAATCGCATTCGGGGAGTTCAACACAATCCAATCACAGTTCTTGCGTCGCAATTTCTGGAGTGCATTCTCTCTCGGGTTCTGAGCTTCCAGGGCAAACCCCACGACCCAGCGATGCTCTTTCATCCGCCCCAACTCCGCGAGAACATCATCGGTTTCAATCATTTCGATCGTGATTGGGCCACCGGTTTTGGAGAGTTTTCCGGTAATCCGTTCCTTGGGTTTATAGTCACAGACCGCCGCAGTCGCGATCACTCCATCACAACCAGGAAACAGACGAACCGCCGCCTCGCGCATCTGACCGGTCGTCATTACTGAGTGAAATTCACACCCAACGGGAGGAGAAATTTCAACCGGCCCGGAGACGAGAACGACGTCCCAGCCCAATTGCAGCCCGGCTTGAGCAATGGCATACCCCATCTTGCCGCTACTGGCATTGGACAAATACCGAACGTCATCCAGGTATTCGCGCGTCGGTCCGGCAGTCACAAGCACACGCATTGACATTCCTTCTCAATCGGTCAATTCGACTTAACCAAATGCAAAACCCTCTCTCTCGAAATTCAGTTCAAAGACTGACGAGAGAGAGGGGATGTTTCAATCCAGATCATGTGTCGTCTCAAGGGCACAGGTTCACGAGTCTTTCGACTTCAGGAGAATCTGCCCCGCGAGTTGACCAGATTTACTTGGCCTGATTTGTGGCAATCATTGCCCCACGATATGCGGACAATTTCGGCAATTTGTTCACTGTCGCCTGTTTGAAGTAGGCTTGAGCGTCTGCCGCTCGCCCACGTCGTTGCAGTTCCATTCCGATGAAGTAATAGCCTTCGCACAACTGGGCGTTCCGGGCCCCTTCATCCTTTGAACTGACAGACTGCAGCATGCTCGCAGCATCAAGTTTTCCGAGCTGGAACAGGACCAACTTGTCAATCCAATCCTGATTTGCCTCAGGCTTGGCAGTTGATTCCTGATAGCTGGTGTTATCAACCTGTTGCAGGCGAAGTTCAGCACACAACTTCCAAGGCAACAGGAATCGCATGCGGTTATCAATCTTCAGAGCCGTGTTAAACGAACCAAGTGCTCCAGCAAAGTCCTGTGCAAAGAAGAGAGCGAATCCCAGATCTGCATGGGCCATTGGGTTACGGGATGCATTCTGAGCAACAGTCCGGTAATCGGAAATCGCTTCCTGCAGGCGGCCTGCATTCAGCCGAACAGTTGCACGCAGGTTCATCGCCCCGAATTGCTGCGGATCGACAGCGAGAGCCTGTGAGAGTGCGGTATCGGCACTGGTGAGGTCTCCGGCTTCCATGTATGCAAACCCTCGATTGACGTATGCAGGAATGAACTTGCTGTCAATCTGGATCGCCTTGTTGAAATCCGCCAGTGCTTCGTGAGCACGCCCCTTCGACTGAAGGAACATTCCACGATTGTTGTAAGTCACAGGGTTATCTGGAAACACTTCGACAACCTTGCTGTAAGCCGCAATCGCTTCTTCAGGTGTCTTGGTTCGGGCCGCAACATCCGCAGCCAGCATATAAGCGGCAAGATGCTTTGGATCGAGTTTCAGCGTTTCGATAATGTCGTTCTGAACGGCAGGAAAATCCTTCAACTGAAGATTTGCCTGTGCTCGCTGGTAGAACATGTTCGCACGCTGTTCCGCATCGAGGTCTTCCCGTTCGAGAACAGAATCGGCAACGGTTTTCGCAGTCTGGGCATGAACAGGCTTGCCTTCCATCATCGACAGATGGCTCATTCCGAAGATGTAAGGCAGGTAATATTCAGCCTTGCCTTTGCCTTCATGACGAATTGCTTCGCGAGCATCGGCGATCCCCTGACGGACCAGCTCGACGTTTCCGCTCATAATTCCGAGTTCAACCCGGCTGCTTCCACGCAAATACAGACCAATATGGTCATTAGGATCTTTGGCCAGAACTTGTTCACACGCCTGAATGGCTTTAGGAAAATCTCGTTCCTGATAAGCCTGATTTGCAGCCTCATGCAATGGATTTGGCTGCGGCGCTTCAGGAGCCGGTTGAGCGAACGCAGTTGCAGCGCTCAGCAACAGGGCGACAGACAGAAATATTCCCCTGAACACACAAGACATCTTCCCAACTCCTTTCGGGCGACGAATCAATTCATCCTCGGTTAGTAATGAATCGAGAAAAACAGGGCAAGACCAAAGTTCCCCAAGGTCTCGCTCCTCCCTGATTGCGGCAGAATCGCTAGGAACTCCTCTCTGACACAACAAAGACAGTCAGAATGGGACCTCGCTTCTACTTCATCGAAGACGCTCCTGACAAAAGATGCTCTAATAATCATCAGTGCATTAAACGAGTCTTTATCCTGAAGCGAAGTTCCTCCAGCCAACTCAGCCGGGGAAACTCCCTTCAGATTCAGAGATCAGGCACATCAGGTCTCTTCCCTTTTCAGATAGGTGAAACTCTCGTGTCACACGCACCTCAGACAAACCGTCCAGCAAATGCGTTGGTCCACGAATCAAGTCCCTACCTGTTGCAGCACGCATACAATCCTGTGAATTGGATGCCTTGGGGGCCGGAAGCCTTTGAGAAGGCGCGATCAGAAGACAAACCCATCTTTCTCTCTGTGGGATATAGCGCGTGCCACTGGTGCCACGTGATGGAGCGTGAGAGTTTTGAAAATGACACCATCGCCGCGTTCCTGAACGAACACTATATCTCGATCAAGGTCGACCGCGAGGAACGCCCTGACGTCGATCAAATCTATATGTCGGCAGTCCAGCTGATTACTCGGCGCGGGGGATGGCCGATGTCGGTCTTTATCACACCGGAAGGAGCTCCATTTTATGGAGGCACTTACTGGCCTCCTCAATCCCGCATGGGTATGCCTGGCTTCCTCGATATTCTCAAGAAGCTGCAGGACTATTGGGCGAACCGCCGACACGAGGTTGAAAACAGTGCCTCCCAACTGGTTCAGGCCATCGACGACCTTGCAGCCCCGATCTTCGAACGTATTGAACTGGGACCGGAAACCATCACCAAAGCGACCGAAGAATTGGTCTCCTCTGCTGATCGACGACTCGGAGGATTTGGAGGGGCTCCCAAGTTTCCACACCCGATGGATATTCGTGTCCTGCTGAGAGGTTGGAAACGGACAGGGAATTCACTGGCCCTGGAGATGGCATTGTTGACACTCAACAAGATGGCTCATGGGGGGATCTACGATCAACTCGGGGGCGGGTTCCATCGCTATTCCACGGATGCCCACTGGCTGGTGCCTCACTTTGAAAAAATGTTGTACGACAACGCATTACTTGTCCCGGCATATCTTGAGGCATACCAGATCACACAAGATGAGGCTTACGCCGAAACGGTAAGAGAGACCCTGGAATACGTCCTGCGTGAGATGACCGATCCAGCAGGTGGGTTCTACAGTGCTCAAGATGCGGACAGTGAAGGGGTCGAAGGAAAGTTCTTCGTCTGGACAGAACGCGAGATCATCGAAATCCTCGGCGAGACAGAAGGAACTCTCTTCAATCGATGTTATGACGTGACTCCCGGCGGCAACTGGGAAGGGCATTCCATTCTGAATCGCCCGAAGACCTGGACCGAACTGAGCGCGCTGGAAGGAATCGAAGTCGATGAACTCAACACACGACTGAACGCCAGTCGTCAGAAGCTCCTTGAGGTTCGAGAAAAACGCATCGCCCCGGGACGAGACGATAAAATCCTCGTGAGCTGGAACGGGATGATGATTACGGCCTTTGCTCAGGCAGCACTGGTCCTGAACGAACCGCGATATCGAGACGCCGCAACCAAAGCGTGCGACTTCCTGTTAAACAATGTCACAAACGAACAGGGAGAACTTTTCCATAGCTATCAGAATGGCCAGGCCCGATTCACCGCGTACTCAGATGACTATGCCTGCCTGATCGATGGACTCGTGGAAACAGCGCAGGCATCCGGACGATGGGATTTGCTGACGCAGGCGCAGCAACTTGCAGACAACGCCATTGCGAGATTCTTCGACAACACGGACGGCGGGTTCTTCTATACGGCGAACGATCATGAAAAATTGATCACGCGAACCAAAGACTCGCAGGACAATGCCACGCCTTCTGGAAATGGAATGATGGCGACGGCGCTACTGAAGCTCGGACGTCTGACATCACGCACAGACCTGGAAGACAAAGCGGTTGCCACGCTGAATTATCTTTCAGGATTGCTTGCCGAACATCCACGCGCCGCCGGTCAAGCTGTCATGGCCCTCGACTTCCTTCTCGGGCCGACTCCAGAAATCGTTCTGACCGATGCACAGGATGGAAACGCCGAGACATTTGCACGCGCCGTGTGGCAGCGATTTATTCCAAACAAACTTTTTGTGCACTCTCCGATGACCTCCCCTGCTCCGCTGGATATCGCAGCAGGCAAAGGAGTCTCTCAGCAATCGCTGCTCTATCTCTGTGACCACGGAACCTGTAGCGCCCCGATTGCTGATATTGAATCTCTGCCTTTTAAATGATGCAGCAGCAGGTGAGTGATTCCGCCAGTTCCACAAGTTCACTGCCACACTTCGCCCGTATGACCGTTATGGCCTGACTCAAATTGCATGGAACCGCGTCTGTGATGAACGGTCTCCTTCACGAATCAAATTTGATTCATTAGTGTGGGTACGATCAGTTATGTTCTGACGATTGAAGTCGTTTTCGAAACGACGCGGGATTTTACAGCATTAGGTGCAACGTTTCTTTCCTATCGAGAAGACGGGCATTCTGGCAGAAGAGAGACCACATCAATCTGACACATACGATCAATCTCGTATCCCGAACTGTGTGAGCGCGATTTCGCGAAATCTGCCGGATCGGCCAGAGATTTTTGGCCGCTCTGAGGTGTGTATTTCGTAATAACAGAGAGATTCACTCTTTTTGATTTAAGGAGGCGGACCTGAATACTCACCTGAGCGAACTTTCTGCTGAGCTTTGCCCAGAAACACCATCGCAATCAGACGGGAATTCCTGCCCGCCATCTTGCAACATCACGTTACCAGTGAATCAGGTGAAGTGAAGAGCTTCCACTGTCTGGTCCAACTCAACTTCCAGTTGCAGTTTAATTCCCAGCCAGTTTTATCGAACGACCGTCCATCTGCACGGGAGCGGCAACTTATGCAACATTTGAAAATCTTTAACGTTGAAACACTGGGCGAAGCCATTGTTGTCACCCCAAAAGGGGAAGGAAGTTCATTCCGCTATCAGGATCTTCACCTTGAAGCCAACGTGATCCGTGCCCAAATCAGCAAGCCTGGCGTACGCCAACTGGTGGTCGACCTGCACGACATTGAATACTTCGGGTCCGAATTTATCGGGGCCTTGGTCTCGATGCTCCGTGAAATGAAAACACGCAGAGGCATTGGCAATTTCTGTGGTGCCAATCCGCAGATGCTGCAGGTGCTCAGCAACATGAGCCTTCTGCGTCTGTGGCCACATTTTGAGACCCGAGAAGAAGCACTCGCTTCGACCACGGCAGTTAAGTGATGAATCGCTCGTATGGGGGGCAATTTGCCTTATACAAATCCCCCACCAGCGAAACTGTTCCGGTTACACAAACTAAAACAGTGATCACCTGCACACACTCCAAGTGCCCTATTCAGATGAGTCGGAAACGCAAGCACTTCGACACGAAATGGGGGCGAATTCACCCACAGACGCAAAGCTGTCTGAACATTCGAAACAACCCGCACGACCGGCCCCACTCTGGTCGACAACAACCCGTACTATTTCCGTAAGCCACATACATAAAATGGGTTAGAGAGAAAACACCACAACTGCAGATCAGGCGTTCATTCTCAAGTCACCTGCTTCTGCGGACGATGTTTGGTTGTGCGACGGGGACGGATACTCGTTGGGCAGCCAGTACTGAGGTGGAATTTTCATGACGCAGGCGAACGAGAACCGCTTACATCTCGGATTCTTGCGAGTCGCATTGACCGAACAGGGATACGTTGGTGGACTTTTGGTCACCAATCACCTCGGGCGGCCACTTGAGTTTCAGTGTACGACTCCAGTTCGTGCCAATCGAACTCAGCAGATCCTATATGGTCCAACGCTGGAACCTTTCATCTATTCAGAGTTGATCGGCAAGACACTCTTTGAACGATTGAGTGTGAAGCCGCAACTGCTCATCGTTGCTCAAGACACGGTCCTCGATGTCCGCAGGCAAATCGAGATTCCGGTGATCTGCCTGATTGAATCAGGTGATAAAAAGGATCTGCCGGATGAACTTCGCGTTTCGCTGGGCAAGCAATCTTTCCAGATGCACAGCGAGTTCACAGAAGATCTGGAACGGATCTCTGTCGCGCAAAAACGAATCCCCGCTGAAGCAGACATGCTTGAACCACTCGAACGTGTTCAGGATGCATTGAAAGAAACGCTGAGAGCCGGGGCGGTTGCATAGCAGCAAAGTCACGGCGTTTGCCTGCGAGATGAGTGCGGCAAACATTCGTTCCGCAATTGATATCGATGGAGACGGACGGGAGAGCAAGTTGCTCTGAAAACGACATGGACGTCGCCCCCGTTCAACTTCAAACCGAATCCAATCGGCCTCTGTCACGATGCGTTCACAGGAATGACGCCAACGCGACACGCCATCCACTCTGCACCGATTAGATGCAGAGCCAGGACAGGAGAGCCCTGTCAAACTGGATTACAAATGATAGGCAGGGATGCCCATGAGTTTCTTCTTTTCAAAATCTGATCGCTCGCCTGAACAGCAGAATCCCGTTCAGGAACATCCTGCTGGTGAGGCCGTTGATTTTGTGGCTCTGGCGTCACAATTGGTCGGTAATCCGGAAACGTCGACGCTCGATTGCAATCTCCGTCAGCCGGACATCTACGTCACCGGCATGAATGGAGCACTGAAGCGTCTGCCACAGGTGACGACACAGAATCAAGGGTTGCTTGAGCGTGCAGGCTTCGTTCCTCGCTGGAAGCCATTCTGGCCAAAGATCCAGACATTCGGCGTCAATTTCCCTGCTGGAATGGAATTCCTGCCGCCAAAGAAAAAGCCGGAAGAGGAAGAGACCCGACAGATCTTCGTGCCTGCTCCGAAAGCAGAAGGAGCCGAAGACGCAATCGCAGAGAAGAAGGTCACGCGCATCAAGCCGCCTTCAAATGCTCTTTCGATTGAAGACCGGTTGTTCTATCTGCTTCAGCCCCCCTTGGAATCATGGCTCCGCGGGCAAGAGCTGATCATGCCGTTCGAGCCATTCCCTTATCAATACGAAGGAATTGCGTGGATCTTCTCTCAGGACTCCGCTTTACTCGCGGACGAGATGGGGCTCGGCAAAACAATGCAGACCATCACCGCGCTGCGACTGTTGTTGCGTGCGGGAAAAGTGCGTCGCGTGCTGATGATCTGCCCGAAGCCGCTCATTCCAAACTGGCAACGGGAATTCAAAACCTGGGCAGAAGAAATTCCTGTCACCACTGTTGAAGGAAACGGTGATCGACGGCAGATGATCTGGAACATGCCAGGATCAATGGTGCTGCTCGCCAACTACGAATCCGTTGTTCGCGATTTCCAGGCAATGAACCCGGACGACTATCCCAAGTTTGACATGGTCGTGCTGGACGAAGCACAGCGAATCAAGAACCGCAGTTCCGTCACCGCGTCAACAATTCACAGTATTCCACGGAAACGCAGCCTGTGTCTGACGGGAACACCCATTGAGAACCGGGCAGAGGAAATGATCTCCCTGTTCGAATTCATGAGAGTGATCCCAAAGCACGCCACGCCAGACATCAATCAGCTGTCCAAGCTCAGCGAAGATTTTATTCTGCGTCGCACCAAAGACCTCGTGATGAAAGACATGCCTCCCCGTCTTGATCGCGATGAAATTATTGATCTGAGCCCGGCTCAACGTCAGGCGTACGACTACGCAGAAAAAGAAGGAATCATTCAGCTCAATGCGATGGGTGATTCCATCACAGTTCAACACGTCTTTGAGCTTGTGTTGCGTTTGAAGCAGATCTGCAATGCCGACCCGTTAACCGGCGAATCATGCAAGCTGGAACGACTGGTTGCGGATATGGAAGAAATTGCAGCATCCGGCGGGAAAGCGATTCTGTTCAGTCAGTGGACGAAAACACTCGACTGGCTGCAGGAGCGAACAAAGCAATTCGGGTGCCTGACCTATCACGGGGGAATCCCAACCGCCAAGCGCGAACCGATTCTGTCTCAATTCAAAAACGACCCTGATAGCCATCTGATTCTGATGAGCTACGGAACAGGTGCGGTTGGCCTCAATCTGCAGTTCGCCGGATACGTCTTCCTTTACGATCGCTGGTGGAATCCGGCGATTGAAGATCAGGCAATCAACCGTGCACACCGAATCGGGGTGAAAACGCAGGTGATTGTCAGCCGTCTTATCTGCAAGAACACCATTGAAGAACGAATCGATCTCGTACTCCGCGAGAAACGTGAACTCTTCAAACGTGTTCTTGGCGAAGGGGACAATGAAGACGCATCATTGTCGCTGACCGCAGGAGAAATCTTCGGTCTCTTCGATCTGCGAGCCCGCGCCGGTAACAAGTCACGTCCAATTGGCCCAAAGAAGCCGAGCTCTGACACTGCAGCAGCGTAACTGAAGGGCACTGCGTGTTCCTCGTCTCCAACTTCAAAATGGAAACGGCTTCGGGATTCCGCTTCTGCTAGCTGGCTTACGACGGCGTCGAGGAGAAGGAATCTGCTCCGGGGTGAGAGGCTCTTTCTCCGATGCCGTGTCGGTTCCGTCGGTTGTCGCGCTGGGGAGTATCGATGTTGTGCTCATCGCTTTGCTCCCTGCAGACAGAGTCGGTGATGAAATGAGACGACCAGCGCATTCCGTCACCAGAACGCCCCACTCAAATGCGAGACGCTGTTGATCGGCCGCTGGCAGATCCGGTGAGATCCAATGGTCATCTGCTTTCTTCCACCCAAAAATCTTCCCCCGACGATAAGCAATCTGATGTGTCGCCGTGGCAGGAATCCGCTTGCCTGAGCCAATAATTCCCGTCAGATTCAGTGGATCAGCCGCGGAGACAACGCAGAGTTCACCA
>JBEBTF010000158.1:0-9349 GCA_040393865.1 Planctomicrobium piriforme | reverse complement strand
TATTGACGATCCTCATTCTGCCTTATCTTTGCATCACATTCCTGCTCCAGACCAAAGACCAGTTTCGGCTCGTTATTCCTTACGTGGAATTCTCCCGGGAACTCAAAGGGGGACGCCCTCTGATTCTCGATTCGAGCGCATTGATCGATGGCCGGATTGCAGACATGGTGACAACGCACATTGTTGATTCCGAGTTTGTGGTGCCCCAGTTCATTCTGCAGGAAGTTCAGGACATTGCAGACAGTCATGACCGTTTGCGTCGCGGTCGTGGACGTCGAGGCCTGGATGTCTTGAAGAAACTGCAACAGGACCCAAAAGTCGAAATTCGTGTCCACGAATCCAAATCCAGCGCAGACAAGACAATCGATCAGCGTCTGGTCGAACTCTCTCGGGAATTAAACGGCCGTCTGGTCACCAACGATGTCAACCTGAACAAACTGGCCAGTGTTCAGGGAGTTGATGTCGTGAACCTGAATGAAGTTGCCAACGCCCTGAAACCCCGCTTCATCCCAGGGGAACACGTTCGCATTCGTATCATTAAAGAAGGGGAAGGCCTCGGTCAGGGAATTGGCTATCTTGACGACGGCACCATGGTTGTTGTCGAGCAAGGGACCAAAGAGATGGGACGGGAAGTCGACACCGTCGTCACCAGCGTTCTGCAAAACAGCGCTGGACGGATGATTTTCTCCCGTCTGGCAGATGGTCAGCCTGCTTAGTGAAGTTCCAAAAATGGCGTGAGACTTCCGGTCTCAACGCGTTAGAGGTTTCCTGTCAGCAAAGACTTTGCTCACCGATTGAGTCTTCTGGCAGGCTAAGACTTCATGCAAGGGATGATGTCGGGGTAAGATCGATCAACACGACTCAGGTGAGAGCAGAAATCACGGCGACTCTGAAGGAGCTGTCTTGTCGGTATCATCTCCAGAGCAAATTCGTCGTGCATGGGAATCTGTCCGTGACACACTGAAATCCCGACGCGGTGAACATGGTCACTGGGAAGGGAAACTGTCGACGTCAGCTCTCTCAACAGCAACCGCCGTGATGGCACTTGAGCAGGTTCGACGCCATATCGCCGGTCATCAGCCGGGCGACGGGATCGTCCTCCCCCCTCCTACAGCAGGTTCATCTCACTTTCTGTGGCAGCACCTCATTGATGGGGGCCTGAAATGGCTGGCCGAACATCAGAATGCAGATGGAGGCTGGGGAGACACAGTTAAAAGCGTCAGCAACATCTCGACGACAATGCTGGCGTATGCCTCGTTTCTTGCGGCTCGCAAAAGCAAAGAGGAGTACGCAGACACATTACGATCCGCTGGCAACTATATTAATGTCAACGGCGGGGTGGACGCCGTCATCGCCCGATATGGAAAAGACAAGACCTTCTCTGTTCCGATTCTGACGCACTGTGCTTTAGCCGGAATGGTCAGCTGGGACAAAGTGAGTTCACTCCCCTTCGAGTTGTCATGCATTCCTGCAAAATTCTACGCCGCAGTGCAGCTTCCCGTTGTGAGTTATGCCCTGCCAGCACTCATTGCAATCGGCCAGGTGAAACATCACTACAAGCGCTCCCGAAATTATCTGCTCGCACAACTCCGCGATATCTGTATTGAGCCGAGCCTGCGTGTACTCGACCGAATTCAGCCTTCGTTCGGTGGATTTCTGGAAGCGACTCCACTGACAAGTTTTGTTGTGATGAGTCTGGCCGCAAAGGAGTTGGCAGACCATCCTGTTGTGATCCGCGGAACACAGTTTATCGTGGCATCCGTCTTACCGGATGGAAGTTGGCCGATCGATACGAATCTGGCCACCTGGGTCACGACGCTTTCCGTCAATGCTCTCGCAGGCGACTTCAACAGCGACGAGAAAAAGCAAATTCGCGATTGGCTGTTGGGGCAGCAATATCTTCAGGTTCACCCTTTCACCAACGCGGCTCCCGGCGGGTGGGCATGGACCGATTTGCCTGGAGGAGTCCCAGACGCCGACGACACACCAGGAGCAATGCTTGCTCTGCTGAACCTGATCGACGGCAAGATTGATAAAGCGACTCGTGACGCGCTGACGAGAGGTGCCAACTGGCTGCGTCAGCTTCAAAATCGCGACGGGGGATGGCCGACATTCTGCAAAGGCTGGGGCACCTTGCCATTTGATCGCAGTTCGTGCGATATCACCGCTCATTGTGTGAGAGCACTTTTCCTCTGCAAGCAACATGTCACATTAGGAAAAGGGGCAGAGCTGGCAATCAAGCGAGGGCTGCGATTCCTGGAAAAACAACAAGCCTCGGACGGATCATGGATGCCGCTTTGGTTTGGAAATCAACACGCTCCAGACGACATTAATCCCGTTTACGGAACGTCAAAAGTTTTGGCAGCCTATCGGGATCTGGGACAAATGGACTCGTCCATTGCCCAGGCTGGTTGCCGCTGGTTGAAGTCAGTCCAGAATCCCGATGGAGGCTGGGGAGGGACTTCTCACTGTCCTTCCTCCGTGGAGGAAACTGCTCTGGCTGTGGAAATCCTGCGAAGTGACGTGCATTCTGAGGATGCAGTGAACGCAGGGATTCACTGGCTCGTCGATCAGGTGGAACGTGGCAAGATCACTGAAGCCGCCCCGATCGGTTTCTATTTCGCCAAATTATGGTACTTTGAAGAGTTATATCCGTTGATCTTTGCTGCGAATGCGCTGCGTCCACACTCAAAGCAAGGACCGTCGGAATAACTAGGCCTGTCAGCAACTGAAATTGCAGACTGACGGCCGACAATGCTCGCGTGCGAATATTCTCTGGATTTTCCCCTGAACTTTCGTACGCCAGCCCCCTGAATCTGAATCTCCTGAGCGGCGACATCATTGCATGTTTGAACCATCACTGGATTCGACCGTCGAACATGACCTGCTGGCAGGTCCTGTTACTTCAATCAATGGAAATCAGACCTCATCAACACGCCGTTTTGACGACGATCCACCACCACAAAAAAGAGTTCGTCGCAAAAGCACCAGCCACCTGAAAGCTGTTCCGCAGGATCTGGCGAATCGCGAGCGGATCAAAGCCGCTGCTGAAGAGTTCGCCAAAACACTGAATAAAACCCAACCATTCTCGAAGAACAATCTTGAAGGTTGGGGACGCAAACTTCTCGAACAGCTGAACGAACCAGAGATGTACCTCGGGTTTGCGATGGTGTTAATCGGGAACTTCTTCTGGAAACAACAGTTCCTGTCGATCCCTTTTGAACGACGCATGCTGTTGCTGCCACACTGCCTGAAACATGCCGCGGGGTGCCCGGCCGAATACAGCCAGTTCGGGCTGGAGTGTGAAAAATGTGGTGCCTGCTCCATCGCCGACTATAAAGTTCGGGCGGAACAGTTGGGCTACAAAGTTCTTGTCGCGGAAGGCTCTCCAGTTGTTCTGCGAATCATCGTCGAGGGATACGTCGACGGCATTCTGGGAGTTGCCTGCCTGAACGTCCTCGAAAAGGCGATCGATAAAGTGCTGGTTGCAGGCGTCCCGAGCTACGCCGTCCCACTGCACTCCGGGGACTGCAAAAATACAACGCTCGATGAAGCCTGGGTCTGGGACGTTCTCGAAAAATACGAACCGCTCCCGGCTCCGATGACTCGCAGTTACGTGCCGCTGATGAGAGCGACGACGAATCTCTTCACCACTCAATTCCCTGAACTGGTCACGCGACAGCGAAGCTCCACTCCTGAGCAGGCGCTCTCTCCGCTCGGACAGACAGAAAACGCAGCACTCGATTGGCTCGCCAATGGAGGCAAGCGGTTCCGCCCCTTTATCACACTTGCCGCATTCGATGCTGCCAGCGGCGGGCAATTGGTTAATGGAACGGTCGATGCGCAAGAGCACAGGTTCTCGCCCGGCTCAGCAAAGGTCGCAATGGCAATCGAGGCATTCCATAAGGCCTCGCTGGTTCATGACGACATTCAGGACAACGATCTGTACCGTTACGGGCGGCAGACACTCCATCGGGTACACGGAATTGGGTCGGCGATCAACATTGGTGACTACCTGATTGGTCTCGGTTATCGCCTGGTTAATGAAGCCCGAGGAGAAATCGGAAGCGACGCCGCATGTGATATTGTCGAGGCGATGTCGCAAGCGCACATCAAGTTGTGCGACGGCCAAGGGGCCGAAATGGGCTGGCAGCAATCACCGGACTGGAACATCACCCCGCTCGATGCTTTGCAGATCTATGCACTGAAGACGTCGCCTGCATTTGAGGCCGCGCTCATCGCCGGATTTAGGCTGGCAGGACCGGTAGACGGACTCCGCGAGACCGTTGCTCAGTTCTGTCGCAAACTGGGAGTCGGTTTCCAGATTCTGAATGACCTGAAAGACTGGCAGGGAGACAACGACAACAAACTTGTCGCAGGTCAGGACGCCTTAGCATTGCGTCCAACTCTTCTGCTGGCACTTGCACTGCAAGCCGCTTCCCCTGAACAGAAACAACAGATTCGCGAGATCTATGAGTCTACCGGCGATAATGTTTCTCGTTTGAACCAGTTGCGAGAGATCTTCAACGAGTTGAATGCATTCGACAAAGCCCAATCACTCGCAGAAAAATCCCGTGCAGGTGCAGAAGCTCTGGCCGATAGTGTCGAATCAGATGAGATTCGGCAGTTGCTCTACTTCTTTGTCGATACAGTCCTCGCTCAGGACGACGAACCGACTCCATTGGAAAAAATGCAGGCACAAAACCGCCCGCTGCTGCCAATTATATAGACCAGATCCGACAATCACGCTCGCAGCCTAACGCCCATCCAAATAGAACGTTACAGCAAATCGAACCGCCACAGGTCGATAGCAGAACCTGTATTGTCAGGGATTCGTTTTTTCAAATAGAATCCCTTGGCTGAGCGTGGTGAATTCTGGGGTCCCGAGTTGCATAAGCAGCACTGTTTTCCAAGGATGGAAACAGACACAGGTGCTCCATGAACGACGCTCTTTGGAAGGCTTTGCCGAACTCGAAATCGCGAGTAGTCGGCAACGAAATCAGACCGAGGTAACAGTTCATGGACGAACTCCGCACGCGCAGAATTGCCCCCCTGGCCACCTATGGGCTCGTGCTTCTCTTTTTCTGCCCAGCGCTCATGGCCGTGTGTGCAACCTCAAGTGTTCCTGTTCCTCGCGCGATTGCGAGCCACAAAGAACTTCCTGCTTTGGCATTTCGCCAGTACTCAGTGAACCTGAGAGAGATTCCCGCGACAGGCCGGATCACCGTTCCGTTTTCGTTCTGGAATCGCAGCAACAAACCGCTTGAGATCGTGAAACTCGAACCAAGTTGTGGGTGCCTGGCTCCTCGGCTACTGGGAGATCGAACCCACTATGTGCAAGGCGGGCAAGGCTTGTTTGAAGTCAAAGTCGACACCGCAAGAGAAGCCCCTGGCCCTCACACTTATTCTGTCCGTGTTCACTACAACGACGGCACTCCTCGGGAGGAACTTGTTGTCTTCCGCATGAGTGTTCCTGAGCGCAACGTGCAGGTCACCCCGCCTGAGTTGTATTTCTATCAACTCACCGATACTGCGATCACCAGTGAAATTCGAGTTGCTGATCATCGCGGGAAAAATTTGAAGGTCGTTGAAGTCAAAACGACAAGCCCGTTCCTCACTGCTGAAGCACAAGAGCCGCAGCTTTCGGGTGATGTCACAACAACACCGATTCGAGTTTCCACAAAGGGAAATCTTCCCGGCGGGGCTCAGACCGGAATTATTTCGATCCGCACAGATGACGCGGATTTCCCTGTCATTCAGGTACCAGTCTTCCTGCAAGGAAAACCTCAGGGAGTTCAGCTGACAGCAGGAGAACATCCTGCCACACAGGGGAATTCCAAACAAAACAACTCAGCAAAAGCCAATGCCAAGAAGACAGCAGAACACTCTGGCAAGGAAGAAGCTGGCGAAAAGCAAGTAGCCCCAAAGTAGCCAGCGAAAGATCAGGCAGAACAACGGGCCTGACGTGAACGCCTGAAGCGAAACAGTCGCATACAAGAATGGTCTAAGAAGCAGAGCCGTAGTCGCCCGGTTCGATTTCGTTTAACTGAGCTCGCAAACGGTCACGTTCTTCCCGAGTGATTTCGAGATCGAACATGAGGTATTTCACGTCAAGCCGCAACTGGGAAAGAGCTTCCTGTACAAGATTCAGAATGCGACGGCGACGACGGACACAATCGACCACTTGTGTGTATGACTGTTCCAGTTGCGCGAACTCGGCTTCCGGCAAAGCGGCAATGCGTTTCCCAAGCTCAATCAATTCACGAGGAAGTTCATCAGACGAGGCATCTGGAAATCGAACAGCATTTTGCATGATTGAGACCTCGCCGTTGATAGCTCAGAGACGTCACCTGCGTCTGCCCCGAAGGATATCCCCTGACATCAAAACCCTCCAATGGCAAAATTTGAGAGTTTCCAAGAATCGCGTCAGGCCAATTCAAGCTTTATGTTGCCAAATTCCAACGACACTTAGCAAGTGTCTTGAGACAAAGTTGCCATTTTGTAAGCATCGGTCAAAAACAAGGTCCGTTTATATCGGTTCTTCCTCCAACACCTTTCATAAACTGAAGACGAGACAGTCGGTGGCAGCCAATTGGGTGAATTGCGTGTTCTTTCTGTGCACGTTGCTTTTGTGCAACATTGTCCGTGCTGAAGAACCGTCCCCCTACCGGCATCACGGGTTCGAAATTGATCGAACGATCGCTCAACCAGCGACACAATTACTCAACTCGGCCTTGAAATCACATGCTGTCACCGCGGAAGACTTCCATTCCGGCTCAAAATGTGAGCGGATGATTTTCCAGTCCGAGCAAGTCACGTCTGATGGCGAGCGAGTTGTGATTGCCCTTCCTCGGGCAAAAGTCATCTCTGAATTACGTGCTTCCGTCTGGATTCGTTCGAGCTGCCAAAACGTTCGGCTGGGAGTCAGGGTCTGCTTTCCGTACCAGATCGACCCTCGAACAAACGAACCATTGCAAATGGAATTGTTTGGCGAGAGTTACAAGCAAATCGGGAAATGGCAGCAGGTCAGTTGCCAGACCAGCGAAGAAGCCATGCAGAGCCGATTGCTGCGATTGCGCAACCAAATTTCTGATGGAATTCGATCGCAGGATATCGATACGCGCGACTTCTACGTTGATCAATTAACGATCGCGCTCCAACTTCCACAAGGAATCTCCACCCTTCAGCTTGATGATCTTGAGTTCGGCCCAATCGTCGAACTCAAACTGCCAATTCCGGAAAAAGGAGCGGCATCCGGAATCCCCAGCGGCTCCCAACTGGCCATCGCAGACGATCGTATTCGGAAGAATGGAGCCCCCTTTTTTCCAATCTTTACGCTCTATCATGGGGAAAGTCTCGATCTGATCGCTCAGACCGGCGTCAATATGCTTTGGGTCAAGGACTACGAAGATCGCCCGCTTCTTGAGGCCCTGGCTGGGATGAACATTGGAGGGATTGCGTCGCCACCGCAACCGACTCCAGAAAGTGCCATTCTCAAGAGTGCCGGAATCCCTTCGATTCCTGAGTGGACCTCGCCCATCTGGGCCTGGATGCTTGGAATCAAAATCCCGGCCGAGGATCGAAAGTACATCTCCGGCTGGGCGGAACAGATTCGCGATGCAGACCGTCAGATTCGTAGACCCGTCCTTGCAGATGTTTCTTCGGAAGAGCGTGAATTCCATAGGCATGTCGACTTCCTCGCCAGCAGCCGGTTTGCAATTCATACAGCTGTTTCCAGCCCGAACCATTTCGCAGAACTCCGCGGACGGCGAGATTACGCGCTTCCTGGAAAGCCGATGTTCACCTTCCTGCAGACAGAGGCTTCTGAGCCACTGCTGAACTATTTCGAATCACGAAATCTGATCCCAATCGTCGAACCGGAACAGATTCTTCATCAGGGTTACGAAGCCATTGCCGCTGGCTTCAAAGGAGTCGGGTTCTGGAAGCAAATCCCGTTTGATTCCCAAGCTGACGGATTAGATGAACGTCTGGATGCGTTAAGAATTTTTTGCCTGCATTGTCGAGCTCTGGAACCCTATCTGGCAACCGGTCGAATTGTTGATGAAATCGCAGTTCAGGTGGGACGAAATCCTGCTGCTCCGGTCACCAGTTCTCCTCTCTCTTCAAAATGGGATCGCGTTGTTTCTGCAAATGGAGCAGTTTCCAGTGCCGAAGGGGCCGCAGCAGAGATTCGCGCAACAGTCTTTCATACCGAACGAGGGTTGCTCATTCTGCTCGTCTGGCATGAACCGGGGAGTCAGTGTGTTCCTGGAGCTCAATCAGCAACATCCGTCAGAGTTCTGATTCGCGGGGTTGATGCGGCCCAAGCCTGGGAAGTGACTCCCACCGGAGCAGGCCAATCCAATCTCGACATGGATCGCGTGGCCGGGGGAACGGAGATCACCCTGCGACATTTCGATCAGTTCACGGCCATCGTTGTCCCGAACGGCAGCGCAGGTGTGAAGCAACTTCAGGAAGTCACCAGACAAAATCGAAAGCTGGCAGCGGAAGCATTCGTGAACCTGGCAAATGCAAAATTGAAACGAGTCACTGAAGTTCATCAGTCTCTTTCCCAAGTCGGAGCCCCACAACTCAGAGACGGAGATGCCGCACTGGCCCGCGCCGCGACCGCAATCGAACAGGCTCGACAGGAATTGCACACTGACCGTGTGGATGACGCCCGTATTCTGAGTCAATCTGCAATGCGTCAGCTTCGTGTTATTCAACGGGCATACTGGGAATCAGCCATCAAAACGATGACCTCTCCCACCTCGACGCTTGAAGCAACCAGTTTCCAGACGTTACCAGAGCATTGGCGTCTGATGTCTGCCTTGGGGCGGGTCCAGAATCTGGGTGAGAACAAACTGCCCTCTGGTAATTTTGAAGACGAAAGTGCATTGCTGGCTGGCGGAGACTCGGAGACAGGCACAAGCTGGACCGATGGTTCCAAAGGAAGTCGGTGGACTTCTCTGCGTCTGGAACATGGCGGCGGAACGAGCGGAAATCACCTCACGCTCATCGTCAAACCGGATTCCCCTGCCGGACAATCCGCAGTGGTCATCAGTCCCAAAGCGGACGTCTCCGAAGGCGATCTTGTGGTCATGACCGGAAAGTATCGTATTCCCTATGCACTGGCCGGAACGGGGCATCAGTTTTCGATTTTCGAGACGTTGACCGGTCGGGATGGTGCTCTGATTGTGAAGGAAAAATCAGAAGGCTGGCAATCATTCCGCATGATTCGGCGGGCTCATAAAGACGGTGCCTTGCGAATGCGGTTCGAATTAACAGGACCGGGACTTGTCAATCTGGATGAGATTCAAGTTCACGTTGTTCCAAAACAGGAAGTTGC
>JBEBTF010000157.1:0-9362 GCA_040393865.1 Planctomicrobium piriforme | reverse complement strand
ACGGCCGCTGCGCGGGCACTCGGTAGAGCAAGCTGCTCTAATGCGAGTCTGAAAAGATCACTGTCCGAAGGCATATTGTCTCGAATCCAGCAGATCGGGTAGGATCTCGCGGGATGAATTTGTGCCGCGGCAGATGGTCTGCCGGTTCATGGACGAGACGGCACCATAATTATGATCAAGACCCTATTGCGGAGCGTTCTCTGCTTTTGCGCAGCTATTGTGCTGCTTGCGCTCTTGGTCTGCGCTGTTGAAGTCGGCTGCCGTGCCTGGCAATTCACAACGTCTTTGCACCCCAATGTCGTTGAATTCCGTACGGAAGACCTGATCGCCCCCAGCTCGAAATCATGGACAGAAGTCCGCCCGCTGATTGATCTTGAGCACAAAGTTCCCCACGCCGGCATCATTCGAATCCGGACGAACGAACTGGGATTACGAGGCCCCTCGATCACAGTCCCCAAACCTGACGGAGTCTTTCGAATCCTCTGTCTTGGTGGAACCGGGATCTTCGGCACTGATGTTCCGGAAGGGGACACGCTTTCGACAGCGTTACAGCGACACCTGACTCAGCAGTCCGGCGCTGAAATTGAAGTCATCAACGGCGGATGCCCGCAAACAGGTCCTCTGGCTCAGGTGCTTCGCTACCGTGCCGGCCTTCAATCATTGCAGGCAGACCTTGTTGTGCTGTGTATCAGTATCGAAGACCTCTCCCACGACACCGATGTCCGCAGGGCACTGCGTCTGGATCGCTTTCGACAACCGGCCTATGCAGCCCATCCGGGCGCTCTGACGCGAAATACAAACCTCGCCGAAGAGGCCAGAAACGATTTTCTCTGTCTGTCATGGACGATGGATTGGATCACCAGAACTTTAGTCAGCAGAAACCAGCATCCCTTCTTCATCCCTCAGGAAGGAGGATTTGGCCGACGTGAACTTGGGGTCATTGCATCGCTTTCAAAGATGGTCGAAGCCAACAGAGGAATGCTGGTAGTTTCTGCTGCTCCGAGTGCATGGGGCTTAGAACAGACCCGATCGGCGATGATGCATCAGCGCCCCACATTTGGGGACGATATCTATCGAATCCTGAACGAACTCCAGATTTCTGACCAGATCCCGGTTCACGATGTCTTACCAGACTTCTGCGGGTTACCAGATCCACGATCAGCTTTCTCGCCGAGAGCAGGGTGCCTGACCGCCTCCGGAAATGATCTCTATGCCAGATCACTTGCAGCCTATCTGATGAATCGGGCTCCGAATCTTGCTCAATTCCTCTCTTCTCCACGAGCGTCGCAAGACAGCGTGATTCCCGCTTCAAATCAACGTCTTGTCCCACTGAATTCACAATCTCCCCACGTGCCAGCTTGGCAGCGATCCAATTGAGTGCTCAGATGCCGGACCCGGAACTTGAACCTGGCCCTCGCTGGAACGACGAGGAAGAGTTACGGCCATTTCAGGTTGTTGTGAACAACAAGCAACAAGCGCGCGAACCGATCCAATCCAGCGATGAGATTGATGACGATGAAATGCCAATCTCTTTGGAGGAGATTGAGGCTGCCTACCTGCGTGCGCTGGAATCCGCTGCATTCATGGAAGAGATTGCAGCCACTCCCACCTCAGACGATCCCATTCAGGACGGAGAAGAAGACGCCGATTCCAGTGAACTAGACTCCGATAAAGCAGACAGTCCGGAGCCTGAGGCTGCGAAGGTCAACGAGTCGATCCATAACGACTGGATCGACATCTCTGACAGCCAATCAGAGCCAACAACATCTGCGTCCGACGACACGCCTGCTACAGCATTCGTGTCAGAGCCAGAAGCGCCAATCGAGCAGCAGTCACCAAGACATTCTGCCTCGAAAGTCGACTTCCGCACCGACGAAAAGACGGACGAACACTTCATCAACATCGAGCAGGTTCTGGAAGCCTTGCTGTTTGTCGGAGGAAATCCGCTCCCCACCAAGAAAATCCTCGACATCCTGGGAGGAAGCACAACTTCTGAGCAACTCGATCAACTCATCCTTGCACTGAATTCAAAATACCTCGCAGAAGGCCGCCCTTACGAAATCCGAATGCAGACAGGCGGCTACGTCATGCAGTTGCGTGAAGAGTTTGAATCGATTCGCAGTCGCACTTATGGGCACGGCCCCAAGGAAGTCAAACTCGCGCAAGATGCGCTCGAAGTGCTTGCACTCATTGCTTACAAGCAGCCGATTTCAAAGCAGGAGATGGAAGAAACCGGGAAACAGAATCTCGGGCCGCTGCTGCGTCAGTTGTTGCGGAGACAGTTGATTGCTCTTGAACGTCAGGAAGGAAAAGACGGCGAGCAATACAAAACGACCCCCCGGTTTCTTGGTCTGTTCGGTCTGCAGTCGCTGGAAGATCTGCCTCAGGCAGGCGACTTCAACTTCAAATAGCACAACGCCGACACACTTCACTTCGTGCCGCAAGAGCCGGTTTCAAAAGAGTTTGCACTGCAATCCCCGGTGATTCCGGACTGATCTTGTCGTGTTGATTCATCTTGCCGTAGACTCCGGCAGGAACTGCCATAGGGATGCAGGATGATCCACTGGCAGTATCGATCATGACGAGCTTCGTTTTCGCTGGCAGGGATGCCGATGAACCGCCTTTTGAAATTCACACGCTTCTTAGCTACCTCCCCGACTGTTCGCACCTGCGGTGCCGGACTTCTTGCCGGGGCGTGTTTTGTTGGGGCGAATGCACCTGTTCGACATCTTCTCGGCGGATCGATTCGAGAAGTCGGCGCCCTTCTGGTTTCAACAGCCATTAGTGGCTGGGGCATTCACCTCCTCCGCAGGCAAAAGCCGTTCTCCAACATCGCTCAACAACTGGGCCTGTTGTTTGCAGCAATCTGGGCAATCGCGATTCCTGCAGTGCTGCACCAGTGTTTGCAGGGACTCGATCAAATTTCTCTGCTGACAATGCAGTCCTCTGTAATGCAAATGGGACTGATCCACTGCCTTGTTGCGGTTGCCTTCGTTCCCGTCCTGATGGGATTCGGTTTCGATTGCCTGAAGCGATCTGCAACAACACCGGCATCGGGCGGTCTCTGGCTTCTGGCCTTTGGTGCCTCGTGCATGACATCAGCAATTTACCTGCTTCCCGCCCTGGGAGTTCAAGGATTACTCGGGTGCGCTGCAGGTCTCGTTGTTGCATTGCTCATTGCAGATCAGTTCGTCCCTGCGAGTGCAACTCAACCAGCAGTCCAACCTGAGAATGCTGCCGAGCCAGTTACGAACGTCGGGCAGATTCACTTTGCGACTTCGCTGTTGATTGGAGCCACACTGGCTGTCATTACATTCGCTGGTGCCCAACTCTTTCAGCGTAATCTCTTCACTGATCTGGCGGTCTACGCTGGCATGGCATTGTCGTTCGGACTCGCCTCCTGGTTTACACACCGACGTCCCCTGTTCGGACGTCCCCTGTTCGGAAATGCGTATTACACTTCAGAAACTCCAATGGGTCTGAAGGACAGCACTCGACTCTTATGGCTCGCCGCCTGGGTCGGTTCGATTGCTCTCGCCTATCCACTGGTCACCTGGTTCTCCTTGCAGATCAGCGCTCGCGTCAGCAATGTGACACTGCTGCTTGCATTTCGAATGGGAATCATGATCTTAATGGTCCTTCCGGCAGGCATGCTGTTCTGCCGACGAAGTGATTCTGCGAATCGCCAAACAGGCCTCCGCTCAGAGTTGGCTCTGAACTTTTCCGCAATCGCCGCTGGCTTTCTGCTGTGCTCTTGCATCAACTGGACCGCTGGGATCGCTGCGGTGTTTACGACGGGAGCCGCAACTTTGCTGGCCATCTTTGCATGGTCACGAGAAGCGTATTGGATTCCGAAGTCCATGGTGCGGAAGATTGGAACAGCTTGCCTCTCGGCACTGGCTTTGATTGGAATCTTCAATGGACATCGCCTCAATTCACAGACCTCTGAAAAGATCCTCTTCTCAAGTCATACATTGAAATCTGCTCGTAGCGGTGTGCCGCTTGCAGAACTCCCTTGGATGGATGATGGGCGATTCGTCACTTCATTTGAATCTTTGGAAGGGCGTATCAGTCTGTGGAAGTATCGCGGGACCCAATTGATGATCCGACAGAACGGGATCTCAACCGGGATGTTTTCAACTGATGCAGCAGCATGTCCGCAGAGTGCAGCAGACATCATTCCCACATTGTTGCCGCTCGCGTTTCACCCAGGGGCTCAAGATGTTCTCCTGCTGGGAGTGGACCCGGCCTCATTGAAGACCTGTCAGAAGTATCCATTACGCCTCGTTCGCTCACTGGATGGACGCCCTGAAGCTCACAGCCTGCTGAACTGGTTTACCCAGAATGTTCCAGACTGGACTTTGTCAGGTGGAGCAGATTTCCAGTTTGGTAAGATCGACCCAATTCTTTCGCTCTATACCAAACACGACTGCAACTATGACTTGATCGTCTGCCCGTTGGCTCAACCTGCTTCTCCAGGAGCCTCGACTACACTCTCACAGGAATTCTACAAGCAGGCCGCTTCCCGACTGAATCAAGGCGGCATCTTCGCTCAACGCGTTCCGTATTACGATCTGGGGTCAGATGTCCTTAGAACCATTGTCAGTACAATTCAGACATCGTTTGCTGATGTGATGGTCGTCGAAGCAATTCCAGGGGAACTCGTCTTCCTCGCTTCGAACTCAGAATTGCCAGCGGTCGACGCGGATTTGATTGAACGACTCAAAGCTCCACAGTGCCGTCACCTTCTCGGGGAAGCGGGATGGGACTGGTCGATGATTCTCGCTCGTGGGGGATTATCGAACGAAAATCTCAATGAGTTCGTGGCCGCACGAACGACTGGAAAATCAGAGCTGAACACTTGTGCCAATGCAAATTTTGAAGCTGAACTCCCAATCGAAATCGGACGCTGGGGAGCCAAAGCCGATGCCGCTCGACTCGAACTTGCGAAACACGGTGCCGCCTTACGTGCAGCACTGAAGGATGAGTCACTGGAACAGGACGTCAACCATCGACTGGAAGACCTGAGCTTGGCTCACCAGTTGCAAATCGAGCACCCGAATGATCCTTGGGGATACCGCAAAGCGCTGAAAGACCGCCTGACCGATCGCCCTCGTACAGCACTTGTTCAAGTGAAGTTTGAAGGGCTGAAGCGAATGCTTGATCCGGAAGATCGACGCAGAAAAGATTATCTTGTCGCCCTCGGAGACGTCGCAAAGCAACAGCGTCCAACTCCAGAAATGATCAGTGAATTGAACGGCTTCGAAGCTCCGTTTGATCCATTGGTTTCACTCTTCGTCAATCACGAAGTCGTACAACTGCTGGAGCGTAGTTCTGAACCAGATGTCGCAATGCAGTACCGCAACCTGTTGCGAACCATCTACTACGCGAACCCTCAGGATCAATCAACAAGAAACGTCAGCAACGCATTGGAGCTCGCTTGTAACGAAGAAGGGCTTTCAATGGCACCTGAAGAGCGATTTGATCACATCAATGGCCTGCTTCAGGTCCTCGCTCAACGCTGGCAACTTCGATGGAACACCGGACGGACTTCACGCTACGAAGCACAGGATCTTGAACGCAGCGTAAAAGCAGTGAACAAGGCGATGTCGCTGATGGAAGCAAACGCATCTCAGAGTGGACTGTCGACAGCGGACTGGAAGGCTCGTGAAAGCTGCATCAACCAACTCCTTGTTCGTCCAATGCGTCAACATCGGAGTTCACAATTAAGAACAGCGGCTGTTGATCCCAAAGTCACGCCAGCAACTCCGAAAGCTCCTGAGACATTGCCTTCGGCGGACGCTGCGAAGAAGTAATCAATTCAATCGTTGATTTAGGCGTCGATCTCGACCGGCACACGCCGACAAGTGCGATCTGAATGCAGCACGCTGTGGAAATGAGTACAATCAGGAACCTTCGCTTCTTTGCGGTGGTTCCTGATTTTTTGCTATTTCCGGACAGTACAGAGAATGCCCACGGACGACGCTTTTCGAATTCGTCAGCTTTCGACGAGTGTGATTAACAAAATCGCAGCCGGTGAGGTGATTGAACGCCCGGCGAGCGTGGTCAAAGAATTGCTCGAAAACTCTGTCGACGCCCTCGCAACCAAAATCGATGTCGACATCGAGCAAGGGGGCTCGGAGCTCATCCGGATCACAGATAACGGAGAAGGGGTCCACCCGGACGACATCCTGCTCACTGTTGCTGCACACGCGACCAGTAAACTGGCCAGTGCAGACGATCTGTTCAGCATCAAGACAATGGGCTTTCGTGGAGAAGCACTTGCCTCGATTGCGGAAGTCTCACAGTTCCGTCTGCGCAGTAAACAACGTGAACAGACGTTGGGCTATGAACTGGAAGTGGATGCTGGAGAAATCAAGGAGCCTCGCGCCTGTGGGTGTCCGGACGGAACACAGATTGAAGTCCGGCAACTGTTTTGTAATACGCCAGTCCGCCGAAAGTTTTTGAAATCCGCGTCAACTGAGTTTGGCCACATTGCCGAGCAGTTCACACGAATCGCTCTCGCAAATCCGCTGATGCAAATGACCCTGCGTCACAACGGGCGAACAGTGCATGAACTGCCTCCATCCAGTCAGTTGCTCGAAAGAATTGAACTGTTCTTCGGCAGCGACTTAGCCAGCCAGCTCATCTCAGTGGAAGCTGAGAACAATGGGGTCCGAGTCTGGGGCTACGTTGGTCATCCGAGTCAGAACAAGTCGACACGCAAAGGTCAGTATCTCTTCCTGAATGGTCGCTGGATTCAGGACCGATCACTGCAACACGCACTGGGAGAGGCCTATCGTGGGTTGATCATGGTCGGACGTTATCCCGTTTCCTTCCTGTTTCTGGAACTGCCTGCTGATCTGGTCGATGTCAATGTTCACCCGACCAAGTCCGAAGTCCGTTTTCAGGATAGCCAGCCGCTGTTCCGGCTTCTGCTGTCATCGATCCGCAATCGGTTCCTCACGATGGATCTCGATTCCCGTTTGTCGATCGGGGCGAAAACAAGTGACGCATCGTCTGCCCCTCAACTGACCGCACCACCCAAAATCGAAGAGACCTTTCGTCAGGCTCCAATTGCCCCGGTACGCGAGATTCAACCTGAACTCGTCTCCTGGGCAAAAAGAGAACTGGATCAGCAGCAGGAAGCGTTGCACCAGTCACCGGACGCCCAATCAAGTCTCCCCTCTTTTCCAAGAACGGAACGACCTTCGTCCTCATTCGAAGAGGAAATCGACCGGATGATGGGCGGCCCCGGCGAACAGGAGCCACAGTCGTTCGAACCAATCACTGATCCCTCGTTCGGAGCTCCCTCATTCCATCGAGACGCTCAAAGTTCGTCTCCAAGCGAAGCTCTGTCAGGTGAATCGCAGCCGTCTTCTTCCACGACATCTCCGGCATCATCCAGCCAGGGACCGTTTGCAGGCGAGCAGATTTCCAGTGAGCCATTTTCAAGCGAACCGTTCTCCTCGGCAACGCGTCCTCAGACACCAGCCCCGTCGAAAGTGGCCTATGCCAACACTCAGGAAGCCAGCGTCACTCCGGCCTCTGCGAATGCTGAAGTCAGAGCGATGCAGGTTCACGACTGCTATCTCGTTGTAGAGACAACGACAGGGATCACCGTCATCGACCAGCACGCGCTCCATGAACGCATTATGTATGAACAATTGCGTCGACGTGTGCTCGCCGGGAGTGTCGAAATCCAGCGACTGTTGCTGCCATTGACTGTGCAAATGACAGCACGTGAAGCCAGTACGTTGCTCGACCAGACGGAGTTGCTGGAGGAATTGGGCCTGCACATTCAGGATTTCGGCGGAAACATGATCGCCATGACAGGTTACCCGACCCTGATGGCAAAAGCCGATCCTCAGACTCTGTTGAAAGATATCGTCGACCTGCTCGAAACGTCCGGGCGCCGAATCGAACGTCGCGATCTCCTCGACAAGATGCTGCATATGATGTCATGCAAGGCGGCAATCAAGGCTGGCCAACGTCTCTCGCCTGAAGAAATGGAAGCACTACTGGCCCAACGACATCTCTGCGATGACGCCCACCATTGCCCTCATGGTCGTCCGACCGCATTGAACCTGACGCGCGAAGAACTCGACAGACAGTTCGGGCGCCTCGGATCATAGCCTTCTTCTGTTAGCGCCGTTTTTTCCGCAACCTCAACACATCAAAGTCTGCGCAATCTGGAATGTTGCACCACCCAACTCCAGATGCAGGCGTTTTTGTCGCAAACTCTCCGTCAATTCTTGTTGACCGATTGCCGAGACTGGGGCAAAGTCTTTATTGTCCATCCATCAACAGTTGCAGAACTGAAGATGCCTTCCTGAAGCGGACCTGAATTTCCCTTATACAAGGGCACGACTTTCAGCCCTGGAGTCAGGCGATCTTTATTCTGGAACTGAAGCAATCATTCCCCTGTGTGGGAGCCGATCATACCGCCAATCCAACAGAGATGGCCTCGCTTGAATTGAGTGAGAACGCCTGCCGGATTGCGTGAAACGTGTTCCAGCCATCAGGAACCAGTTCCAAAATCGACGAAACGGGACCCCTGCAATGAAATACGGATTGAATCTGCTGCTGTGGACATCAGGCGTAGACGAATCGATCTTTCCGACGCTGGAGAAGATCAAATCCTGGGGTTACGACGGCGTTGAGTTGCCGATCTTTGACATGCAGCTTCCTGCGTATCAAAAAATCGGGAAGAAGCTCGCAGAACTTGGTCTCGAAAGCACTGCAGTCACGGTCTGCACTGACGACGCAAATCCGATTTCTCCAGACGCTGCGATCCGCCAGGCAGGTGTTGAGCGCATCAAGAAAGCCGTCGACATGTGCGCCGCAGCAGGCGCCACACTGTTGTGCGGGCCCCTTCATTCCGCATTAGGAACATTCGTCGGTCGTGGACGCACCGAGGAGGAGTGGAAATGGGCGCAGGAGTCGTTGGCGAAAGCCGCAGACTATGCCCAGCAACACAACGTCATGTTGGTTGTCGAATACCTGAATCGCTTTGAGGCCTATTTTCTCAACAGCGCAGAAGACACAGGCCGCTTCTGTCGTGAGGTCGGTCATCCCAACTTGAAGATGATGTACGACACCTTCCACGCGAACATCGAAGAGAAGAACCCGATCACAGCCGTGGATTCATGCAAGGATCAACTGGTCCATGTCCACATCTCCGAAAATGATCGCTCCACCCCTGGCGAAGGTCAGATCCACTGGGACGCCAGTTTCGAGGCGCTCCGACGAGCAAAATACGATGGCTGGCTGACGATTGAAGCCTTCGGACTTGCGTTGCCAGAACTGGCTGCCGCGACTCGCATCTGGCGTCGCATGTTCCCGAATGAAGAGTATCTGGC
>JBEBTF010000156.1:0-9410 GCA_040393865.1 Planctomicrobium piriforme | reverse complement strand
TCTAGAACCTTCTAGAACCGTGCGGCAGTTTGGGCTTTGTTGATGAGTTGGATGCTGCGCTGTCACTCGACTGACCGAATCCGTCCGATCTGGCGAAGGTGCTGATAAAGTTGTCGGCAAAGGGGATTGTCTCATGAGAATGCACCGACATTCGGAAGTCCGCACCCCGCTTTTTGTGACACATCGGGCGGGGGTCACTCTGCTCGAACTCATCATTCTGATTGTTCTGGTCGCCGGAATGATCTTATTCGCCGTGCCTTCGATCTATTCCGCGAGATCGACAGCAAGAAAGAAAACCTGCGAACAGAATCTTGTCCATCTTTGGGGAGCGATCCAAGGACATTATGGTGTGCGGGAGTCGTTTCCGGCCGGGGCGATCTATAAGCAGGATCGTGTCCCCCTCAATGAAGATGTGAATTCTCGCAGTTGGGGGATTGATCTCCTTCCCTGGGTTCTTGATCCGGTGATTGCCGAAGAGTTTGTGATTGCATTCCAGGGGGACGAGTCCATTACGTCCCCTGCGCTGAAAGAGCGTCGGCAGAAATGGATCTCGAAGTTTCTCTGTCCAAGTGACGATCTTCCGCCTCGTAGTCAGGACGGAAATGGATATGCGCAGTCAAACTATGCAGGCAGTTACGACTATCGCAGTCTTCCCATTGAGACCGGAACGGCTGGAACACTGCTGCTGAACAGGTCTCTCAAGGTCGAAGACATTCCCGATGGTGCGGCCTACACCATTCTTATCGGGGAGATTCGTCGCAGTTCCAACGATCTGGGGTGGGCGTCCGGAACTCGCGGAATGATGCGAAACGCCGGAACTCCGATGAACAAGTCTCCATCAGGTGTTCTTTCAGCAGAGGTGACAGTCGGGGCAGTGGCAGGTGATCCCGGTGGATTCGGAAGTTTTCACAAGGGAGGCTGCCACTTTATGTTCGCCGACGGAAGCGTGAAGTTTCAGGCGGAAGGTATCGATCCGGCTGTTTATCTGCAGCAGGCAAACCGTGATGACACAAGGGCCGGTCAGGCTGGCGATTTTTAACGACTCTGACAGTTCCCCGACCGAGACATCCGGGAATCGGCGACTTTTGCTGGTCGGGACTCACGGCAGCAAAACTCTTTGCCGATCTTGTTAGCGTGGCACGTACTCAGAGGAAATCGGGAGACGAGCTCCGCGAATGCTCGCCTGATTTCGCAGGGGAACTCGTTGAACTGTCAGGGGATACGTTAGTTATCTAATGACGTTGCACTGAGAAGTGCCACCGATTGCCACGAGTGATCGCCAATAAAACAGATCGCCAAAGAATCCGGGATAGATGAGCTTCAGGGGACGTGACGCCTCACCCTCCTTTGCTGCCCCTGCGACGCTGTCGCCGGATACAAGAGTTGAGACATGCCTGTAACACCTCGGAAGTCCTGGACACGAATTCGTCGACTCCCTGTTTTGCTCGGCCTTGCCGTTGCTGTTGGGCCTCTCGCAGTTGATGTAGAAGCTGGTTGCAACAAATGTAAGCACAGACAGGCGGCTCCGGCTTTTCAGCCAATGCTGGGGCAACCGATGGTGATGGGCCCGACGATGGCACCCATTGTTCAACCATCAGCTCCCTGTGGTTGTGGGCCAGCCCCGGTTCAGATGATCCAGCCGATGCCTATGTCGACAACATACCTGCAGCCGCAGCAGGTTGTGACAATGCAACCGGTGACCAGAACAGAGATTCGACGCGAAGCACAGACCGTGAACGTACCAGTCACAGTTCAACGTCAGGTGACTGTCGACGAAGGAGGCTACCAGTCTGTCTGGGTTCCAAAGCTGGTTACGAAGAATGTTTCTGAAACTGCGATGCAGCAGCAGATTCAATATCGCGATGTTGCTTATCAGGTCACATCGCAAGTTGCCGTGGCGCAAACTCACATGGTGCCAACTCAGGTGACTGCGTTTGGAGTTGCGACTCCAACAGTGGTTGGCAGCGTTCCATATTACCAAGGATACGCGAATCAGGTTCCAGTGGGAGCCGTTGCTGCAGGTCCGATTCCAGAGCCGTCCATGAGCGGTGCCAGTGCGAATCCTGTGGCAACAGCAGCGAATCCAGAAGCTGATCAGAAGTGGAGTAAAGTTCCGGCAAAAGCACCTGCATCAAAACCAATTGAACTGCAGAGCTACGAACAGCAGAGTCCATCCCGTGCCGCTGGACGGTTCTCGCCTGCTCCTTCAGCAGTGACCGTCTGGCAATCTCAGGGTTCGTTTACACGATAAACGAATCTGTGTCGAAGCCCCCTCAGAAAGACTCCATGGTGTCAGGACGACAACATGGAGTTTTTCAATTTGTGTCACAGCCTTCGACTGATACTCGTTCGACCTGTATTCGAAATGCCGCGACACAGCTGGCACCGTATGGTGTTGTCCGAATAAAGGGCTTAAACCTGAGCCGTCGGTGGATTGTCGTCCTGGAGAAGTTCTTCAGGAATTGTTGCTTCCACTTGCTTGAGGCTGATTCCACTCAGGACGAAGAAGATCATCCCGGAAAGGGTGACCGGAACCCATTGCGTAAACTGGTAATAGATCGAAGCCGCAAAGACTGCTTCCGAATTGTCCGTAAAGAACTTCATCACTTCCATGAAGACCACTTGCATCACGCCGATGTAGCCCGGGGATGACGGCAACGCGACACCAAATGCAATTGCTCCCAGTAGCACCATGGCAATTGGAATGGTGTGAGGAAGATCGAAGCTCCAGAGCGACAATAAAACGAGGACGCCATTGAGCGCCCACTTCGCCATTGAGATGACGATAATTGACATCACCAGCCGAACGTCTCGCAGAGCGGAGAGTCCTTGAGCCCCTTGTTCAAGAATGCGGCAGAACCCATGTGTTAGTTTTGGGGGAAGGAAGGGGATGCGTTGCAGGATGGCCTCGAACAGAGCAACAAAGGGTTTTGACCAGATTACATAGCAAAGTGCCCCGACAACGACGCAGCTCGCGGCAATCGAAAAGCCAATCGCTCCCTGTTTGATTCTCGGGTCGAGACCTTCAACAAAGAGCAGGCCGATCGCCAGATAAAAGACGATTGCCATCCCGTCGAAGATGCGTTCCAAAACCACACTGGAGGCGGCGACTGTGAAGGGGAGTTTCTGCTGTCTGGCGAACGTACTGATGCGAATGAGCTCGCCGATTCTGGCCGGCAGAATGTTGTTGAACCCGAACCCGATCATGATCGGGCCGAATAAATCTTTCAGCGGATGGAATCTGCCCACCGGTAAAAGCAGGATTCGCCAGCGGAAGGCCTTCAACCAAAAGAAGATAAAGAGAATGCTCAGGATCGCTGGCAAGGAAAGATAGTTTGCATTCTGAAATGCTTTCACAATCTGTTGCCAGGCGCCTGGAGTGCTCAGCATGCCGCGGACTGCCCACCACAGGCAAACGACCGAGACGATCAGGCCCAGCAAGACTTTAAGCCCGCCGTTGCGTCGCACAGAGGCTGAAGATCCCATTTCAATTCCGGTGTTGTGTCTGGCGACGTTGGAGGCCGAGCAGGTAACCAATTCCTGTAACGAAATTTAGGTTGCCTGCGAGCGTTTTGATATGCAGGGAAAGAATGATTTGACAGAGCAGCGTGCACCAGATTTGTTTGAACAGCAAAGATTCAGCTGAAACACGCAGCGGAATGCATTGTTTAACAGCGGAATAGCAGCTTTGTTTGCGGATCATTGAGTTAAACAGGGGATTTGGTGCCTGCCAGTTTACAAATGATCTGCCATTCCTCTTTCGTCACTGGAGTGACTGACAGTCGGGAACCTTTTTGCATGACGGCCATGTTCTCCAGTCCGGCAGCCTCTTTAAGCTGGTCTCGAGTGACTGGAGTATCGAACTTTTTCAGCAATTGAATATCAACCATGAACCAGGTTGGTGACTCATGGCGGCTTTTGGCGTCGTAATGCTTCTCTGATGGATCAAATGCGGTATGGTCCGGGTAGCCTTTCCGGACCACCTTACAGATTCCAGCGATTGCCAGTGGATCGGAATTGCTGTGATAGAAAAAGACCCCGTCGCCAGGTTCGATCTCATCTCGAAGCATGTTGCGGGCCTGATAGTTCCTGACCCCGTCCCAGAATGTGGTTTGGTTCGGTTCACTCGCGAGATTGTCGATCGAGTAGCAGTCTGCTTCTGATTTGAACAACCAGTATTTCGGTGCTCGCTTTGCTACCGATTTCGCCATCGCACTTTGACTCCCGATGAACAACCGTGGTGTTCAATTGGTCAACAAGGACTTTGGGTTCCTTGAGCCATTGAACTCGGATCAAGATTTTCGATGGCGGTATGTTAGAGAAATCGCACTTTGGTTGCACTGCGAAGGCGATGGCTCGGCATTTATCAGGAGAATCTCAAAAATTGGAACGCGATTTGAGGTGAGCGTTCTCAGTGACCGTCACAGTGCAGCGGTCCTCGTCGAATGTCGCCTCAATGTTAATTTGGGAGAAGTGGGTTGTTTTCTTTGGTGGCATCCTTGTGAGCGACGGACGGCTTATCTTCAATTTTCGCTGATATTGCGGCAAGTTTCTGGTTACTGGTTGAAAGAATTCCAGTCGACAATTTGGGAAGGACTTCTCGTTATTCAACTGCCGATGGAATAAATGGCCGCCCTTGTCGGGATTTTCGTCATCGAATATTCTCGCATCACCTTGCATTGCCGAAACCGGGGGATGTTTCGGATTCGGGACGACGCTAAAACAAGCCGGAAATTCATCCCGTTCCCCATGACGGGTTGATGAGACTGAAGGAGCGCTGCTGTGCAACTCTGCAGCTTCACACACAAAGTGACATGCCTGCTATTTCTGTTCGGGGTTCTAGCAACAACAGCTGTTGCCAAGGAACCGGCGCAACCAGGTCAGCCAACTCGGGTGATCATGGGAATTGGAGCAGCAGACAAGATCCTGAGTGCCCTTGAATATTGCGTTGTTGATTTGGCGGGTAAGAAGACGTCATACGAAAACGACATCAAGCCGAATCTGGAAATCTTCCTCTACGGTGTTTCAACAGATCAGCCGATCCGGTTCGACACACTCTTCGATAAGAAGAATGGATTGCAGCTTCAGGCGACAATTCCAATTTCGAACCTGAAGGAGTTCATTGATGACAACCTCGATCCAATCGGGATTGTCGCGAAGCAGGAACGTTCTGACAAAACGCTCTATAAGTTGAGCGGAGAAGTCTACGAAGGTTGGTTCCGATATCTCGCGAAGCCGGTCCCGTATGCCGCATTCTTTCCTCAAAAGGATGGCTTGCCGAAGGACATGGTCCACCCGGTGACTCGCCATCAGGAACTGGTTGAAAAGAATTACATCGCCTTCTTGTCCCAGTCGAACGAAGCGGATGGGGTCGAAGATCGTCGTGCTGCATTCGACAAATACGTCTCAACCGAGATGGAAAAGTTTCAGAAGCTCACCACTGAAACCAAAGAACAGTTTGCTTTGCGTAAACGTCTGCGCGAGCAACTTCTGAATCTTATTGGTCAATGGTTCTCTGAACTGGCAGAAGTCCGCGCTGGGGCCACTGTAAACAAAGATAAAGGGGATGCCCCTTCTGACATCATGGTGTCTGCAATCCCAGGCACCGGGCTGGAAGCCAACCTGAAGAAACTCCGCGAAACTCCAAGTTTGTTCAGTGCAATTGAAGCTCCAGAGTCTGCGATTCTTTCTGGTCGCATTCGTCTGCTGTCTGATGACAAACGCAAGAAAGACCTGCGTGAAATTTACGCTCTCGCTCGTGAAGTTGTCCCTCAGCGAATCGACGACGATACGACTTCTACAGAAGAAGAACGGACTGCCCGTAAGGAAATTGCCAACCATTTGATCGATGTGTTGGATGAAGGGGTAGACGCTGTTGGCGGCGTCGATGCATTCATTGATATTTCCTCTGTGAAGAAAGCTCACACCCTCATCGCAGGTGTTGCCAGCACGAACCCGGAGAAGCTGGTTAAGTTCCTCGAAAAACTGCCTTCAGCCAAATCTGGCTGGAAGATGGAAACTGCGGTTGAAAAGGTTGGGGAAGCACAGATTCATAAGCTGAGTTTTGGTAATACCCCTCCTAAGTCGTTGACGAATTTCTATGGCACATCAGGTGTCATCTACTTCGCGACGGCTCCAAAAACGTTCTGGATTGCCACCGGAGAAGAATCTCTGCCGCAGTTGAAATCCCATCTGGAATTGGCCGCCAAACCGCTTCCAGAAAAAGGCAACGGTGTTTTGCTGACCGTCAAGATGAAGGCTTTGCCTGTTTTGCAGCACATTCAAGAAATGAAGAACGATCCGGAACTGGAAGTTCTCAAGCAGATCGACCTGCGAACTCGCAAGCAGAAGGAAGCGGTCACAGACGGAAAGAAATCTGAGTCCAAAGGCCGTGGTGGAAGCCGTGCCGCTGAACTTGCATCTCTGGAATGGCATGAAACGGCCATTGCAGCAATGGCTGGAACCGATGACAGCTTCGAGTCCTCCATTATTGTGAACGAAGAATTCGTACTGCACGGGCACTCGAACGCTCATCAGGGCATCTTGAAGGCATTCGGGGCAGTTGTCTCCAAGTTTGCCGACGAGAACCTGAAGTAATTTCAGGTCGCAAAATTCCAGAAGTTCCAGCAGGCTCGACGAGTGAAAACTTGTCGAGCCTGTTTTTTTGTTCACAGTGCAGCGCCCAATATCACGAGAAAGGTGGTCGTACAGTCTTTCATTGTGTTGTGTGTCACTTCCGGCAGCCTTGTTCGTTCCCTTGTTCTGGCTTTGTTAAGGAACGTTTGGGGTGGAATGCTCATTGCGACTCTGAAGGGAGAGTTAATTTGCTTGAGGCCGGATCACAATATGAAGGAGTGAGAAAATGACACTACATTCACTGGAGGATGCATTTGCAGAGGAACTCCGTGACATGCTGAGCGCGGAACGGCAAATGACGAAGGTGTTGCCCAAACTGGCAAAGTGTGCGACGAACGACCGATTGCGGGCGGTAATTGAACATCACATTGAAGAAACACATGGGCACGTAAATCGTCTTGAACAGGTGTTCAAATCGCTAGAACGATCACCGCGAGCCAAGAAATGCGAAGCAATGGAGGGCTTGGTGAAAGAGGCCACGTCTGTCATTGACGAACAGGCAGACGATCAGGTGAAGGATGCCATGATCATTGCAGCCATTCAGAAAGCCGAGCACTATGAGATCGCGTCCTACGGCACACTCTGTACCTGGGCAAAATTGCTTTGCCATGGGACCGCACTTGGGCTGCTGAAGGAGACCATGTCAGAAGAAGTGACTGCTGACGGTGTTCTGTCTGAAATCGCAGAATCCGTAAACATGTGCGCAATGGAAGAAGCCACGGCAGGCACGATGGAAGAAGAGGAAGAAGAGTGAGAGCGGCTAATCGTCAGCCGAATTCTCGTTGACGTTAGTAAATTGTGAGGGGATGACTGGGATTAGGCTCCATGTCACTCGATTCGAGTGGCAGATAGACCCATTCCTGCCATCCCTTTTTTATTAGACGCACCGCAAATCCTATCGTCCACAAGTTTCGCAGAGCTCAAGTGGCATTCATCGCTTACTTGATGTCTTAGCTATGTCTGCAGAAAAATTGTCAGTTAGTATAATGAAATCACAGCGATACTCCTTAGGAAGAAGTAACGTGAAGTATTTGGAGATGTTGGAATATCGTCGTAAATTGCAGTCTTGATTGTATTCTCGGAGCACGAACGAGAATTAAACACTCTATGGCTTATTGGCAAATGAAGTAAAAGCAGCCAGGAATCTTCTTCTTGGCTGCTGGTGCGATGTTTGTGAATTTGATTTGATGTTATGGCTTTGGAGCCTTCTCAAGAGGGAAATCAATGGTGTTCTTCCCCTCGTTCACTGTCGCCTTTAATTTCGAGCGAGCATGGTAGAATGGGTGTAGCTTTTCTGTCGGCTGATCGGCATTCATTGTCGTAATCCGCACGACATGCTCACCAATCGCAGCTCCTGTGGAATTCGAACCATAGGCAAGTTTGTACTTCCCAGCTGAATCCGTCACTCCACTTGAAGCAGCTCCTTTCGTTGTGGGTTCAAAGATGATTGTTGCCCCTTCAACAGGAGCACCATCCAAGGTCACAACTCCCTCGACTTCTCCAAGAGGAGGAGCATCACTGGGAGCCTTCGAACAACCTGCCATTATTGCAGTAAGGCATAGAACTAGTGCCACATTTTGAGTCTTAAACTTCATGAAGAGCACACTCTCTTATCTTGCCTGGAGTTGGTTTCAAAACCCAATCGTCCTGGACCCACCTCTAGAGTGAACGCGACCCTCCTCTTCTCAGCACTCGCACAACTGAGAGCAGCGTCGCGGTTGCTCTGGTATGCAGAGAGTGAAAAAACAAGAGGTTTCCGCAGATTAGAATTCTCCGATCACTTCGTCCCCACCACAGCTCACGAGTGCTGGAAGCATCGCCGCATTCATGTTTTCACTGAGGAACCTCACCGCTCCGTCTCCTAAAATTGCATGGGCTCCGCCGGTGTGTTTGCTCCCAGCACTCCACGCATATGGAAGACGATTTACAGTCGCATCGTAAGGGCGGTTGATCCCGTAGGTTGCAGAGATCCAGTTGGTATGAGTGTATTGGTTCCAAAACGGCCCATAAGACACACTCGTCTTTTCAAAGGGAGTCTCAATCATGAATATCGTGTTCGAGAGTCCATCGGCAGCATCCCGGAATCGACCGGAACAGTTATCTGCAAAGATTCCTTTGAGCTTATTCTGAATTCCTTGAAAGCTGGTGACGATTGACGCACTGGTTTGGTTCTCATGGCCCATCAACAATGGAGCGTAGGAAGTACGATATCCATGATTGAGTCGGTAACTAGTCGTCGCGTTTGTTGGAACATGTCTATAATCATTGAAACCATCTGAAGGGCAAACAAAAACCGGGATTCTCTGGTTTAAAACGGCTTGAGTTGGAAATGGACTCGGCAAAGTGTCAGTGCATCCGGTCGCGTGAACACTGGGGCCAGCCGGAAGGTTGAAATCGATGTTGTTGTACAGAGCAGTTTGCTCAATAAACGGCAAAATCATAAGGTAAACAGTGTGATTCTTGATCTGCTGATTACCGAGTAAGTCACAACTGTACCGTCCTGGAGCTATGGTCCCCGGCGGAAGAATGTTGTGCACGTCGTTGTAGTTATGCAGAGCCAGGCCAATTTGCTTGAGATTATTCTTACACTGAGATCGACGAGCCGCTTCTCGTGCCTGCTGTACTGCTGGAAGCAGCAGTGCGATTAATATAGCGATGATCGCAATTACCACGAGGAGCTCAATGAGCGTGAAACCTGACTGACGTTTCATCAGGACCTCCAAAGAAATTGGATTGTAGAGAAGAAGTGAGAATTGATGTGTAATGCGATTAGA
>JBEBTF010000155.1:0-9459 GCA_040393865.1 Planctomicrobium piriforme | reverse complement strand
CCGGTCAGTTATACTCTGCGAAGCAATGACAGATGAGAGCCTCTCGGAATGTCGAAACGCTCCGGGGGAATTCAACCTTGCTTTTCTGCCGAAAGTGAACGGGTATGGCTCCTGCGAAGACGATTCACGAAAAGTTGACCGAGATTGTGGGAAATCTTTGGTGGAGCTGGCAGCCAGAGGTGACTGACATTTTTCGTGAGATCGATCCGATTATGTGGTCTGAGCTGTCGCATAACCCGATTCTCCTGCTTCGCGAATATCCGCCGGAAAAGCTCGAACTGCGTGCTCGCACTGAAGTGTTGCACTCTCGTATCAATGCAGCATATCGGGACATGCGAGAATACCTGGTGTCGCAGGAGACCTGGGGAGATACCCATGCTGGTGTGCTTGGATTTCGGCCTGTTGCGTATTTCTCGGCGGAATTTGGCCTGCACGAATCTTTCCGCATCTACTCTGGCGGTTTGGGAATTCTGTCCGGCGACCATATGAAGAGTGCGTCGGATCTCGGGGTCCCAATGGTCGGTGTCGGCCTCTTTTACAATGAAGGCTACTTTACACAAACTGTCAGTCAGGATGGCTGGCAACAGGAAGAGTACTCCCGTGCCGATCCAAACGATCTGCCCATCTCGGAAGTCACGAAGCCAGATGGTGAAGTCCTTTCGATCACGCTGGATACCCGGAGTGGACAGATTCGCGCCAAGGTGTGGTGCGTTCATGTGGGGCGTGTTCCTATCTATCTGCTGGATTCTAACGTTCCTGAGAACTCCCCTGAGGATCGCGCGTTAACTGCGCGGTTGTATGGTGGGGATCAGAGAACCCGAATTCGTCAGGAGTTGTTGTTAGGTGTGGGCGGTGTGAAGGCGTTAGCCGCATTGGGAATCAAGCCTCGCGTCATTCACATGAATGAAGGGCATTCTGCATTTGCTCCGCTGGAACTGATCCGGATGCGAATGGCGGATGACGGAGTCTCGTTTGAGCGTGCTTTGCGAGAGACGGCGGCAATGGGAGTCTTTACGACGCACACGCCTGTTCCCGCCGGGCACGATCGATTTGATAGCGGCCTGATGGAAGAGCACCTGGGGCCACTTCGAGAGCAAATCCAATTGGATCATCAGGGGCTGATGGGGCTCGGACGAATTGAGCCAAACAATCATGAGGAATCGTTCTGCATGACCGTGCTGGCATTTCGGGCGAGTCGCCGGGCCAACGCGGTTTCGAATCTCCATGGGGTTGTCAGCCGACGCATGTGGAGAAATCTTTGGATCTGGCGGAACGAAGATGAAATTCCTATTGGTCACATTACCAACGGGGTGCATGTCAGCACGTGGCTCGCTCAGCAGATGCAAGCCTTGTACAACCGGTATTTGCCGATTGACTGGAAGCAGCGAAATGGTGAGCCGGAAGTTTGGGCCGAGTTCGACAAGGTGAAATCCACAGAGTTGTGGGAGACACATCTGTCACTCAAGAATCGTCTCATTCAGCATGCTCGTTATCTGCTCACACGGCAGGCAAAGCGTTATGGGTTAGGGGCCGACGTCATTGACACGTTCCAGTCGTTTCTTGAGCCTCAGCATCTGCTGATTGGCTTTGCCCGTCGATTTGCTCCTTATAAACGCGCTGACCTGTTGATGCGCGATCTCGAATTGCTGGAGCGAATTTTGAGCGACGCCGAGCGACCGGTGCAGTTTGTCTTTGGAGGAAAGGCGCATCCTGCCGACGAGCTTGGCAAGCAGATTATGCAGCGAATTTATCGCATGTCGCAGGAGCCAGCATTCAAAGGGAAAATCGTCTTTCTGGAAGACTATGATATCAATCTGGCTCGTTATCTTGTTCAGGGAGTGGATGTCTGGCTGAACAATCCAAGGCGGCCATTAGAGGCATCCGGCACCAGTGGACAGAAGGTTGTCTTGAATGGTGGGTTGAATCTGTCCGTACTTGATGGATGGTGGGCGGAAGCGTTCGATGGCCAGAACGGCTTCGCCATCGGTGATGGGTTGATTCATGCAAATCAGGACATTCAGGATGAGCGTGATGCGAAGTCGTTGATGTCGGTTTTGCAGGAGCAAGTCATTCCGTTGTATTATGATCGGAATCGGGACGATCTGCCTGAAAAGTGGATTCTCCGGATGAAACGCGCTATCGCCACGCTTGGATGGCGATTTAACGCTGACCGAATGGTCATGGATTACGTGACGCAGGCTTATATTCCTGCTGCGGGAGGGACTTCTTCCAACATGACGTTCCCCTCCTGATAGCTGTCTGCAGGACTCCTGGCGAGTTCAGGAGGACGATGCAAATGGTGTACTTCAGATTTCTGCTGGCTTTTCTGGTCGGAATCACTGCGTCCGCAGTCGTGGCTGATGATGCGCGACTGTACGGCGGCAAGCCGATTTCTTACTGGCAGGAGTATGTGAAGACGAATTCATTGGCCGATCTTGGGGAACCAGACACGATCAATTCGTTGTTAGACATCGTGTCCGATACGAGTTTGGACTGGGCTCAGCGGCGACAGATGGCGTTGATGCTGGGGCGGATTGGAGCGCCGGCCAAGGCTGCGGTTCCGGTGTTTATTCGCTTTCTGAATAGCGACGAAGTTGATCAAATTCATTCGCGGCTATGGGCTCTGCGTGGGCTGTCGCTTCTCGGAACTGTTGCTGAAGCGGCAACTCCTGATGTGGCTCGGATTGCGGATGATGGTGCCCTGCCCTTCTATGTCAGAGCGACTGCTCTGGAGACGCTGGCGTCGGTTGGAGTCAATCGGCCAGAGTCTGTTGAGGTGTTGATGAAGGCACTTCAGGCGGATGCTGTTAAAAGTGTTGATGCCGATCGAATTCGCATGATTGCTGCGGAGTCGCTGTCTTTGCAGGGGGCGAACGCTGCTGCTGCGATTCCTGAGCTTGTTCGGGCGCTGGGAAGTAGTGATGTGTTGCTGCAGCGTGCTGCGGCGTCCTGCCTTGGCAATATCGGGCCGTCGGCCGAGGTTGCCGCGTCGGGGTTGGTTGATTTGCTTTTGTTCTCGGATGGGCTTGAGGCGTGTGAAGCCGCTGCGGATGCGTTGGCGAAAATTGGCCCGATTGGGGTTCATTCCCTTTCCCGGTTGATGGGAGATGCTGACGCGAATGTTCGCAGGCTCGCGGTTCGAGGGTTGACGACTGCGCCTCAGGGGGACGTCGCTGAGGCCGGTTTGTTGGCTGGGGTGTCGGATTCAGTGCCGATCATTCGTGTGGAGGCCGCTGAACCACTTTTGCGATATCAGTCATCGCGGCTGAAGGCAGCAAATGCGCTCTGTGATGGCGTGGCTTCATCTGATCGAAATACGCGATTGACTGCCTATCGGACCTTGCAGCGTCACCCTGACGTTGTGGAAATTCTCCGGTCTCGGTTGGGGGAGGTGTTGCTGGATGATTCAGTGTCGGCCCAGTCGAGAGAGGCCGCACGCAGATTGCTGGAGAACGCTGCCCGTTAAAGTGCCCTTGCCTTGCGGTCTCTTGTTGCGAATTGCTGCAATAGCCTATTCGTGTGGAGATATTTCGTGTTGCAGTGGAAATACTCACATGTGTGCTAGTTTGCTGTTTTAAGAATGGAGTTTTGTTTTCTGTTGTGATCTTATCTCATTCTCTTAAAACGGTTTGCGTTTTTAATCTTGCATGAATAGACCTTGAGTGAAGGTGGATGAAAGAGGGGAAATTATCCGAAAAGAGTGTCTGTACTGCGGTGTAAAACGATTTTGCTGTTGGCGACGATTGTGTCGAATAGCTACAAGTTGTTAAATCCACACGGGTACGCTTGTTCAGTTTTTGCCGAGTTGACTCCCCCTCCTGAAAGATGACGCATCATGGTTAGCAAAACTGTTTTGCTGATTGACGAACAGCCTCTCCTTCTTGAAGCGATGACCCATCGCCTCAATCCACTTCCTGAATTCACTGTCATTGGGCAGCACACACATTCAGATCGGGCGTTTTTCGATATCTTTGAGCGGCGTCCAGATATCGTTGTGATGGATCTGGAACTCCCTGGCCGGGGAGCAATCGAAGTCGCAGATCAGATTGCATTGCGGTTGCCTGCGACCAAGACTGTTTTCTTTACCAACTACGATACGGACATTTTTGTCGACGTCGCCTTGCGGCTTGGCGTCGCGGGATTCCTTTTGAAGACCGATCCTGTGAGTCAGATCGTTGAAGCCCTGAAGATGGTTTCCCGTGGGGAGACTGTTTTCTCTGAATCCGTCATGGAGCGTTTGCAGTACGACCGTGAAGCAAAAGAGTTTCGGGTGAAGTCTCAAAGCTTTTTTGCTGGTTTGACATTGCGACAAATTCAGGTTCTGCGGCACCTCGCCCGCGGCGAAAGCGTTAAGGAAGTCGCGAAAGCGATGATGCTCTCAGAGCGAGCCATTGAAAGTCATAAGTATCGCATCATGCAGAAGATGGGGATTCACGATCGCGTCGTTCTGACTCGATATGCTATTCGTGAAGGCTTGATGCCAGCCTAACGTTGAGTTCGGTCTGCAGAAGTAACAGGATTTGGTTGAATTCAGGGCGTGCGATTTTCCTTACGGGGAATGGTCCGCCCTGATGCCGTTTGAAGTGAGGATGACGCGGTACGAACTTTCAATTATCGCGTTTTCCCTGATCTCTGATTGGCGACCTGTTTGCTCTTTGGCCTTTGCGTCGATAGACTTTCGCACTCTGCCTTCTTTGCGGAAGGTTGACATTGTTGATTGCTCACGGAATTCTGAATTTCTCGTCGCAGTCGTCGTGACAATGGGTTCAGTCGTTTGCGTATGTAACTCCTGCTCGGTCTCCGGACGTATAGCTCTCTGAATTGGCTGTGCTGAAACGAAGATGTGGGACAGATCGAGTTTTCTGCAAGACGTGAGAACCTGACGCCTCGGTTGGCTGGTGGGTTGTTCTCTGCTTCAATTATTGAAAGGTGAATGGTTTATGGCCAAAGAAGGGGCCATTGAGATGGAAGGCCAAGTGCTCGAAGCACTGGCGAATACGCAATTCCGCGTCCAGTTGGATAATGGCCACATTGTCCTTGCTCACGTGTCTGGAAAAATGCGCAAGAACTTCATTCGTATTGTGCCTGGGGACCGTGTGAAGGTTGAAATCTCTCCATACGATCTCGAAAGAGGCCGTATTACTTACCGCGCGAAGTAAGTCTGTCGTCGAACTCCTGATCGTGGCGGATGTCGTCGATTTCCCTGACCAGGAGTGATTTTCCAGCTCATAGGTCGCGTGGCATCGCGGCAGTTTTGTGCTGCGCCCTCGTTCTTTTGTGGCCACCGAAGCTTGTCGCCCAGGCAACTGGATCAATCTCATTGTTTGGTCTATCGTGTGGCTGGCTGGTGTTTGATCACACGCCCGTTCTGTCATCGTTTCGTTCAGACGCGATTCAGTCGGTGATGTGGTCATGCGGTAATGACGCTGTCTGGATTTCAAGGCTGCTGTACTCTGGCAGGGTGGCTGTCCTTGTTTTCTGACTGTCGGCTTTCTGACTGTCGGCCGAGTCTGGCATCGCCATCCTACGTTTGCTGTTAAACCGGCCCCGGAAAGTACCTGATGACTCCTCCCGCTGCTGCTTCACAGGATTGGCCGTTTGTTGTCCTGTTTACTGACGGCGCATGCAGTGGAAACCCAGGGAATGGTGGCTGGGCTTATCTTTTGCGACATCCTCAGAGTGGCAAAGAGAAAGAGCTTTCAGGCGGGCTTGCGCTGACAACCAACAATCAGATGGAATTGACCGCTGTGATTGAAGGTCTGCGTGCCTTGACCAGACCAACGCGAGTTGAGGTTGTCACCGACAGCACGTACGTCGCCAAAGGGGCAATGGAGTGGATGCCTGGCTGGAAGAAAAACGGATGGCGCAGAAAAGAAAAGAATAGTTGGAAGCCAGTGAAAAATGTGGAGCTCTGGCAGCAACTGGATGAATTTCTCGCGATGCATCAGGTAAAATTCACCATCATCAAAGGTCACAGTGGGCATCCAGAGAATGAACGCTGTGATGAACTGGCGGTTGCGGCTGCTGCGAAGTTCAAAAATGCTGAGTAAAATTGGTATTTTCTGACGGGATGATGTCAGTGTTTGCAGTGCAGCACGCAGGTCGTTCTCACTGTCACTTCAAGACCGGTCATATCTTCGAAACGGATACCAGACGCGAGTATGTCTGAAGTTCTACTTGAATCCGATCTCGAAGCACTTCGGGGAGTTCGCCGCGATCGACTTCCTCTGCTCAGAAAACTCGGGATTGAGCGTGTCGGGGATTTGTTGTGGTATCTTCCCAGAGACATCCTCGACTTCAGCAATGTCTGTGAGCCGACGGACCTGAAGCCGGATGCACTTCAGAGTGTCCGTGGAATGGTTGTCGATCTGGACAGTCGGATCATTCGTGGCAACCGGACAATGACCAAAGTGCTGATTGATTGCGGCACGGACTATGTTCGGGCGAGCTGGTTCAATCAGCCGTGGATGATCAAGCGGTTTCAGCACGGTCAGACGGTTTTGTTTTCAGGAAAGCCGAAGTTCCGCGAAGGGAAATGGGAATTCTCGCATCCCAATGTGCAGTGGCTGGAACTTGAAGACGCCCCGGAATCTGCGCGCCTTGTCCTCACGAGATACCGCCTGACCGAAGGGCTGAAGGTTGCCGAGCTGAGACGCATCATCGCTATGGCAATTGAGGCGACTTTGCATTTGGTGAAAGACCCTCTTCCACCGGAAATGGTGCGGAATCTGAAGTTTGTTTCTCTCGAAGATGCTTTGCGTGGTGTTCATCAGCCAGACTCTGCAGAACAATTTCAACAGTCACGGACGCGGCTGGTTTTTGACGACTTTTTTGAATTTCAGCTGGGAATTTCGTTGCGCCGTCGAGCCTGGAGGGCCAGGTGTAATGCTCCGATGCTGGAACGTTCTGCAAAGATCGATACCCGAATCAGGCGATTGTTCCCGTTTGCATACACCGACGGTCAGAATAAAGCGATTCGTGAGATTGGAGTCGATCTCACGTCGGGATATGCCATGCATCGACTGCTTCAGGCTGATGTTGGAGCCGGGAAAACAGTCGTTGCCATTGATACCGCGCTGATGGCGGTCGCGCATGGATGGCAGGCCGTGATCATGACGCCGACAGAGATGCTTGCCACACAGCATTGGCAGACTGTGGATCGTGCTCTTGAGGGAAGCCGCGTGAATCGGGTGCTGCTGACCGGAAGTTTGTCGGCTGCGGAGCGGCAACGGGCCCTCTCTGGGATTGCGGATGGTTCAATCCAATTGATCATCGGAACGCAAGCGGTGATTCAGGATGCTGTTCGTTTCCATCATCTGGGGGTGGTGGTCATCGATGAGCAGCATAAATTCGGTGTTGCTCAACGGGCGAAGTTTTCTGAACTGACAGGCTCCGTCCCTCCACACGTTCTCGTGATGACAGCGACTCCGATTCCCAGAACGCTTTGCCTGACACAGTTTGGCGATCTGGATGTCACTCTGGTGAAGGATAAACCTGCCGGGCGGCAACCTGTGGTGACCAGCAAAATTACTGGGGGAGAAGCTCGGCGCAAAGCATGGTCGTTCCTTAAAGAAAAATTGCAGTCGGGACGGCAGTTATACGTTGTCTGTCCACTTGTGGAGTCGGATGAAGATTCGACGACCGGGGCCGCGTCAGCTGAATCCGTATTCAGAGAACTTCGCGATTCGGAGCTTTCCGAGTTCCGGGTTGGGCTTGTGCATGGGCGAATGAAGCGAGATGAACGCGAAGCAACGATGGATGCGTTTCGCGATCGCGATATCGATGTTCTCGTGGCCACGACCGTCATCGAGGTTGGCGTTGATGTTCCCAATGCAACGCTAATGGTCATCCTTGATGCTGAGCGTTTCGGGTTGTCGCAACTTCATCAGTTGAGAGGCCGAATTGCACGAGGAAAGTTTCGAGGGTACTGCTTCCTGTTTACGGAAACAGCGGCCGCTGACAGTCTGACTCGTCTTGCTGTTCTGGAGAGAACTGGTGACGGGTTTGAAGTTGCTGAACAAGACTTCGAACTGCGAGGGCCTGGGGATGTGCTGGGAACACGTCAGCATGGAGAGATGCCGTTGAGGTTTCCCAATCTCCTTCGCGAAGAGAAAATTCTCGAACTGGCCCGTCATGAAGCAGAACGAGTGGTTCACTCAGGCGAGTTTGAACTGCCTCACTTCAAAGTCTTGCGGTACCGTGTTGTGAAACGATTTGAACACGTCTTTGAATTGCCTCGAAGCGGTTGAGTCCAGCCGGAAGGACGCCCTTCACTCCAAGAAAAAATCCGTATCACTGGTCTCTCTGATGAGATTCTGATGATACGGATCGTGTTGCTGGACCTGAGTGTTACTTACTTTGCAAATCGAATTTGAGCGTTGTCGGTCCCTGCTCGATGGTGGCGGTCAGAGTCGAGTTCACGTTGAACTTCTCTGGAATGTACTGTTCGATGGCAGGCTCGGTGCCAGAGCCATCCGCTGAAGGGACGGTCTTTCCTTCTGCGATTCGAGTCGCGGTGATTTCCACCTTTTTCTCACCAGAACTGGATTCACCAGAGATCACGCCGTCGACGACTTTGGCGAGATAACTTTTGTCCTGTCCGGTCGGGTCCTTCAACACAATGGTTGCGGTGGGGATTGGGGCCCCGTCAAAGGTCACGGTCCCGGTCACTGGATAAACCTTAGGCCCTTGATCCCCTGCTCCGCACCCGACCAGCGTACAGAGCAGAAACAGACTTGCACTTGCAAACGTATACTTCATCGGGGCTTGGTTTCGTTTAATCTGGGAGAGACCGCACTCGTTTGCGCGGTCTCTCGTGGTATCAATGGAAAAGAAGAAATGTCGTGGAACGAGATATCAAAAGTGAACTGAAAATCGCAGGGACTACCATTCGCCAATGACTTCGCTTCCGCTTCGCGTCCCTAATGCTCGGAAGGTGGCTGTGTGAATGTTGCTGGAGGCAAAGCGAACTGAGCCATCAGCCATGGCCACATGAGCACCTCCAACGTGATAGCTACGAAGGTATGTTGTGCGTGTGGTGCAAGTGAATCCAGCTGGGGTCGCGGCATCTGTGCTGTAACACGGATGGATGTTCGGGTCATAGTTGCCACACCCACGTCCGCAATCAGGGATCGGTGTGTTGGGCGGTTCGGCAGTTGAGAGGGTTCCACCATGTTGAATTCCGCCGCCCCAATAAGCTCCGGCTTCGCTCCATGGGGTGTACGCATTGCCGGTTCCCCCGGAGATCGTTCTTACAACACCTTCACCAATCAACAGCGTGTTGCTCGTTCCATCAGTGATGCTGTTAATCCCGATTTTTGAGTTGCGATAGAAGACCCCATTTGCGGTTGTCAGTGAGCCTGCGCCCACTGTTGATCCAGCGTTGGCGCCGTAGCTTCCTCGGAATCCCACTGATGCGAGTGGACCTGGTTCCGGATTTGACGGGCAGAAGAAGCTGTT
>JBEBTF010000154.1:0-9480 GCA_040393865.1 Planctomicrobium piriforme | reverse complement strand
CAATTTTTCAAAGATCAGTGCCGTTTCCTTTCGGTTTCGGCAGTCGCCATGTCGTGGCGGGAGGCGAAATATATCCAGATCGAGGTGAGAGTCAACCGTCTCGTTCTAGAAAAATTGCGTTCATGGGATATTTTATCAGAAAAACGTCGTAACGCGGTGCTACTAAAGGAAATACGAGTTCCCAAAAAATGCTTCAACGGTCTCTTTTGGGTTCAATTATCAAATAGTTTCGGCTGATATGACAGTCATCTTGACCCAACCAGCGGGTTTCCCGTGTAATCACAGACTCCAGCTCGTCCGGCGAATCGCCCCTCAACACTTGGGCGAACTCCGTGAAACGTGGGAAAGACCAACATCATCGCCACTGTATTACTGCGAACCGTCCTTTTTGAGACCCCCAGGTGAATACGTTCGATCGATACCTACTCACTCGATACTTCCACGTGGTCATCGTTTTTTCGATCGCCACGGTTGGCCTCTATATTGTCGTCGACGGATTCACGAATCTCGATTCGTTTCAGGCCAACGTGGACCGTGAGGGGGGAAGCACACTCGACCTCTTTCTTCGCATCGGAAGGTATTACCTATTCCAGTCCGCATTGATTTTTGAGACTGCGGGCCCATCGATCATCGCGATTTCTGCGGTTTCCGCTCTCGCACTGATGTTGCGTCATGGTGAAATTCACCCTGTACTGGCAGCAGGCGTCCCCACTTACCGGGCCACATCCTCTCTGGCAGTAGGTTTCATCGTTCTCAACCTGCTGTTGATCTTCAATCAGGAAGTCATTCTTCCCAACATCGCTGTCCACCTCCAAGGGCGTCACGGAGAACTCGCCGATGATTTGCAAACTGCAGAGCCTCAATATGACTACCAATCCAAAATTTTCGTGAGCGGAAAGGGAATCATTCCGGCCGAACAACGCATGGACGAGCCGGAACTGCTACTGCCCACTCCGCTGATGGCCAATAGCTTTTCAGTCCTGCGAGGAAAGACCGCCTACTACTACCGAGCAGAGGGAGATGACCACCCCTCCGGATGGCTGATCAAAGATGCCTCCCCCTCTTATGACGAACTTCCACTGACGGAACTGGGGAGACGAACAATCATCCCGCAGCCAAATGGGACAGACGTCTTCGTCAACATGGCATTGTCCTTTGACCAACTGAACGATGCCGCGTCCAACCCAAAGCTCGTTTCAACTCCAGCACTGATCCGAAAAATTCAACAGCCAACCAACACTGCCATCAGCCGACGACGACTGGAAGTGAAACTTCATGAGAGACTGACCCGCCCCCTGCTCTCTCTAATTGGCTTGTACATGATCATTCCGCTGATCGTACGGCGCGAGAAAATGAACGTCATGCAGCAGGTCACCAACATTGCCACATGCATTGCTGTTCTGGGCGTGGCGCTGGGAATTTCGATGGGGGGACAGATGCTGGGCGAAGCTGGCCTGCTTCGTCCCGACCAGGCGATCTGGGCACCACTCGTCGCTGCGGGAGGATTCGCCGGCTGGTTGACCGGGACAGTCAGAACCTAAGTCACAACTCGAGTCCTGTGCATCGAATTATTTAAGCCCAGCACGTAGGCTGCGTCACTGCTACCAGAGGCGAAGTAAGCACCAATGCCGCATGAGGTCCCAATGGCTACCGCAAATAGCGAATCAGTTCTGGCCAACTGGAATGGTGTGGAGATGCCACTTTCAGAAGTTCGCGTCTCGGTACTTGACCGCAGCTTTATGTTCGGAGATGCGGTCTACGAAGTAGTTCGGGTCTATCGCGGCAAACCATTCCTCCTGCAAGACCACCTCGACCGCCTGGAGCGAAACCTCAATAAACTGGCATTACCATCAGATATCAATCGCATCGCAGAAAGACTGCAATCGACACTCAAAAATAGTGGACTACAGGAAGCGACGATCTATCTCCACATCACTCGAGGAGAAGCTCCACGAACTCATGCCTTTCCCGATCCCCCGCCCCGTCCGAACGAATTGATCTACGTTCAGGAGTTTCGCGACCCCTATGTGAGACAGCGACGTGATGGAGGATCTGCGATTCTGATTGATGACATCCGCTGGAAACGTTGTGATCTGAAAAGCGTCAACCTGCTTGCGAACTGCATGGGCGCAGACCAGGCTCGCCGGGCTGGTTGCGATGAAGCGATCTTCGTCGACGCCAAGGGAACTCTCGTTGAAGGCACCCACACCAGCCTGTTCGGTGTCCAAGGTGGTTCCATCATCACCGCACCTTTAGATGAGGGGCTGCTTCCAGGAATCACGCGACGCATGATCCTCGAACTTGCAGCATCCGAACAAATTCCAGTTATTGAGCAGAGAATCGAACGTTCCTCACTTTCTAAAATTGATGAACTGTTCATCACAGGGACAAGCACCGAAATCATGCCCATTATCAAAGTCGATGAGATTTCCATTGGATTGGGTCGACCAGGCCCTGTTGTTCAACGGTTGCAGCACGCCTATACAGACCTGATTTCCGCGAATTAATGCTTTTTCGCTGTTCAAAAAAAATCCCCTGTCGGCTCTTGTGAATTATTCGATAGGATGAGAAAAGCACTGAATGCATAGTCCGGCGACAGTCGGGCGACAAGTAGAGACCCAAACAGATTCATGTCGGCCACCGCAAAACACTCACGCCACTTTTCAGGATTCACTCAATGTTAAATTTATGGACTCAATCACTTGGACTACTTGTATTACGGGTTTCATTTGGTGGCATGATGCTTGCGGGACACGGCCTGCCAAAGCTGCTGGGCTATGCAGAGACCGTCAAAGTCTTTCCTGATCCAATCGGATTAGGAGCGCACGTTGCACTCAGCCTTGCGATCTTTGCAGAATTTTTCTGTTCAGTGCTCCTGATTCTCGGATTGGGCACTCGACTGGCCGTGATTCCATTGATGGTCACCATGCTTGTCGCGGCTGTTGTTGCCCACGGCGACGATCCCTGGGCAAAGAAGGAACTTGCAGTTGCTTATCTGGCTGCGTTTACAACCCTGTTGATCACTGGAAGCGGTGGCTTTGGTCTGGATCGGTTCATCCGCCTGCAACGCCGTAAATGAGCCTCGCCCCAAGAGAAAACCGATTGAGTTCAAACAATGCCTCAATATTCAGTCAGACTGCCAGATGACGGCATCATTTTTCTTCGCGACGAAGGCGAAGGAAATCCTGTGTTGTTCGTACATGGATTTCCACTTGATCACTCCATGTGGAATGCTCAGATGGAATTCCTGTCCGAAACGCACCGTTGCCTGGCGGTCGACTTGAGAGGGTTTGGACAAAGCTCAGTCGAGCCTGGCACGTTCTTAATGGAACGGATGGCCGACGACCTCGCAGCACTGCTGATTGCATTGAAAATCCGCAAGCCAGTAACGTTGTGCGGGCTGTCGATGGGGGGATATGTCGCCTGGCAATTCTGGAGGCGTCACCCCTCAATGCTGGCTCGATTGATCCTCTGCGACACTCGAGCAGTTGCCGATACAGAAGACGCAAGGAAACAGCGGCTTGAAGCGGCACTCAAGCTCGAGTCTCAGGGGGCCGAATTTCTGGCCGACGCGATGCTTCCGAAACTTTATGCTACGGAAACCCGTCAAGCGCAACCAGAACTCATCGCAGCATGCCGGGCTGTCATGCTCGCCAATCCTCCAGCAGGAATTGCAGCCGCTGCACGGGGAATGGCGGAGCGGCCCGACGTCACGGCATGGCTTCCCAAAATCAATGTTCCCTCTCTCCTGATTACCGGAGAGAAGGATGCGATTTCTCCGGTGGAGGAAATGGCCGCAATCGCTAAAGCAATGCCTGACGCCTACCAGGTCGTTATTCCCGCATCAGGTCACATGGCCCCGCAGGAACAACCGACCTTAGTGAACGAGGCGATCTCTGAATTTCTCAATCGGGCGAAGGCATAGCGAGACAAACAGGGACGCGTCGAGATTACTTCGAAGTAATCTCAACATCATACGTATTCGCCCCGGCCTGGCTGACAACCGCCTTCAAACCGCTTTTTGAGCGATCGGAATATTTTAGCGGAACCGTTGAGATGACATTGCCCTGATTCCTGCGATCTAAAAGATCAGAAGCACTGACACTCGCATCTTGAGGTTCGTACACAGTGACGTCATAGGTCGCCCCGACGTCCCCTTCTTCAAAGACAATCTCATAATTTCCGTCTTCCCCAATGAGGGTGCTGGCTGAATCCCCAGTTGCGGCGGAACTGAATTGAATTGTCTTTAAACCTAATGGCTTGCCGTCGAGCTTGACGCTACCGGAAATCGTCACTTTAGGACGGCGAGGCTCACCCTTTGAGCAACCACCTCCTAACAAGAAGACACTGGCAATCAACGCCAATGCCAGTGATGACTTGAACACTCTTACAGGCATCGATTCGGACCACGTTCTCATCGGATTCTCATCTCGAGCTAATTACAGACTGGTGCTCTATACACGTGGTCGCCAGGGAGTTTGTCAGTAACAACATCACTGGAGCCAGCATGGCAAAACGGCGCAAAGGAAAATTTAAACTGCTTCAATCCAGCTAAATGTTAATTACCATTCCCCAACAACTTTGCCGTCATCTCGGACACAGAGTGCCTGTAACGTTCCAAAGTGCACATTGTCAGAAATGAAACGCACAGCACCATCGCCCACCAGAACGTGAACCCCGCCAGTATGATATGAACTTAGGGGAGTGTTGAAATCCCACTCAACATTTGCTTCGGCACCCGTGGATGTCGGATTAGGGCGATGAAAAACACTCGTTAAACCACTTCCGAAGTAATGCTGGGCTGCCGCTCCAGCAATCCACTGTTTAACTGTTGTCCGATGGGTCACGCCTCCCCATCCTGCGTGATAATTTGAAATCGGAGGATTTCTCGGGTTCCCTGACTGCTCTGCGATCACCAGCGTATTAGACAATCCGTCAGTGACATCTCGAAAACCAGCGCTCTCATTGATAAGCAGCATTCCTGTGTCGGTTGCGTAGCTGAGATATTGAGTCTGGTAGGACACGCCAGCTCGGAGATTCGGGTCGGGATAAGATCCCATGATCCCGACATACTTGATCATCTGCGTGCCCTTATCCGCGAAGTTCGTCATATTGTAATGATACATCTTGGGCACCGGGCTGGAGGGGCAATCATAAACCTCAAAAGTAATATTCATGAGAGCCCGAGTTTCCGGGGTGTAGTCGGCGAGAGTGTGAACTGCATTACCTAGTGGATAGAAGTTTACCCTGCTGTCTGGCTGGCTCAGATTATAGACGGCAGATTGATCCAGAAACGGTAACAACGCGTACCGCCAATTTGCTGCGGTGTTGTATCGCCATGTCGCGCCTACCGGGAGTTTGTTGTGAGTTGATTCATAATTGTGAACCGCCAAGCCGAGTTGCTTCAAATTATTTTTACACTGCGATCGGCGAGCAGCTTCACGGGCCTGCTGAACCGCCGGAAGCAGCAAGGCAATTAAAATTGCGATGATGGCGATGACGACAAGAAGCTCGATCAGCGTGAAACCACAGCGACCGGAAACAATATTTCGTCTCATTTTGCACAATCTTTTCAAGAATGGAAAAACGCCGAGAAAATCAGTGACCAATGATGCCACGAGCAATCACATCGGTCAAGTTCAATCCCTTGTTATCCAATCTTTTTACGACCTGAAACCTAGGTTTCAAAAAGGAGCAAATTGGTCGAGCGCATTCCCTCTTAGAGAGACAGCATTCCCTCTACAACAGCTGCCAAATCGTTAGAGTCGAGACACGGCTTGGAGTTAGGCACGCACTTTCGGTCACATCGTTCGTTGTCGAACTCAGTAATTCGACCTGCCCGTACTTTAAGTTGTGACAACTCAGTCGTTTTTTTATTCGCTCTAAGAAAATTAGTGAGCGGGAGCAGAGTGAGGCCGACTTCGGCGAAGACCACCAGAAGGTGTCTCTCAAAATCGAATAGCGCAGGAACACCTGTGAAATCGGTCAATCAATCTCCGGCAGATCACACATGAACTCAACGTCGGCACTCGTGATACTGAGCAAAGCCATCCGCAAAAATTTCATTCACCGTTGCCAGTGTCGCTTATCGTTAAACCGCGTCTTCCCCGGTTTCCCCGGTGCGGATGCGGATGACATCCAGTATGTCGGAAATAAACAATTTTCCATCGCCGACCCGACCGGTTCGAGCTGATTCTGTAATCGCAGTGATTGTTTTGGCAAGATTTTCATCTGAAACCACGACTTCCACCTTCAGCTTTGGAAGGAAGTCCACCGTATATTCCGCGCCGCGGTATTGTTCTTTGTGGCCGCGCTGACGCCCAAATCCCCGAACTTCCGAGACCGTCATTCCAACGATACCAGTTGCAGACAAGGCTTCTTTAACATCATCGAGTTTGTAATGTCGAATGACTGCTTCGATCTTCTTCATAACCGCAACCTGACTTAACTTTTAACGAGAGCGCGTCGCTCAATATTTGCGACGATGCTGAGCCTTTCGACTCAGTGTCACTTACTTATCATTGCGTCCACACCGCGAGCCCGTCACAAAATGAAACAGCACTCGCGGCATTGCGGAACTCTTCAATCAAAAACAACCTACCGCATCAGCGAGTTCATCGTCACGAGTGATGCCGCCACCAGGCAATTTCTAGACTGCACTAGCCAGCCACCAGACTATCTCTCGACGACGAACTTCCCCCACGCTTGGCGGGCATCACCTGCGGATCGAAGTCACCTCGTCGGAAGTGGCGGGCGCCGAAATGAGAGCGCACCGTTCAAAAACGGGACGCTTTCATGACGAGCTGAAAAGATGGTGTTCGCCGCTTCGAGTGACAGCCATGACCTGCAACTAAGACAAGCCGCGACAAACGGGAAAACGACTCTTTCACAACGATTCGCTGCCGGTTTCGCCAGTACGAATCCGGATTGCTTCCTGAAGATCACTCACGAAAATCTTCCCGTCCCCGATCTGGCCGGTTCTCGCCGTCTTCAAAATGGCATCGATCGCATTTTGAAGTTCGTCGTCAGGAACGACGATTTCAATTTTCACTTTTGGCAGAAAATCCACGGTGTATTCTGCACCGCGGTATTGTTCTTTGTGGCCTTTTTGCCGTCCAAACCCGCGTACTTCCGCGACGGTCATTCCGGAAACTCCCGCGGCAGTCAAGGCGTCCTTGACTTCCTCAAGCTTAAAATGCCGGATAATCGCTTCAATTTTCTTCATGAGTTCAATCCTTGGTGCGACGAAAGAACGCGGCCCTCAATGTGGCGCCGTCCGGGAGTTCCGTCAAGCCTGTGTCTGTTCCGCTACGGACTCAATGATGCTTGCAGAGAATTGTGCCAGAAAGAAGGCGAAAGCGGCATGATGATCAACATCTCTTCCAAACCGATGCCGCCTTCACCAGTTTCAATCCCGTTATTACAGGAAGATGTAACCTTCTTCCCCGTGCTGGGTGAGGTCTAGTCCCTGCTGTTCTTCGTCCTGAGAAACCCGCAATCCCATTACAGGGTCCAGAATTTTCAGCAGAATGAAGGTTCCGACAACCGCCAGTGCAATCGAAGCACCAACCCCAACAAGCTGATTGACGAGCTGACCAGGATTTCCTTCGATCAAACCGCTAATTCCGCCAGTGATGAATTTGTTGGCAAATACCCCGGTCAGAATCGCACCTAAAGTCCCTCCGACTCCGTGAACACCGAATGCATCCAGTGAGTCGTCGTAACCGAACGTCTTTTTCAAAGTGGTGCAGGCAAAGTAACAGACGATCCCAGCAGACAATCCAAGAATGATCCCTTGAATCGGATCGACGGCTCCAGCAGCCGGAGTGATGCAGACGAGTCCGGCAACAGCACCGGAGCACGAACCCAGCAATGTCGGCTTGCCATGCCAGATCCACTCAGCAGCAGCCCATCCCAAAACGCCGGCGGCTGCCGCGAGATTTGTTGCGAAGAATGCGTTTACGGCGGCTCCATTTGCAGCGAGAGCACTTCCCCCATTGAAGCCAAACCAACCCACCCAGAGCAGTGCGGCACCGATACAGGTGTAGGTCAGGTTATGTGGAGGCATTGGCTCATGTCCGTAGCCGTGACGTTTTCCAATCAGCAGTGCACAAATCAGGGCCGAGACTCCGGAGCTGATGTGAACGACCGTTCCCCCAGCGAAGTCCAGACCTGGGAATTTTGCAGTCGGATTCGCCAGACTCAGCCATCCGGCTTCAGACCAGACCCAGTGCGCGATCGGGCAATAAACAACCAACCCCCAAAGGATCGAGAAGACAACCATTGTGCTGAACTTCATCCGCTCAGCGAATGCACCGCAGATGAGGGCCGGAGTGATAATGAAGAACATTCCCTGAAACATGCAGAAAATCATTCCATCAACAGATGCGTCGAGCGAAAGATTTTCGCTGGGAATGATCCCTTTCAAGAGGATGTGATCAAAGTTTCCGACCCATTCACTTGTTCCACCGAACGCCCAGCTGTATCCAACCACTGCCCAGAGAACAGACATTGTCCCCATGAGAAAGACGCACTGCATCATCACGCTGAGGATGTTTTTCTTTCGAACCAGACCTCCATAAAACAACGCCAGACCAGGCGCCGTCATCAACAGAACAAGCGCTGAGGATGTCAACATCCAGGCAACATTTCCGGTGTCGATCGACGCTTCCACCGTTTCCGTAACTTTCGTTTCTTCAACGATCGCTATCGGAGCCCCGTCCGCACCTTTTTCCTCTTGGGCATATGCCAAGCAGGGAACAACTAGCAGGGCAAACCAGGTTGCGATCACAATTCCAGATCTGACATGTTTCTTCATAAAGGTGACTTCGCTCTCTGGGAAGAGTTCTAGGACGGCTCTCAACGCAGGTCTTTTCGCCGCAGAACTCACGATTCGCATTCATCGCGATGATCGAACTGGCTGGACACATGAAAGACCTCCCTGCGTCAAAAGTGAGGTAACCAAGTCAGGGGATCTCCGTGGAATATGGACGAGCCATGACCAAACCCGCCTGGGTTTACAGATCGCGTCCAACTTTCATTCGGCCCCCAAATGGCCAACGTCGGGTGCTCTTCGCAACGCACGTGCCACCCAGCACAGCACGACTGAATAAAATGACAGCGAAGACGTTTTCTCGGTACTTTTCGCACCGATCAGAATGTCGGCACGCGACATCTCGCGAAAACAATCACACGTAAACGCACAATTTTCACGCAATCGCGACTCGATCTGCCCAAACACAAGGCACATCAAATATCTTCACCTCCAGACCGTCCCCCATACGTTTGAATCGAAAAGATAAGTCAAGAAGCATTCGAGAGGATGCGACTTTACGCCGGCCGAGGGCAAAGATCCGATGCAGCTTTCCTTACTCACGGAAAGTCAGGCGGCCACAACATGCATGAGCATCAGCGGTAAACGCCAGGAAAGTAGGAATCGCGAACTATGCCATTTTGCAGGGGATTATTCCGATTTTAATG
>JBEBTF010000153.1:0-9485 GCA_040393865.1 Planctomicrobium piriforme | reverse complement strand
CATGGACAGACAATAATGTCCTCGCAAACAGAGATTTACCGCAAGATCACTTCTCAGATAGACCCTGAGAGATGATGGGGAGTGATGTGGAACTACGTCATGAATACAAATAGTGATAAACAATGAAATGATAGTTCAATCTTGACTGTATGGTCATGTTGTTTATTGAACAAACCCACCTGATCCACCGCGGTCAAACCATTCAGCGTCTGTCGTTGTCGGTTGAAGATCGTACTCTAGTTTCAATTGAGCAATGGCCTCTCGAAGGTACTGAAATGACCCGTAAGAATCTGGGCGGACGATTACCGCGAGGTGGTATCTATTTGGGTGAAACCGTGATAGCTCCTGGATAATCCGCTGCTTCGTTTCATTCGTTTGATCAAGAGGAATGCCAGCGGCAGGGTTCGGCGTCGTGATTATTCCCTTGGTCTCGTCTGACAGAATCAAAAAGTCATCAGTATTCAAGCCTTCACGAATTCCGTTAAAGGAGTATCGGTGCCAGATGTAAAATCGATTGAACTGCAAAACGACGATCACCTGCGTTTCTTGTCGCGGTGAGTGCACGGTCGGCATCTTGAGTGTCTTGCGTCGAGAATCGCGTTGACGGGCGAGCGATCTTTTCAAATCTTCTGTTTGAGACTGAATGAGCTCCAACGATGATTGAAGTTCCTTGTCCTGCTTTGATAACTCCTTGCTCTCCTGTTCGGTTGAATGAATTTTATCGTGAAGTCTTGAGATGTTTGTTTTGAGTTCGGCGTGACGCGCCATTTCCTTCTTGTAGTTATTCAGCTTATTCTCAATGTCGTTTGGAGCCAGTTTAGAAATCGTTTCTGTTTGCTGTTCCAGGCTGGACTCTAAGCGCGACTTCAATCCAGTAAGTGTCTCCAACTGGTGTCGCAGGTCGACTTCTTCCGCACGTTGAATCGGACTTTGCCGCGATCCAGAACTGCCGCTGATTAACAGCAACATTACCACCAGCAAAGCAATGAAGATGATTCCGCCGAAGGTGTTACAAATTGTGTCCAGCAGAAGATCAAGGCTATCGGCGGGAGTATGGCGTCGTCGTTTCATTCACCTGCTCCCCGTTCAGGGTGGAGCAATTTTTGCTTTGAATCCGCAATGTCATATCCATAGGAGACGCTAGTTATGTTGAGTGACTTCGAAATCTGTTCGAAGTCACTCACACCGTCTGGCCTGACGAAGAGAAAATAATAAGACTTTGAATTGCCAGGGGCCGATTTGATCCACGTTAGAAATGCATCAGCTGCACGTTTGGACTGAAAAAGCCCCTTTCGTGCTGACACAAAAGTGAGTGGCTTTGTTGTCTTTCCGATGGGAGCTACTTGAATTCTTGTAGCAGATATATCGACGATCCAGCCTTCCCGGTGATCTCCTCGGGGCAGAGAAAAGAGGGGACGATCGTCTTGGATTTCAGCTTGAATCGCATTCGCAACAGCGGCTTGATTCCTTCGTGCGGATTCGATTTGTTCCTGCAATCGTTTTCGCTCCTGACGCTCGATACCCGCATTCTGGGCTTCCTGCTGTTTCAACTTCCCCCTTAATTGTTCAAGTTCAATGCTCATAAGGTTGTTGGCTGTCTGCAGGTGTTGAACCTGCTCGGTTCGTTCTGACGCTGTCATCTGAGAAGCGGATTGCATCAACTCTGTTGTCACCGCGATTCGCTGCTCGAGAAGCTCGATCTCTCCTTGAAGCTGAGCAACTTGTTCCGCTATTTGCAGGGGAGGTCTTTCAGTGGAGGTCGCCGCCAATTCCGGACGCTCAATCAGTTCCAGGCACAGCAGCAGTACAATCATGATCATAATTCCACTGGTGGACATAATGATGTCCTGGAAAAAGAACAGAGTGACTGCGGAACCAGCCTTTCTGGAACGGCGACTCATTCTTTCCCTTTGGCTTCATAGGGAGCAAGACGTAATCGCCCCACGATGTTTCGTATGCAGTACTCTGCACAGTCATCGAGAAACTCTTCTTCCTGTTTCTTGGTCTGGTTTAGGAAAAGTTGAACGATGAGTGCTGCCACCAATCCCTGAAGTGTCGTCTCAAATGCAATCGCTAGACCAGAGGTAACGCCCTGAAGTGAGGATTTGATCTCAGAGAGTTGCTCGGTCGTTGCAAGAACATCGCCAAATCCGCCGATCGAGATTGAAAGCCCTTCTACAGTTCCAATAAACCCAAGTACAGGAATAGCCCATACAAATCCATTAATGATGGAATAGCTGGTTTCAACGGTCGATTCGTCCTGTTCCCCTTGGGATCGCAAGATCTCATCCAGGTCTGCAACTCGCCCGAGATTCTTCAAGTTTGACAGAGCAATTTCGATTCTGTTGAGAAGAATGAATTGACGCGGCTCATCGACAACCTGGTGAATCTTTTTGGTGACTTCGCCAACAGTCGTTGGTGAGAGAACGAATTCAGGGTTCTCAGGTAAAATCGGAAGTCGGAGCGTCTTGCGTTGTAACTTTAGCTTCAGCGATTTGAGAACAAGAATGGCCATCGCCCAGAAAAAGAAGAACACGATGGCGTAAGGAACGCGCCCTCGTTCGGTGAACATTTGGGCAACGTACTCTTCATGCAGTGGGATTAGTGCCGTGTAGAACAAGCATGTCCCGATCAAGGCCAATAAGAATGAACAGAAATTGTTGACTCGAGTAAAACGCCCGCCACGGAAGAGAAGCCTCTGTTCCGGGTCGGAACGATTCCAGGAAAGCCGGTTTGAGCTGTCGAATAACTGTGATTGATTCGTTGACATGGAGTTCATTGACGGGTGTTGTACTGGGCGTCAAAGGATGAAGTACTGGTACAGAGGAATACAATTCCTTCAATAAACGCCACAAAGGCGGGAATGAGAGTCCAGCAAAACAGGATGTAAAGAACTCCCAGGAGAGTGTTCCCTAAGTAGAAATGGTGGATTCCAAAACCTCCCAGTAACAGTGCTAACAAAGCCGCCATGTGACGATCTTTGCGATCTGAATGGCTTAAAGGGCTGCCTTGGCTCGTATGTTGGATCTGGTACCGGTTTCCGCAGCTTGGGCAAAATTCCCCTCCCATAGATGCTTGTGTGCCGCATCTCATACAGATTCTCTGCATCACCAAAGAAGATGAGGCAGCCTGTATAGGAAGGGCCGGTTGGCCATCGAACAGTCGAAGCTCAGCAGCCGAAGATGCCGGGATCCAGTCTCGATATCCCTCTTTCCACACAAGATCGTCTGGTTTTAGGGTACCGTTCTTGAAGAGTTTTTCGAGATCGTAGCGAGTTAAAGGTCCGACCCGCCGCTGATCTTCAGCGTAGTACCACTCATCGTCAGCTTTGCCTGAGAGGACAGCGATTGCATTTGGCTGGGGTTGACTGAAGAACTCTTCAGCGGGCTTCCATGATCTGCGATCTGAGGAAATCAGATGATCTGATTTGATCCGTCCTCTCACTTGAAGCGAATCCAGTTGCTCCTTGTTAAAAGGTCCGAGAGTCTTTCCTCCAGACTTAAGGAAGTAATGACTATTCATTATAGGATCCACCTGATTTCATTCCTTGAGTGTGACCGCCTGATGAAGCCAGATTTGCGGATGGGGTGATTAGCGATTGGCAGACATCAAGGAAAATGCTTCCTGTCACAAACAGCAAGTACGCAAATAGAGGGGCGGCCCCGGAAGCAACTGTCTGTATAAAACCTAGGTATCCTAGCGAGTAAATATTGCTCAGAAAATCTTTGTAGTCTTCCGAGAAGATCACGATAATATTTGCAACCCCAAGACTGACAGCGGCGAGTAGGGAACTGACTGCGAATGTGAATGTACTGATTCGAACAATCAGCTTGAGGACGAAAGAAAGTATTGCAAGTCCTTCTTGACCTGCCCGAGAGTCGGCGACGATCTCCACATTCATCCAGCTCATTTGAAGAAGAAAAGATGCCGCTGTCATAAGGACAAACAGAAATTGACAACCAACGATAAAATGCAAAACTTTTACGTCGAACTGGGTTTCGTAGATTCCTCGATAAATCGACGAAGTAAATAACAGTATCCCCGTTGCAAGCAATATGACCGATGCCATATTTACAGGTGCGGCTGACGACATCTGATTCGGTGTCGATCGAATCAAGGAATCGCCAGCGTGAATGGAGTGGATCCCCACAAATTTGAGGACTGACGCGATTAGCGTCATCCCCAAGCCAGTAAACATGATCTGGACGGAGTCAAGTTTGATTGCCAATGTCACTGATAGCACTAGCCCCAGGAACATTGAAAGGGTTAAGCAAAATCCACCGACTGAAGTGAGTGATTGAACAAATCTTTGCAGTTGTCGCGGGGCAAAATTTTCTCTGAGCAGTTCAAGAATCATGTCCCACAGAAACGTTTGGAACTGAGTCTGATTCCCGCCGTGGATTGTGGAGCCTGAGTTCCTCCGGTTTGATGCGGTACGCGACGGAAAGATCAACCCCGGTTGATCTCCTGCTGGAATCCATTCGTCTAACCCTGAGTGCCAGACGAGATCTCTGTGGTTAATCTTTCCTTGTGATGCCAGCCTTCTGAGCTCTTTAAATCCGATAGGCCCATGCTGCTCGTCTCCAACTGCGTAGAACCACTCTACCTGTATGGGGTCGGAAGTCGATTCCGTTGAAGTTGCGGAAGAGGTGCTTTGTTTTGCGCCTGCCGGTTCCCCAAATAAGTCGACGAGGCTTGTCGCTGGAAGCCATGTACGACGATCGATCGAGACTTCGTGGTCAGGGTGTAACCGTCCGCGAGATTTGAGTGATCGCAGTTGATCCTGACCGAATGGGCCGAGAATCTTACCGTTGATTCGAACGAAATGTTTTGGGGAGATTGAATCAGACATTGGTGTTCTCAGTTAGCTGCCGCAAGTCATTCTGGTTGCCGAGTCATAGTGATCGGTGAGGAATTCTTCGGCAGTTTCTGTATCGCGAAAACTGGACGGCCGGGGGCTAGGAATTCGGAAGTCCCGGGTTTGAACTGCACCTCTCCGTCTGCGATCTGGCCGATTAATCTCCATTCGCTGACCGTAGTCCCGCTGGGGGTAAATGCCACTAGAAGGTCAGAGTCAGGTAGAGATTGTGATTTGTCGACATGGCAGGTCCATTTCGGGCCAGCCTGAAGCCAGCCCACCATTGTCACTGTTCGTTTCATGGAATCCATGAACTGGTTTCGCTGTTGTTCTGCGTCCTTCCAAACGTCCCCAAGATCTTTAAGGCGTCGGAAGTGGGATAAAACCTGCTGTGAATCATTGGTCGCCCGCTTGCCGTCGGGGTCATCGGGATTCATCCACCGTGCCAATGGATTGATCGAGGCTTCCTGGAGGAGTTTGAGATGTGGATCGAGCTGGTCCTTTAGGAAGACATCTCCTTTTGCTGCCAGATCAAGGCAACGTTTCAGCAAGTCAAGCTTCAAGTAGTCGTTCAAGTCCTTGTCATTAAGAATCTTTGTGCAGAGTTCAAAGCAGAACTCGTTCCACTGGCCAGGGGGGAGAGAAGCAAGTTGATGCTTAACAAAGTTTGCTAACACTCGACTCGGAGAGGGCGTTGCTTCGAGCGATATCAGGTCGGAAGGTTTAATTCTCTTCTGAATGTCGATGTCTTCTTCGCCATAGCCCACGTAAAACTCGAAGTTGGGAAGTCCTGTCTGAGGAATCGTTATTTCTTTCGGAACATAGAAGACGCGATCGTCTTTGGTCTTTAGGCACCAAGACTTTTCAATCAGGGGACTTGAAAAGATCCGGAGGAGCCGAGTCTGCAGACCTGCCCCAGAACCTTCGACATGGCCGGTAATCGAGATGACTGATTCCAACTGGTCTGCATACCGTTTCACCTGAGCAGAGTCTGGAGCTCCAGCATTGTCCGTAAGGAACTGCCGGGAATCGTCTACGCGTTTTGTCATCTCCGTCAGATCGTTTGGCCAAATCTCTTTCCAGCTTCCGACGCGGTTTGACCAGAGCAGTGCAGCTTTCCAGTGTTTGTCTTCAGCGGCGCGCGCTCGGTAAAGTTCTGCGGCCTGTTCCAGTGATATCGCATCCGCATACGCCAGTAACGCCGTGCAATACTGGCTCACGGCATTTCCAGAATTCAACTCATTGCTTGAGATGTACGAACGCGAGGTGAGATCTTCGATCCTTTGTTGATAAACCAGGCGCTGCTTGCGAAGTTCATCTAATTCTTTTCGTCGGGCTTCCAGCAACTGGACTCGGCTGGCAAACTCTGGGCGCATCTCTGGTGTCTGCTGTTGAAGTCCCCCAATGATGGAGGCGACCTTCGTCAATGACTCTCCAACAACATTGTCGCCGGGGCCGTCCCCCATCGAGTCCTGGATTTTAGTCAGGAGGTCTTGTCCCTGGCGTACTGAGTTGTTGAAGGCGGCTTCTTGTGCTGCCATAAGTTCATTGTGTTTTTTCTCTCTTTCCTGCTGAAGATTGCTGAGTGCAATCTTCTCTTCTGCAGAAATTGTGAGTTGCTTGGCTTGTTCCACAGACTCCATTGCTTCCCGAAATGTCTTAGCATTCTGCGCAGACGCGAGAAGTGTGGCGAGCTGGTTTCTTCGCTGCTCCTCCTGCTTGAGGTCGGTGGCTAGTCGCGTCTGCAACTCTGTTAATCGATCCCACTGCGTGATGTCGTCACGTGCAGCGAGAACCTTCTGGGCTTCATCCCACTGTCGATTCTCGAGAAGATCTTCGACTTGATCTGCGATTCGGTCAGCTTCATTCGCCCTCACTTGTTGGCGCACGAGAAATCCGATTCCCACGGCGATCGCAACAATGACAGCCAGAACCGTGCCAAACTGCAAACGGTGAACACGTGTCTGCCGTAGCTGGATGGTGTCGCGTCGGTTCTGGTAGCGAATCGCCAGAAGCTCTGGAAGATCTCGATCAAGACGCTGGATCTCATGAACGATCTGGTCCAAATCATCCAAGCTCGATGTCTGGTCCAGCTCACTTTCCAGTCGGGCAATCAGATGTTGATACTGCTTCTCAGCCGCCTCTCTGGCTTCCTCATCTTGAACCCAATTAAGAATTGGGGTGATCTGTTCCAATAGGGGACTTTGAAATCCTGCACCTGCTTGTCTAAGCGATTCCTTCCAGCGAGTGGCCAGGATTCTCGAGCGAGGAAAGTCGAGTTCCCCGAACGCGGCTTCCAGTTCCACTGCGAGTTCTTCCAGCTGGCGTTGAGCGGTTTTGCGAGTCAATTCTCCAGCGCTCGTCTTGACGATCTTCATCAATGATGCAGGAGGCGTTTCAAGCCAGGCTGTTCCAGAAATCTCCTCGTGGAGTTGCTTCAATCGGCCTAAGTCTCCAGATCTCTGGGCAACTCTCGCCTCTTCTGCGATCTCCTGAAATCGCGCCTTTTCGAAATCTCGGACATCTTCCTCCCAGGAAGGTGTTTCCGGGTCGGCTGTCACGAGCTCGCGTAGCACCGACAACCTTGATCTCAATGGAGCGCGATGCAGTGCCAGCAGACGGTGGCGGGACATCAGGCCCTTGAGTGGCAGGTCGACAACTTGCGCTTCCACAAGTTGCTCGATGACCCGCAGCATAAGTGGTTCATTTCGAGGAAGGTCATAAATCGTGACGACATCCGCCCATTCTTCCTGCTCTGGGAAGTTAAGGGCGTTGACCAATTCCTCAATGTTCGGTGGCCCTTCTGCCAGTTGAATTGCTTCAGACCGCAGGCCGCCGTCGAGATACGTCCCGATCTTCCTTAAACGTTGATTCACTTCTCGGCAAGCAAGTGAGTACTCCCGAGCAGCGTTCTGCAATTCTTCCGTCAGTTCACAGCTTTCGGACTGTAGAGCATACCGGATTTCATCGACTATTTGTTGATAATCTGCCATTGGAGAAATCCCCTCTTACTGTTCCGATTTCGGATTCTTGCTCAACGCCCCCTGACGATACACGACAACAGGGATGTCTTTTATGTCATTGCCATTCTTGCACACTTGTGAGATTAGTACTTCTTCAGTGTCACACATCTTAAGTTGCTCGAGCGTCTTTTTTATAATCAGGTAAAACTTAATAACACTGTCTAATTGTTCTGATTGTTGTCTTGCCGTTTTTGCGTGTTCGTTGTTTTGGTCTTTGCCTTCTGTTTCGTACTTTTGGGCAAGTTTATCGGCATTGATTTTCTTTGAGGTCAGGTGGCTTATAAACTCTTCATTGCCCGGATTATTGTTTTTTAATACCCCAAGGTCTACGCTAATTTCAGGCGGTAGAGATTTAGATGAGATATTGTTTAGCTCTTTGTTTATGGTTTTGTTGGCGTCCTCGATGAACTTGGCGTGGTTGATGGATGTTGTCAGTTCAGATGTGTTGCCTACACTCTTCAATGTTGCTTGCAATTCAATTTTTAGTTCTTCGATCTGCTTTGCACTACTTTCTGTAACTGTATTGAGGTCGTCTTGCAGGTTTTGTTTGCTTAAAATTGAGAAAACTCCCGTGTCCACTTTAGACCTCAAGAATGAACCGTCTGGCAGGAACTTTTCTGTGATGTTTATTCTTGATTGCTGGTCGTCGGTGTTTTCTGCGTTTGTTATGTGGAATACTACATGCTTAAGTGACAGGGGGCTGTTGTTGGATTGATGAGCGATAGGGGTAGATAAGTTGATTACCGTGTCGTAGGTGTTGTTTAAGGTTGACTTGCGAGAAAATGTTGGAGCAGGGCTCAGAAATACATGCAGTAGTTCTTTGTCTTTGTCGTGGTGAATCGTGAATACGACTTTACTATAGTCCGAGAACGATAACGCAGAGCTTGCTGTGATTTTCAGGTGTGGTTTGTCGTTTTTATTTGTTAATTTCGTTTCGACTACTGTTTCCCACTCTTCATTTCTTGACCGTCTAATTTGTACGTTGTTTCCAGCAGTTTTGAATGTTTCCTCTCGGTCAGTTGGGCACCACGCTTTAACTATTGCATTGTCCGGGGTGATCCAATCAGGTAAAGGTATGTCGTACACTTGGTTCACCTGAAGTTGTGGTGGCGCCTCTGACCAGTGGATATAGACCTCACGAGGAGCGGGTTTCGGCTGTTGATCTTGCGTGATGGATGCATTGCTTCCTGGGGGAGATGCTTCAGGCTTTTTTTGCTCACCTGCAGCCATTGCATTCGATTGCCTTTCGGGGCTCTGCTCGCCTGCGGACATCGCATTCACGTTTTCTCGAGGAAGAACCGTATTGGAATCTCCTGGCAACATGGGCGACTGACCGCCCTGTGATGTGCCTGTTGTGCTCATTGCTTCCGTGTCCCGCTGAGCTGAGCCAGAAGCACCCTCTGAATTCCGAGAGACGTCTTCCGTCGCCTCGGGTACCGAGATGGAATCCTCAGAAGGAGTCGCGGGAGCAGAAGGTTTCTCGCGGTTTGGCGGTCGCCATCCTGTTCTCATCGCAACCGCCCCGCCTCCGGAAATCAGGGCCAGCAACGTTAGCGCGATCACCCACTTGAACAATGAACGAGATGTCCCGCCGTGAGCTTGCT
>JBEBTF010000152.1:0-9684 GCA_040393865.1 Planctomicrobium piriforme | reverse complement strand
GCAGATCCCAATACAAACGTCTGTCGCTACTTTACATATCCTTCCAGTACGGTTCTCAGATGCTCGCGTGCACGACAAAGCAGAGATTTCACCGCTTGCGGAGAAAGTTCCATCACTTCCCCAATCTCGGCATAGCACATTTCCTCGAACTTATGGAGAAGAATGGCCATTCGCTGCCGTTCACTGAGAGTATCCAAGGCATCCATGACTCGTTCCCGAAGTTCTTCGGTATCCGCAAGTCGAGTGGGCATTAAAGCGGACTTGTCTGCCAGCAATTGCTCCCCTGCCGACATCTGCTGCGAATCCGCAGGATTCTGTGCGAACTGAACCTCTTTTTTACGACCTTTGGTCCGTCTTGAATTACTCGCGAGATTATTGGCAATCTGAAAAAGCCATGTGGAAAACTTGGCTGTCGGTTCGTAGCTGTTTCGAGACCGATAGATTCGCAGGAAGACCTCCTGAGCAAGATCCTCGGCCAGTGCGGCATCACGAAACATGTTCGTAAAGATGCCGATAAGACGATCCTGATACTTCGCGACGAGCTGTGTAAACGCACCCTGATCGTCATTCCTGACCCGCAACATGAGCTGCACGTCTGGATCGCGTCGATAATCATTCGTAGTGGAGATGACTCCCGTAACCACAACGCCTCGATACGAAAAGACCTGAGAGTCGATACTCCCGTCAGGAATGAAACCCCTGTTCGGCTGGAAAGGATCGAAAAAAATCTTCGCTTCCAACCGGATCGTGAAATTACACTTTCAGTCTCGCCAATCAATAATTCTGTCTAATCGGCCTCAATCTGGCCAACATCAAGAGTAACCGATTTCTCCCCCCTCAGGCAATTGGGGCATCTCCCTTCGACGTCGTAAATTCCAGTTCTGGAACCGACCGTACGTTTTGGACCGTGCAAGAGTCTCAACGCCACGAACGAAAGCATTCAACACCGGGAAGCAAGCAAAAAGCGACAAAAAACGCTCTAATCAGAGTGCGGTGCTGATATAACATTGCCTGTCGGCTCGTCTGGGAACTTTTACCTCCGGGAAATTGAAGGACATCATGGCAAACACTCCTCTGCGTCTGGCACTGATCGCACGCGATCAACATGAACGCGTTCAGGCTCCGTTGCGAGAGTTGCAACAAAGCCTGAAAGGAGTTCCCGGAATCCAGGTCACCGGGGTCTATATCGATGATCTCGACCCCCTCCCATCCAGCGACGTCGATATTGCCGTCGTACTGGGAGGCGATGGGGCGATTCTCCGAGCCTGCCGCCATTTCGGCCCAGACCAGATCCCGATTCTCGGCGTGAATCTGGGACGACTCGGATTTCTGGCAGATTTAACGCCAACGGATTTCACGAACAAAATTCCAGAATTGCAGGCCCGTCACTTCAGCATCGTGCCACACCTGATGTTTGAGTGTCTGCACAAGCATGCTAACGGGACATTCGAAAGCTACCTGGGGTTGAATGAGGTCGCGATTCTCTCAGGCGCCTCACTCAGCATGATCGATATTGACCTCTCCATCGACGATGAACCGGTCACAACCTTTAGTGGCGATGGACTGATCGTCAGCACGCCAGTCGGGTCAACGGCCCACAATCTCTCCGCAGGGGGGCCGATTCTCAGGCAGGACTTGCGTGCCTTCGTCATTACTCCCATCTGCCCTCACACACTGACCATTCGCCCGATCATCGATCGCGCAAATGCAGAATACCGATTGATTGTGGAAGATGCTCCGGAAGGAGTCACACTGGTTGTCGATGGCCAGATCAAAGTTCCTTTTGCTGCTGGCGACGAAGTCATCATTCGAGCTGCCCCGGTCAGTTTCGAACTCGTTCGCCTGACAGGCTACAGCTTTTATGGGACACTTCACCGTAAACTGGGATGGCATGGCCAACCCCGTTATCAACGCCCTCGGCGCGGAGACAACGAACAACAAAGCCCTTAATAAGTCGCAAGACTGACAGGCAGAACGCTCCTCCCGCCCAGTCATCTCCACGAGGCAAAATCTCCACTCCAGCCTCAAATCGGAGATGAAATGAACAAAGGAACTGATATGCCCGCTTCTCCAATCAGAACACTCAGCGCGCGCCATTTCGCGCAGTTCGCTTTCTGTTCCGCATTCTTTGCTTGTACGGTATTGAGCGCTGACGATGCTCGCGTCTTTTCGGTCCCCAAAGAACTCCCTCCGGGAGAACTTGGAAAAGTCGTCCTGCTCGGCAAGGAAATCGTGGACAACACGAACACTCACCCGATGTCCAAGGTGTATGTCGGGAATGCGCTGACTTGCACCTCTTGCCATCTCAAAGCGGGAACCGATCCCAAGGCGGCGTCATTTCTTGGAAGCGCAACGGCCTACCCTGCCTGGTCAGAACGTGAAGGTCGCGTGATCACTCTGGAAGATCGCGTACTGAACTGCTTCATGAGAAGCATGAACGGTGTTCGTCCTCCCAACGGAAGTCAGGTTTCAGTCGCCGTCACGACCTATATCACCTGGTTGTCCTCTGGCGAGAAGATCTCCATGAACCCGAAGGCTCCGGTCGGCCCGCTCGCGGTTCCCCCACTCAAGCTCTCTCAGAAAACTGGAGATATTGCCCGGGGAAAAGAGCTTTATGCAACCCGCTGTGCTGACTGTCACAGCGACAATGGCAACGGAACAGAGAATGGCCCGCCAGTCTGGGGAGAAGATTCCTACAATACCGGTGCTGGCCTCGCCGTTGATAAAAAGCTGGCCGCATGGTTGAAGGTCGCCATGCCACTGGACGACACCACGCTGACCGAACAGGAGTCTCTGGACATCGCGAGCTACGTCAACTCTCATCCTCGCCCGAAGTTTGTTCTGAAAGAGCATCTGCCCTCTCCGGAAAAACTAGGAGAGTACAACTCTGCAAAATAAGTCCCTTGGACATCCCGTGGAACTCGCGTCGCCGGAGCCGATTTGCGACACAAACCTATGAGGAAATCCCTCGCGGCGATTGCGAGTCACTTGAGCGTCTTCTAATCTGTGACAACCTGAAACACATGATTTCCCGGCAATCACAGGGGCAAAAATGTGATGCCGAACAGATTCGGATTTTGCTGGTTCAACGCATTCTTACTCAAAGGATGTCGCTTTGAACTGGAGGAAATCCGGCATGACGCAATTTCCACTGCCCCTGTTTTGCGAACAGTTTCCAATCGAATTTCAGCCATACACTGATTGAACCCCGTGTCGCTTATTACTCGCCAAAACGACTTTCTTGACCTGTGCGAACGGATTCGTGAAGCAGGAACGGTTGCCTTCGACACAGAATTCGTCTCGGAAAGTTACTATCGGCCGCGACTCTGCCTGCTGCAATTCGGGCTCCCGGATGGTTCGTGTTATGGAATCGACCCGTTTCTGACAGACGATCTGACCCCCTGGTGGGACATCATGATCGATTCAGAAACAACAGTTATTGTTCACGGGGGACGGGAAGAGATTCGATTTTGCCAGTACGCAACCGGCAGTCGCCCGGAGAAACTTGTCGACGTGCAGATCGCCGAAGGGTTGCGTTCTCGCGGGTTCCCGATTTCTCATGCCAACCTGATCAGCCGCGTCCTGAACACAACAATTCAGCACGGGAAAGAAACCAGAACGGACTGGCAGCACCGCCCGCTGACAAAGCAGCAACTTGATTACGCACTGGAAGACGTCAAGTATCTGCCCAAAGTCTGGGAAACTCAGAAATCGTGGATGGCCGATTGCGGGCGACTCGATTGGGCTTATTCCGAATTTGAAAGATTTGTAGACGGGGTTCTGGCGGAAGAAGATCGTGAAGGATGGCTGAAACTTCCTGGTTATGGGCGATTATCTCGCCGGGAAATGGCCGTCGCGCGAGCGTTATTCCAGTGGCGAAATCATGAGGCCGAAATCCTCAACCGGCCACAGCGACGCATTCTGCGTGATGACCTGCTGGTGGAACTTGCACACCGCCAACCCCAATCTGTTCGCGAATTGAACATGACCCGGGACATGAACCGCCGGGACTATCAGCAATACGCAGAACACTTAATCGAGATCATCAAAACTGCAGGCCAACTGCCGAACGACCAGCTTCCACAAAAGCCCAGCGGGCAATCACACCCGGCTCAGGATGAAGTCCTCGCGCGCATCCTGGGATTGGCACTTGCGAACCAGTGCCAGGAAATGAGCCTGTCGATGACACTCGTGGCCACAGCAGCCGACCTCAAAGACTTCATTCGCTGGTACATCTTCGACCACAAACAAGGTCCGCTCCCCAAACTGATGACCGGCTGGCGGGCAACAGTCTGCGGGCAGCTTCTGGCTGACGTGCTCGACGGTAAGATCACCCTGAAAGTGACCGATCCAACCAGCGAATATCCGCTGCAGTTTGTTCGCGACAGACGTTCATAATGCGCGGACCAGATCGAACTGTTTGAATCTCGTCTTCACTGAAACAGACACCCCAACTGGTATTCACGGGACGCCTCCGTATCGATCGCCAGTTTCCGGTCATCCTCGCTTCTGATCGGGCGATTCGGTGCGATCAAGAAAGATCGAGACCTGCATCGCGGCCTCATCCTCTGAGATTCCGAATTTGGTCTGCAGCGCTTCAATCAGTCGCATCGCGTCCCCATCAATCCATTCAGCTTCCTCAACGGTCAAGTCATCCCAATACTCAATGACTTGCGTTGCAGTGATGGGGCGGTATTCAGGTCGGGACATCATAAAGCCTCTCCTATTTTCATCTTCCGAAGCGCCACAATCTCCCTGCGCCTTCGAAAATCCCAGACGTAGAGCCCATGCCCCCTCAACGAAACCATGACATCAGACCATGGAAATCAGAGAGTGGCACTGAGATCAACCTGGAGAAAGCACATCCCGCGCCAATCCTGAATCTGCTCACCCATGCTTCACCTGAACAACTGCCCAAACACGTTTCCTCGACATGGAACGCCAAATAAAAACAGGCGTCATGCTCTGCCTGAGCACGCCGCCTGTTGAATCAGAATCGCACAATCCGTGGACTGGACCGGATTTCTACAAGTCCTATCGCTTGCTGGCTTTCTTTTGTGACACGAGAGCCAGATCCACTTTATTCTCTGCTCCGGCTTTCACTTCTGCCGACAGCCCGGAAGTCTGCTCACTGCTGTACATACTTGGAGCCAGCTGAACAACTGGCCCCTCAGGACCTTCTGGATAGTCCACTGAACTGACGGCAATCAGGTGACGGCCTTCAATGACTTCAGCTCGATACTTTCCATCTTTGTCTACTTTCCCGGTTGCGTATGGACCACTGCCTTCAGGGATAAACATGACCGTTCCCGCAGGGAGAGGCTTCCCATCAATGGTCACAGTCCCTTCGACAACGTAAGTCTTTGGGCCTGAATCTCCACAGCCAACAACAAACACCACCGCGAAAAGCACGCCCAGCAATGATTGCAGGCGACGATTTTTCAATGACTTCATGACATGATCCCCCATATTGTCCAGAATTCGAACTGGACTCTTAATCCGACAAAATGAACTGCCGGTCATTTCAGAGCAAACAAGCAACAACTCACACGATGAAATACACACGGATAAATGAACGACCGAAGCAGATCTGCTGACAACACCACTTCGTTCCTGCTAAGAAATCAACGTTGCACTGAACGTGGCCTTCAGAAATAAAGAAGCCCGATCCCCGCCACTGAGTCCCCTCAGACAGACAAGATCGGGCTTTGGGCTCATTACCGAAATGTCCCCTGTACCGAGATCCATCCCCGCCTGATCTCGGAGATGAATCCACCAGATCAGACAGCCAAAACTCGACACCTGGTTACCGATTCAACTTAGAACTCTCCAATGACTTCGCCATTGCTTCGGGTAGACAGAGATTTGAGAGCTCGCAGATCCATGTTCTGTGACATGAAGCGAACGCTGCCGTCGCACAGTGCAAAGTTTGCTCCGCCGCCGCCGTGCTGACTCTTGAACGGAGTTTCGTTTGGCAGGAAGTCACCGCGGTAGCCGATTGGGAACTTCACGATCTTGGAGTCGATCGTCAAAAAGCTATCTGGAGCGTAGTAGAAGAATCCGAAGACCCATGGCTTAATTCCGCCCCAACCGGTGACCATGCTTGAAGACCAACCGTCAGTTGCGGAAGTTTCCCCGAGCAGAATCGTGTTCGACGTTCCGTCAGTAATCTTGCCGAGGCTGACCTTACTGTAAGGGTAAATCACGCCAGATCGTGAGAATGGGTTCGATGCCGCTGCAGTCATGTCGATGTCAGCTGATCCGCCGTTGGCACGATAGTGAAGCGTCCCCTGACTGCGAGCATGTGGAAAGTTTGCTGAAACCGGATGATCAGAAGCGGTTTCACCGAGTGAAGAACTTGGGCAGCTCATCCCAGGGACCGGTCCGTAGATCGGATTGTCAGGGTTATGAGATCGGTACGGCGAACGGGTGGTCCAGAAATCTGCAGTTCCAGCGAGAGCCTGAGCCGCATTGATACGAGTTCCCTGTTCAATGTACGGGAAGAGGCGTGGAACCCAACCAACTGGGTAGGCGATTGCAGTCTGGAATCCACCTGGCATAAAGGTGGTGTAGGTGTCGTGATAGTTCTGGAACGCCAGTCCCAACTGTTTCAGATTGTTGCGGCACTGAGTCATTCGCGCGGCTTCGCGTGCCTGCTGCACAGCCGGCAATAACAGTGCAATCAGGATTGCGATAATCGCAATGACCACCAGCAATTCAATGAGCGTGAATGCGTTTCTTCGAATTCGCATACCATCAGCCCCTTTCCAGGGAAGAACCAAGAAGACATGAGACAGAAAAGACGTGAGACAGAAAGTCCGAACCTCGATATCAAAAAATCAACCGAAACTGATATACCGCGGTATCAAGAGTCGGTAAAAAATCTTTCAGGGAACTTGAATTGTGGAAAAGAGCCTTCGGACTCAAGAGAAACTGGTGGAGCTGAAGGCTAAAATTTCAGAGATGAGATGAACTGAGGAGACTGCTGATAAACTCCCGCTCGATGGGAATTCCTACCGGAGGTGGCTTCACTCCGCCGATCACAGCTCCTATCGACCACGATTTATCTCATTGTGAATATAATAGCGCTCGAAAATCAAAGTCAAGTAGCGGATTTTCTTTTATTCTTCACATTTTGACGTTGCATGCCGGCAGCGCAAATAAAGGCGCAACAATAGACAACACATAAAGTTCCAAGAAACGAAACATTCCGTTTCGAAAGCCAGAACAACGAGAACCGGACCAGATAAACTATCTCGAAGTTTACTATTCCCAAACGACACATTCACATAACAAGCACTCCACTGCCAGCGGTACGCCCTTGCAATCGCTGAATCACGGGCCAATCCACTGTTGCCTCAAGGACCTCAAGTCGATGATTCACGTCGCATTCAGATTTGGATTCACGTTTTTCCTGCTCTTCGGTCTCCCCAACTTTCTTTCGGCCCAGCCGGAAGGCTTTGAAGGTGTCGTAGCAAAAGAAAAGGCAGAGGTCATTTACGCACCTGTTCGGGCCAGAGCCGCTCAAGGGACATTTCCAAAATCCCTGCGAGTGAAACAGTTACACGATTTTGAATTCACTGGCCCAATGCCTTCGCACCCATTCGTGCTGGGGAATTTTGTATCAGATGCTCGCTGGGCGGTGGTTGACGGATATTTGCAGGCGATCAGCGGACACGACGGGGCATTGCAGCTTGCCTGGGCAAATGAATTTCAACTGGAAGGTGTCATTGAACAGGCTGGTTTCGGCGGCTGGTTCATGCTGGTCGGTTGGGATGAGGGGCGTGGTTTCGCGATCCACAACGTCACGATGAAAGAAAGTGGCAGCCCTTGGTTCATCACCGAATTTCGGGGAGGCAAAGCAATTGAAGGACGTTCCCACGAGATCACAAAAGTGGAATGGAAAGGGGAACAACCCTTCCGGTTGCAAATCGTGGACGAAAAGCTGTCTTTGAACGTCGGTCGACACCGAGTCTTTGAGAATCAGGCACTGCCGGGCTATACCGAAGGACAGATTATTCTCGGGATTCACGACACCCGTTATGGGCCGCGACCGTTACGAATCAAATCCCTGAAAATTCAGGCAAAGCCCGCGGGGAAAATGCCAGAACAGGAATGAACCTGAGAACGTTACAGGTCTTCGCGCAGCCTGTCAGCAAGTGCGGCAATCACGCCAGCATGCAATCCCAGCGGCGGGGAGAGCTGACAGGTCACGCCTGGGTGACTGGCGTTGAAATCGGTCTGAAACTGCCGAAGATCGTCGGTCACATGTGAGCCTGCAGAAAGAAAGTACGGCAGAATCCGGATCGTGGTCGCACCGCGTTCAACGCATCGTTGCAACCCATCAGGAATCGATGGCTCAGCAAGTTCCAAATACGCAATTTCAATGATCGAATCAGAGACAAGTGGACGCAGCAGTTCTGCCAGTTTCACAAGATCCGCATTCGCCTCTGCACGACGGCTTCCATGCGCAATCAACAAAATCGCCGAACTCATCGCATCCCCATCTGAGCAGTTTTCAAAATGATGTCGCGTGTCTCGCAGACGGTCGCATGATAGCCCAAACCGGTCTCGTCTGACAAAGAAGATGGCCACACCAGGTGTGTGGCCATCTCACTTCTGCGATCCAGCTCCGCAGAGCCTGACAAAACTCAGCTCACCCCTGCATTACCAGTCGATCTCCTGTGTCACGACGACGGGCTCCCCAGCTTTGGAGTGCAGCGGAACCAGAACCTCTACCTGCTCTCCTTGCTTGCGGAGAACAGGTGCATTGCCACCAGACACACGAATCGTCAGGTTCCCGTCGACTCTGAAGCCATTCTCTGTCTGCTCGATCTCCTTGCCGACAGCCGCCCGGAAGTAAACTGCTCCAGCCGTTCCTGTTGTCGAAACCGAAGTTTTCTCAGGTGACTTCTCAGGTGACCATATCAACTGACGCCGGAAGGTCCCTTCATGCTGGTTCTTCGCCACTGGGATCAACTTGTCATCAATCGATCCGAAAGGAGTCGAGTATCGGAACGTCGGACGCCCCTGTTCATCAAGCTGATAGCCGCGGAATTGAAAGCCCGGTTGCTGCCAAGGGGAAGTCGTTGGCCATGCAGCATCAGGATTCTCCAGCGCGGCAAACGGAATGTGGGGTTCAAATGGAAGAACATGGTCGCCCAACGGTGACTGACTTCCCGTTCCGCGCCCAGACCAGTGCATCGCCGCATCCAGAAAGCGATTATGCCAGATCAGTTTCAGACAGAGATCATTTGCATCCCAGGCTAAATTGACCTTTTCAGGATAGCCCACGGCAATCGCACGAGGTGACAATCCCTGAATGAAGTTCCGGTAGATGATCGGCTCTTTCTCTGGTTTCAGCTCGATCAGCTGAGCCACCAGCCCATCTGGCAGACCTGCCTTGTTGCCATCCGAAAGATACTTCCAGATTGCAGAAATCTGCATCTGGTGCGCCCCGTGATAGACATCTTTAACGACCGCTTCTCCATTCGGAAATCCGGTTGGCATTCGAGTCCCCGGGCGATACTTCTGAGGGTCATAGACGTATCGCAAAAACCAGTCTTCTCGCAAACGCGAGGTCATCTCGGTCATCGAAATCGCCTGAATCCCTGACGACTTTTTGTCACCAAAGGTATGGCACTTAATGCACCCGAGCCCCCCGTTCCCGACAAGGTGTCGTCC
>JBEBTF010000151.1:0-9750 GCA_040393865.1 Planctomicrobium piriforme | reverse complement strand
AATAATCGATGCCTTTCTGCATAAACTGGCGCAGAAGTTTGCCGTGGATGCCAAGTAAGCGGCGATTGATTCCTCAGGCATGGAGACGAGTTCAGCGAGTTCCCATATCCCGATAGACTTCTGCGAGCGAGGCAACATTCAGTCGGGTTTCGTCGTGCAAAGCCGCTGCATCCTGCTGGGCCATCAAATGCGTGAAGCGCTGATAGGCTACCGCACGATTTTTCTTCCCACGAGCGAGCGGGATCTGCCGTTTACCCACCTGAACATACTAGGTGTCATTGAACTTCCGGTACCAAGGCAAAGCCTACGACATCGAACTCTCCCAATCCTGTGAAAGAAATCACCAGGAAGTGGACTGAGAGGTCCGCTTGAAGCCTCGAACGGTGACCGCCGCTCGGGGCTTTTTTCTTGCAGTGTTCCGCACCCATCAATTCGATGCAATAACGTAAGTTCCAATTGGAACTCTGCAAAGTGCTCTGCAAACCGAAATTTACCCTGAAAACCACCTGAACAACAAGAGCACTTAACTTCTTGGCATTCAGACAGTTACGTAAGTCGGGACGACGTGATTCGAACACGCGACCTCTTGACCCCCAGGGCTTTACCTGCCATCGATGCAACTTCCAACCGCTTACGCCATATAGACTTACAACATGGCGTTTACACCAGAGTTTATCACGAATTATCAGCGTTTTTCAACCCATTGCACCAAAATCCGGTAGTAGCCGGTAGAACTTTTGATAACTAATTTTGCAATTTAGCGTTAACTCGGAATTAATGAAGAACCGTTTAACACAAGCCGACTCGCGTTTCGCTATCGCGTACAACTGAGATCGATCGGGAACGGCTACAACAAACAAAGAACACCCCCGGCAGCGAACCACCGGGGTATCGCGATACCCGCCCTATTCGTCGTCAATCGAGTCGTCGTTAGACAGGATCGACTTCCCGTTTCGTCGGGTTGCCCCACCTTTGAGAGTCGTTTGTTCTGCACATCTCATTCGGTCAAAAACGACACAAAACGTCGACAGACGCCTAAGCCCAGTGTGATCCTTGTAACCCATTGCCCTTGCGATATCTGCCTTTGAGACTCGCCCATGTTTTTCATGGAGATAAACCATCCATCCGATTGCTTCGACGTTCCTGATTATCGCGGAATCCGCTTCCTTGGCGGCAGGAATCGCCGTCCGTCCACCTTTCGCGTTCGACTCGAGCGCCGTTGCGATCCGTTCCAGAACGTCATACATGTCATCGAGGCTCTTCGCCATTGTTCGCCCTTTCATTCTTAAGGGCGGTCTCAATGTCATGTTCAGACTTTCTGCATAGTCGGGCAATCAATAATTCCGAATTCAGAAGTATCTGACTGCCAAACGAGACTTTCGGGACTTGGTAACGATTCACATTGTCCAGAAATTGCCGCCTTGTCTGCCCAAATGCAGCAGCAAAGCACTCAAGCTGGTGCCACCCCTTCTGAGGAAATGGGTATTGTGGATATTCTGGAACTTGGTCTCTTTGGTCTTTTAGCGTTGCCATGGGACCTTAGCTGATTCTTTCAAACCCTATTAGGGCCTGACGAATCCCATCCCCTCAAGCCCTGTGTGCGCGGGTACCAAACCGCGCTGCAGTCGTTACCGGTCCTGCGGACTCAAAGGGAAGGGATTTGTGGTACTGAGTGGGGATTGGTGGTCCCCGGTTCACACAAAGAAAAAAGCGTTGGTACTTGCTTTCACACGTCCGGCATCATGCACCGTTGATGAAGTACTGTCAACCGGATGTTCTGAGAATTTGATCTCACTGGACGACCGATTGCTTTCCGATACCTACCGGTTTTCCGGTAACGTTCGCGGGACACCGTCACCTTATAATGCGAAATCACGTGCGTTTTATGTTGGCGCCTCATACAGCGGGTAAATGTACAGAGCATCAGGCCGGGAGTTGATGATCCCTGTTTGCGTCATTATGGGAATTTCAACCCCGTTTTCGTAGGCCGCAGCCGGGCATGGTGTGCACGAGTAGTAACCCGCAATTCCGCCGCCCGGAACGTCCCTTGCCGTGTTGATTACAAACGCTGCGTAGCGTCGTTCTCCAATGTTGCCTAGCTCCACATTGACGCTCCTCCAGAATGGAGCTTCATAGGCGGTCCCGGACCCATATCGATTCAGTGCGCCGGTTGTACACACTCTTTCTGATACGCCACCACACCTCGTCGAAGTCTGTGCTGACGGGAACAGGAACTGATAGACATAATTCCCCTCCGGAAGAATCCATGCCTTATCTCCTGAGCCTACATCAATGTCACTCGGAACAATGACACGCATGCCCCACAGCTTGTCGTAATAGTCGATGCAGCCCTTCGGCCTGAGATCGAGGCAGCACTTACATTTCTTTCCGCACATTTAGCACTTTCTGAAGTGGACGAATGGGCTTAAGCCGCCTGTAAAATTGAGCTCTGGCAGGCCGATCTTTGTTGATTTGGGAAGCTCAACAATCGCCTCGTGACTAGGCCATGCTCCGCCATTGAACTCAGCGGTAACCTAACCAGCACTTATCTCGCTGTGCGTCAGAAATTCGGTCTCAATGCCTTCTTTGTCGCAGTTGTAGGAAAACTCCAATGTTTCCGTTATTTCGTTCACCGTGACAGGCACCTCGAACGCTCCGCCAGTGGGATTTCCCCAGATGATAATGCGCCATGCATTCGGGCAGCTGCTGGCACTAATGCGAACCTTGCGTTCGATTGGTGGTAGGTAGTTTTGCGGACTGCGTTCGAACGACACGAGTGCGCGACTGAGTCGGCGTGCGTCTTCTGTTGAGATTGTGTGTTGCGCCATCGATTAGCCTCGCGAAAAGAATTGCAGCGTTTACGGCGGCATTGCGACGCTTCCCGCTCTGATTCGGCGGATGCTCTTTGCTATGAAAAACGCGGCTGAAGGAAACCCCTCAGCCGCGTCGAGTGAACCGCAACAACAAGTCGCGGAAATGGATAAGTTATGTAATCCCACGAAGCACGTGGAACGCCCCAGTGTGGGTGACGTTCATGTCTACGCGGGTCGTGATTCTCATCAGAACCTGATCACGCTCGAATGACTCGTGAGCTTCACCAGAGAAATCGACCTGAATTCCACGTCGGACACCAACAATAATCTTGGAGCCGTCGCCAACCAGCGCCAGAGTATCACCGATGGAAGTGGTCTCAAGCCGTGTTAATGGCCGCACTGAAGGTGGAGCCCCCAACCATGAGCCATCAGCTTCAGATCGCAATATGTCCAAGTCGCCACCGATGGTTGGACTGCATACGTATCCATTCGGCGTGTAATTACGCCCCTTGACCGCAACAACAGCTGTGTGCAAGTCGCCCCACTCAATTCCCCCAACGGAAGTCGTTCCGGTATCATCAATGCTAGGCAGGTTCGCTAACCCGATGATACCCTTTTCGCCTCCATCTCCGATGAGGAAAAGGCGGTCCAAATCTTTGCCCAGCGCTACACGTAGCGACTGCTCGATAATTTCGCCCGCATTCGGTGCGTCCTCCAGCAGCTCACGGCTACACCGTACAATCGTCGCGACCTTTTTGGGTGTGAGCCTGATGCTGCGAAATGTGGGATTCGATTCAGGAATGATCTGATTTTCACCCACACCAGCGAAGGATGCATCCGATTCCAGACCGGCAATTCGCATTGTGTCGGATTCAACCGGGACAGTGACCGCCCCCCATCCGAAAACGACCGATGCTGATCGTGCAAGGTCCAGGAACTGCCCAGACAGGACATCCGGGACCATGAACGATGCGCCGGTTCCGTCGGCTGTCCCTAGACCAGCGAACATGGCCGCATGTTCCGCTTCAGCCAATCGCCAGTTTCCAGTGACCTTCGCCTGCAGAAATCTCCCGAGGCTTAAGCGCTCAGGCTCCCCGCTTGAATTGAGATTGACCGCTGCCATGCTGTCGTTTGGTCCGTACACTGGAACAGCCTGACCGTCGCCGGTCCTGGCCCAGCCAGTTCCTCCGCCAGTAGCGGGCTTGTATGGAGACGATGAATCAGCGGGGGATCGTCGGGGAATAACATTCACCCTTTTGTACTCAGCGTCGAGCCGGTCATACTCGGCCCTTTGTTCGGCGGATAGACTGCCGCCGTGTTTGACGGTTGCCTCGTCCAGGATTTCCTTCTGCCTTACATCAATCTCCGCGAGCCGCTGCTTACGTTGTTCAAGCGTCATAGTCATTGATAATCCTTATTAGTTGCAGGTCGGGTCGCCAAACGTGGCCGCCCCCGCTCCTGTGTTTTCCTCAGCGACGCTCTTCAATAGAGCATCGTAGACCAGTTTTTCGTGCGGCAGAACACCCGGCTGCGCCGGACACCCCAACGCTACCCAGGAATCAACAAACTCCCGATTCCAACAAATCATCGGGTGTTCTGCAGGAAGCCAGACGCCGGGAGGAATTCGGCCAGACTTATAGGCCAACCAGAAGTCGTGTTCTTGATCATCTGCCAGACCTAAAATTCGCATTAAATCGCCGTACGTGTAATGCGTATCACGGAATGACTGCGGAACTTCAAATGTCTCAGGCAGATTAGGAATAAGCGTTTGCATATTGTTATTCTCCCTTGGAAATAAATTCCGGACAGATCGGCGTACTAGATTGCCTAGTACGTTTCCTAAATCGTTGCGAGTCGGATTCACTACGGGTGACGGTCTTATTGCCTTCTGGAGCCCGACCACAGAGCCAGCATCGAAAGTACCGAGTGACGCGGGATTCTGTGCGTTTTGTGCAGTAAACAACCTGCCAGCCGTTGCCGCAGTGCTCGCACTTATTTCCTGTCACTTAGTCTCTCCTTAATTATTAGTGTTATCCGGAGGATAAAAACGCTTACGAAAACTCGCCAAGTTTTACGCGCGTGTTCCACGCGGTTCTCAGATCCGGATTCGTCGATTTCGCCCCCTCCCCCTCGGGGCTCGCCGTCCATCGCCAGACGCCGCTCACGTCGTCAATTTTCGCTTCTGACGCGTTCGCCGCCCCTTACTAGCAGCTGACCATCGCCACGGATTCAGCCACGCTCGAGAGCCTCCAGAGCCGTCTGGGAGGATCGCATACCGGCAGGCCGTGCATCGAAAGAACGTTCCGTTGCACTCGTGTTCTCCCTCGTGCCCGCAGGCGCAGCATCGCATTGACTCGACTACCCTGATCTCCATTGTCGACTCCTGTTAATCAGCCGCTCCGCCGCCGCTTAGGTTCTCGCCATCGGTAGCCATCTGCGGCGTCAGTCTCGAGAGCTATAACACTTGCCCGCGCTCGCGCCCGTTGCTCTGGCGTCCATTCGTCGCGAATCTCTTTTGATCGCGCTGCAATCTCACTGGGAGTTGGATCGTTCGATTTCATCAGTTTCCGTTCCTGAATGTTCGAAATTCGGAGCGCAGTACCAAAGCTGCATCTGGCTCAACCAACAATCTCCCCTGGAGATCGCTTAGTGTCCCAGTTGCAGAGCAAGATTAGTGCGTTGTGCTTCAGTCGATCCCAGACCGGTGCGGTTAAGGCATCAACTGCGGTGTCTCGCATCGTCCGGTCGACGGGCAGGTTCAGAGTTGCCCAGATTGGTCGCTTTTCGTTCCATCTCTGATCAACGACCGAATACAGAGCATCTGCTTGAAAGTCGCTGAGCCCATTACCACCTGTCGGGACGGGATCACTCAGTAGCAGCAGCTTTGGCTTTGTCAGACTCCTGATCAAAGCAGCTTCGGCGTCAGGAGAGCTGAAAACTGCTCGCTTGACTTCACGTCTAAGTGCCGCACCGTTCCATTGCGTGATATCACCGTTCAGCGGGAGCAGGACTTTTTGAGCCAGTGAAAACATCAGGTGATCCTTGCCGGCTCCTGCTGGGCCGACGAACAGGATATTCTGCCCGGCCTCGAAGGACTCTCGAAGGTTGATTCTCTTGAGTCTGGCCAGGACTGTTCGCATTGACTCCTGCTCCTGGGGGCTCCCGCTGATGTCGAAATTCTCAAATCGACTGCCTACGTGAATACCTGATAGCTTCTTCCAGAACTCACCGGTGAGGTATTGAGCACGCTCTTTTTGCTCTCTCTCACGTGCTTCGGTTTCGCGAAGTTGTCTGTGCACTTCCGCTTCCCGGGTCGACCGTTCCCAGATTTCTGGGCAGGCCGTTTTGACAGCCGAAAAAACTTTCTGGCGATCAATACCCATCCGTTGCGAGACGGCTCCGGCGAGTTCCACTGCCGTTGCTCCGGGATTTTCTGCCGCATAAACCCGACAAGCGTTTGCCACGGCTTCCGCAGCCTCTTCAACTCGCCGTCGTTCAGCTACTTCCTGCTCTTCCCGCTGCCTGATCAGCCGCTCAATGTCTGCTTCACTAGACGATAACTTCGCCACCGACGGTACTGGGGTCGTACAGCTGACCGCTGTTGCGTCTGCGATTTCTTGAATCAGTGTTGCTGCGTCCATTGCCTTCTGGCCTTTCCTGAGTTTGGTTTTTCTCCCATGTGCGGACTGAGGCCCGCCAATCCTTCATTGCCGCTTTTCCGACCTTCCAGCCTTTTGATTCGTAGTGATCCGTGAACCGTTCCGGATCGACGGTGTTGCCTCGCTCCTGGCAATAGGCTCTGACTTCAGCGACTGTTGGTTTCTTGAATCGCTTATGTTCACGATTAACACTGGGGGTTACTTTGGGAGTTACTGGGGTGTTAAATGGGAGTTCGTATGCACTGGGCTGCACCCCTCCCCCGCAGCCAGTTGCACCCCTCCCCTGCATTGGGCTGCACCCCTCTGGTGCATCGCGTTGCACCCCTGCATTCTGCTGCACCCCCGCAGTACGTTGCACCACTTGCCAGTTAATCCCCATGAGGGCTGACCGCCCCGGTCGATCAGTCCGGTAGATAACTTCGAGCTGTTCGAGAGATCGCACAAGCCCCTGGGTTTGGCGTACGCGGAGTGATACGTTGTCGGCCAGAGTCGGCACCGACGCGAAGCAGTCGCCACTGTCTCCGCAGTAGTCGTCGATGATCATTAGCAAGCATTTTTGCTGGATTGTCAGCGACGATTCGCGAATCAGACGACGACGCTCCCAGAGTGTGGGCCTTGTGTCGCTCATGTGGGCGGTCTCCTGATTTCCGTTGCCAAAAATCAGAGAAGTCCGGCCGCGCGGAGAGCGTCATCGTCCGCCTCATTAGCCGTATCGTCGTGCGAAAAAGCGGCGGCAGTTTGATCGGCAATAAACTGGTCAAACGCCGCTGGAGTAGTCTGCCAGCATCCGCCGTGAAAAACTGCTTGCAATCGGACAGAGCCGCCGCGAACACCTTTCCGGCACCATCGCCAGACAGTGGCCGGAGACGGACGTTTCCCCGTGCGGCGTTTGGCAATTACCGATACAGCCTCAATCGTTCCTGAAAGCGATTCAGAGAGACATGCAGACATAAAAAATCCTCAAACCAGTGACACATCGGAATGACGTGTGCGACGGTTTGAAATATGCCTGAAATGCGTGAGATGACTATATCACGCAGAGTGAGATAACGTCTCACGCAACGAGAGTTGATCAGTCTACTTCTTCCAACGTTGGGGGAACCCCTTTTTTGAGACGTAGCCCCAAAACCAATAATTTTCCCGACACGACCTTCTTGACGCTACGCATAGCATCTTGCGCTTTGCCCCTGCTTGTGTCGCCGGGGTAGCCATTCATCCATTTCTGCTTTGTTGCACCGACATCACCGGAGTCAAACGCAACAATAAATGTGTGCAATTCGGCTGACTCTGGGCGAAAACAGACAACGTTTCGATTACCTACCCGCCGCACCTCGCCGCGAATTCGATCCACCTTTAGATCCAGGAAAGAAGAGCCATCACTCACTAAGTTATCCATGCCAGCTGATTGCGTGGAGGTTCTCAGCGTATGAATCAGCGTTTTTAACCATCGTGAGGTTTCATCGGCATCACCGGAAATATCTAAAAGTTCGACAGTCAGCTCCTCCCCCAGTAAATCATATGCGGTCGGAATGTAACTCGGGGAGTCGAATTGCTTGAAGCTAATGTCGGATTCTCGCCACACGAGATCCTTGAAGGCCAAATCCTCCCACGATTTCAAATCGCCTAAAAGTTTGTTAATCCGGAATTCGAACTGAGTACTGTCGGCAGCGAATCCGGTCCGATTAAGAATGTCAGTGACTAATTGTTTCCGAGAAAAAGAGCCAAACCCATTAACACGGGTCCTGGTGTATATGCCGCTCGAAAGCTTGTAGCTAGGCCGGGTAGACTGGTATTTTAAATGCCCTGCAATCTCGGTAATCTGGGGAAATTCGCAGGCCTGCACAAAACGGTCAATTTCATCTGTAATGGGAATTAAGCCGTCAGAAATAATGTTCCAGTGGGTCACGATTCCGGTTCCTGTGCCGATCCTGAAGGAAGAGAAACGCGGGAAGCCGGTCAGGATGTCCGGTGTTCGGGGATCAGCCTATCCCGCGTAAAAAGCAGAGCCTTGCTCCGGGTAGCTACTCCCGAATCGGCCCCGCCGTGACTTAATAACTTATCCAATTTTCGCCACAACGGCACGTGCCGCTTGCATATCGCGCTCTGCGTAGATTTCGGTGATTCGAAGTTCGGAATGTCCCAGCACCGTTTTGGCGGTCTCCACATCCGCGGCCTGACGAATCGCCGTTGCTGCCGTGTGACGCAACTGATTCGGTCGCCAGACCGCAACTCCCGCCCGCTGGCATGCGCGACGTACAGCCACCGTGTAACTGTGCCGCTGGTAACAACGCTTCCCCTTTGAACCGGGGACATCGAACAGGTATAGACTCGGATCGGCTTTCAGGTACGGCTGCAGCGCGGCCTGCCCCTTCGGGCCGATGAGAATGGTTCGTTCCTTTCCGTGATGTTCCGTCTTGTGTGAATCAGGCCGGTAGACCCAAACATCTTCAGATCGGTCGACGTCCATTCCCCGAATCATCAGTGCCTCTCCCGGTCGAGCTGCGGTGTACAACTGAAACTGCACGGCTCCCCAGATTTCCCGGCCGACTTCGTTTTCGATTGCGACCACATCGGCAAGAGTCGCGGGCTTCACTGGCGTTCGTTCGCGAGCCAGAGAGCGCCCCGCTTTGAGTCCATCAACGGCTTGCAGAGCTGCCAGAACATCGGGACCGCAATATTCCATTGAGACAGCCCATCGAATCATCCTCACAATTCGGCCCGTGTGCTTGTTCACCGTGTACCGGGTAATACCGGATTTCACCATCTGATCGCGGACGGCGCGCAGCTTGGATGGTGTGAAGTCGCTGACAAGGTGGGAGCGATATAGGCGAAGTAGGGGTTTTAGAGCAGCTCGAACGCTGGTAGTCTCGGTAGTCGGCTTTCCATTTTTGACGTAATAGGAAACACAATGGTCGGCGTAGAACAACGCAAGATTCGCGAGCGACATCTCAGGGAATTGACGCCCCTGTTGCTGACGAAGCCATTTGTCGACCAATTCCCGGTATTTTCGCTTGGATTCCGGAGAGTCGAACGGACCTAGATAGTGGTCCTGACCGTTGAGGCAAACCCGGGCTTGGCCGGTCGCCTTGTGAAGAGAATATTTTGGCGTGCGAACTCGTTTCATGATGCAACCTCCTCGAATTCCGGTAGGAACACGGTAGTAAGTTGCACCGCACGAGAAATGCGGGTAGTCGTAAACTGTTGACTCAACCCTAGTTACGTAAAGTCGGGACGACGTGATTCGAACACGCGACCTCTTGACCCCCAGTCAAGCGCGC
>JBEBTF010000150.1:0-9820 GCA_040393865.1 Planctomicrobium piriforme | reverse complement strand
AGCGGCCGTTTCGATTGATGAAACGCAACTCGCCGCGTGGCAGAAGCGTGGAAATTATTTTGCAAGGTGTTCTAGACCGAATCAGTCTGGAACCTCCTTACGATGCGATCTTCTCATCGCGGAACAGCGGAATGCCATGAACCAGAGACACTGGACCATTTCAACCAGTGCTCTGGAGCGATCTGATTAGTTCACATGCGGCTGAATCAGATTTTCGATTTGGCTGACACTGACAGCCCCGACATCGGCGGCAACAACTTTTCCCTGTTTGACAACCATCACAAAGGGAATCGCCTCAACCTTGTACGCCTGAGCAAGGTTCTGTTTTTCGTCGACGTCAATCTTCACGATCTTCAGTTTCTCGCCGTACTTCCCCTGAATCTCATCGAGAGTTTTGTTGAGAATCTGGCAAGGCCCACACCAGGTCGCCCCAAAATCCACCAAGACTGTTTGTGGGCTCTCAAAAACTTCCTTCTGGAAGTCTGCGTCGTTGACTTGCACGGCTGCCAGTTCACTGACCGACATTCCATGACTGCCCATCCGAGTGCAACCATACCAGGATGTCATTACAGACAATCCCACAAGACCGGCAACAATGAACTGACGAACCATATTTCACCTGACAAGAATTTAAGGATGCTCTGCAATCGTAAATAATTGAGAGCGGTTCGATCTACCAAGTGGCCGCGCAGGGGAACTCGACAGCAAGCGACAGCTGCATCTGATCGTGATCTGCCATCCTCGAAATGACGGCGACCTGAACATTCTACTTCTTCAGCGGCTGGAGCTTCGACATCACCTCCAGCAGCATGGCCCGCGGGGTAAACCGCACACTTGTCGCAAGAATATTGTTCACAATTCCAGGAATGACCAGTCGTTTGCGACGACGAATCGCCTGATAGCCTTTTTGGGCGACCTCCTCGACATTCATTGCGTTGTGCTTGAAGACCGGCGTGTCATGCATTGCCGATTCATTCCCAAATTCCGTTTTCGTCGGCCCTGGACACAGGCAGGAAACCGTCACTCCTGTTCCCAGAAGTTCTTTCCACAAGGCTTCTGAAAACGAAAGAACGAACGCTTTGGTTGCGTAGTAGACGGCAACATTCGGCCCCGGCTGAAACGACGCCGTTGAGCCGATATTCAGCACTGCCCCCTTCTTGCGTTCTTTCATGCCTGGCAAAAGCAGATGGGTCAGTGCCACCACAACCGAGATATTCAGCTGAATCATATTCAACTGGCGTTCGAGCGAGATTGTGGTGAACTCGCCTAGTTGTCCAAATCCGGCATTGTTGATCAGAATGTCGACATGTTTTCCCAGTGCGTGGATCTCATCCACCAGTTTCTGAGGTGCATCTGGCTGAGAAAGATCATACGACAAGATGGTCGCCACCACTCCATGCTGTTCTTTCAACAGGTGGGCAAGTTCAACGAGTCGATCAGTTCGACGGGCAACCAGAATCAGATCAGAACCATCCGCTGCAAACCGCTTGGCCAATTCCAATCCGATTCCCGATGATGCTCCTGTGATCAGCACTGTCTCTGCAGCCATATTCCAACCTATCTTCTATCACGCGGAGCCCAGGAAATCGGAAATACACTCATCTCACATGCAATTCAACCCGAATCGCGAATGGCAACCCAAGTCGGATCTTACAAATCGGATTTTTACAGAGAGAAGAATTGCATTGGAACCAATAATATGGAGTTCCTGATGGAGAAATTGACATCTCACCAGAGACAGAGTGCATTGCCTCTGAGCTTTGAACCCTTTTGGTCATCACGTTCTGTATTTAATTCAGGTGATCAGGAATTGCAAAGATCACCTGACGATTCTTGCGATTGATCCCGATCAGCCCTCCAGTCACGGGATCAATCGCGATTCCCTGGCCTGTGAACGGCGCGTCCACCGTATCGACATGCTTAAGAACACTTCCTGAATCCGGAAGCTGCAACCGAAACAGGACCGGATCATCATGGCCTGTCGCCAACAGCATCGAGTCCTTCCAGATGGCTCCGGAGATACTGTATTTCCCCAGTTGAGAGACGACGCTCTCAGGGAATGTCCAGACCCCAGACTCTTTCCATTCCGGGGTATATTTCACAAGAACAGTCTTGTGATTGTCGTCACCATATCTGGCAAAGACGCACCACCATGCCCCCTGATCTTGCAACACAACAGTGAGACTTCCGTGCTTTGAATCTCCGAAATCTTTGGCATCGGTCAGTTCCATCGTTTGCACATCAAGAACTTTTACAATGCTCTGCTCTGGCTTCATCGGATAGTTGGAGTGAGCGCAATACAACTTTCCGTTATGGAAGAAGCCGCTATTCAGGTGTAAGGCATCGCCGGTACTTGTCGCGATCTGTTCACCAGTCTGGCGGTTGTATTTCACAACCACTTTATTATCGATTGCGTAAACAAACTCCTGGTCTGCAGCCGCCGCCTGTCGAGCCTCGTTTGCGGCGATGGCTCCACTTTGCTTCCATCCGGTCGTCTGATCCGCAGCCCCGGCCTGACCGGTGATGACAGCAGAGACAACAGCGACAAGCAGAGCAACCAGAGACGCCTTCATAACTACTGTTTCTTCTTACGGAGGATTGAAAGCGCTTCGTGAATCGTGGGGTGCTGAAAAGAAAATCCCCGTCGTAAAACAGCCTCTGGCACAACCCGATGACTGGCCAGCAGCAATTCTTCTCCCATCTCACCGAGCCCCAACTTCACAGCGAATGCAGGCACTCGCATGACAACAGGCCGATTCAATGCTTTCCCCAGCGCCTCTGTAAACTCTTGATTGGTCACTGGTCCGGGAGAGACACCATTCACTGGTCCATGCAGATCAGCGGTTTCAATGCAGAACCGATAAATCGACGCGATATCGGCCGCACTGATCCAGCTCCAATATTGCTTTCCTGTTCCAATCGGCCCTCCCAACCCGAGCCGAAAGACGGGCAGCATCGAACGGAGGGCTCCGCCTTTTGTGGAAAGAACCATCCCGGTGCGAACATTCACCACACGAGTCAGTTCCCGAATGGAATCTGTCGTCTCCTCCCAATCCTGACAGACTTCACTGAGAAACCCTTCGCCGCTCGGACTGCTTTCCGTTAAAACAGTGTCTCCGCTATCTGCGTAGTACCCAATGGCTGATGCAACGATGACGCACTTTGGCGGAGTTGGCATCCTCTTAATGGCATCAACCAGCATTTGTGTCGTGTTGACGCGACTTTCATGAATGGCCACCTTCTTCGCCTCCGTCCATCGTAACCCGGCGATGGATTCGCCAGAAAGATGAACCAATGCGTCACAGCCATCGAGAATAGATGCGGAAAGCGGACGACCGGCCGTGTCCCAATTTCTCTCATTTCGTTTTACAGGTTCACGACGAACAAGACGAGTCACCTGATGCCCCACCGACTCCAGCAGGGGCACGAGATGACTGCCAATAAGCCCGGACGCTCCTGAAACAAAGACATTCATCAAAGTTCTCTTGGTGCTATCGACATCTGCCGAGAACAATTCGCTTCCCTGACTTGCAACGCCCGTTGAACAAACTCAGCATGCAAGCGACATGGCCGAAGCCGAATTTCAGTTGAGTCGCAGCAGATCAGACAGAGACGATGAACACCTGTAAAGCATGTCTGAATGTCACGGCATTTGCCACTCGCTCTTAGAGCACGTTACAAATTAATCTCCACGCTTCCGCCACGCGGCGAGTTGCGTTTCATTAAACGAAACGGCCGCTGCGCGGGCATTCGGTAGAGCGAACTGCTCTAGAATCTAAGATGACGTGACACTCCTGAATCTGGCAACCATTTCTTTGACACTTTGCCAGCGTTCATCAGGTTCGCACTTCAACCCTGTCATAATCGTTTCAGCAACAACCGGATTCAGATTCGGTAACCGCAAAAGGATATCGTGCGGAGGCTGATTCACGTGCTGCATCACCGCATCCAGAGTATTCGCAGCTGGCCAAGGAAACATCTTGGTGAACATCTCATAGCAGGTGACTGCATACGAGAAGACATCAATCCGCTGATCGGTCGGCAGCCGACGCACAAGCTCTGGTGCCATGTACATTGCTGTTCCGGTCCGGTTCCCCGGTTTACGAAACGGCGGCGCATTGGGAACCATTAGCCCAAAATCCATCAGTTTCAGCACATCTTTGGAACTGACCATAATGTTCCGCGGACACATATCCCGGTGGATAAACTGCTGCTGGTGCACATAGGAAAGAGCTTCGCCCAGTTGAATGCAGTAAGACAGGCAATGCTTTTTCATATGAGGGTTCTGCGTCTGAATCAATGATTGCAGACCGATCCCTTCGATGAACTCCATGACCAGAAACTGTTCGTCTTTCGTGGTCAGTCCATGCTCAAACGTTTTCACGAGATTGGGGTGATTCAACTGAACGGAGATCGCTCCTTCTGTCGGCTTCCCCAAGCCTACGAATCGCTTCTCCAGTGCGATCGTCTTTTCCTTATCGAGCACCTTCAAGGCAACCAGCTGTCCGGTTTTCGTGTCTGTTGCTTTCCAGACTTTGGACATTGTTCCGTTTCCGATGGGCTTCTCAAGCCGAAAACGTTTTGCAATGTCGACCTTCGCCGGACCGCTTCCCTGAAAGAGCTTTTTAAGGAAGTTCATAATCCCCTTATCTGCCTCTCTACGGCAATTTCAGAAATTGTGTGCAATCGCACGCGGGAGATCGCCCTGCTTCAGACGAGAAGGCTGCTTGCGGCCACCGACCAGAGCCTGCCACTTTTCCCGCAACTCATGACATGTCAGGCGAGTTTCTCACAACAGCTCGCCCAACAAAAGCAAAGAGCGATGATCAGAAATCATCGCTCAGGTCACTCAAAAATTATCGGGGAATTTCGCAGTAATCGATAATACTTGCAATTTCACTTCGCAGGTCGGGCCGGGCCACAATGCGATCTACAAAACCATGCTTCAGCAGAAACTCGCTTGTCTGGAAGTCCGCAGGCAATTTCTGTTTTGTTGTTCCACTGATCACGCGTGGGCCAGCGAACCCAATCAGTGCTTTTGGTTCTGCAATGATGACATCCCCCAGCGATGCAAAGCTCGCCGCGACTCCCCCCATTGTCGGGTTGGTCAGTACAGAGATAAAGAGGCCGCCCACTTCGTGATACCGGCCAAGGGCAGCGGAAACCTTCCCCATCTGCATCAAAGAGAAAATCCCTTCATGCATACGGGCTCCCCCACCAGAACCACTCACAATCACGAGCGGCAAACGCTGCTTTGTTGCTTCTTCAACTGCCCGAGTCAGCTTCTCACCGACCACCGAGCCCATACTTCCCATGATGAATGAAGAGTCCGTCAGACCGAAAACGAGCGGACGACCACGCAGATAGCCGCGGCCGACAATGCAGGCTTCCTTCATCCCGGTCTTCTTCTGTTCTTCGATAACACGGTCCTTATAAGAACGTTTGTCAGCGAAGTTCAGAGGATCTTTCGGCACCAGACCTGGATACCACTCTTCAAAACTACTTTCATCCAGCAGCTGTTTGATACGGTCAGCCGCGGACACATAGAAATGGTGCCCACACTCCGGACAAAGACGATGAGTCTTGTTCAGATGCTTCCGGAAAATTGTGGCAGTGCAGGCATCGCACCGCATCCACAACCCTTCTGGAACTCCGCGTTTCTTCCGTGCTGCCAGTGACTCATCCGTGTGAGGCACTGGAACATCCGGAGATGCTGGCGTATTGATCGTATCTGGGCTAGTGCTCATGTTTTATACGGATTCAGCAGGAACATGCCGCTAAAGCGGATTGTGTAAAACGGAACGGATTCGATCCAACGAACATCAATTTTCGTCGAAACAGAATGCCGACATACGGGCACAACCTTGGGTCACATATGATTCATCGTCACACAGAATGTGAGTCTGGTTCATTTCATTGATAATGCAACAAATTTGCAGCAATGAAACAGTCGAACCAGCCCCAGATTGATCCACTGATGTTACCACATCGCCGGTCGCTCAGGTGAGTTCTCAGCGCAATTCGAACCTGGAACGGCTGTTCCATTCTCGAAACTCCGCACAAAAAAGTCGAGCCCAGCTTAACAGTCACCTTCAGGTAACTGTCTCAGAGGCCTCTAAACACTCCACCCGGCTGCGATAATCAGCCATTTTTGCCGGACCGCACAGTTTGGGCCCTTGGCCTTTCAGCACGCTGACAATAAGAGTTGCCAACGGCTCTGAGGCAACGATGGCAAACGAAGTGTTTTTTCGCATCAATTTTCGCAATGCGCGAGATGCTCTTTCACATGCCTCATCACAGGTTTCCCCCTGTGGCGCACAGACAGACTCTGGAGCTTCTTCCCATTGCCGAAATAAACGAGGTTGCTTCTGGCGGATTTCGGCACGGGACATCCCCTGCCAAAGCCCCAGATTCACATTCGCCAGGCGATCGAGGACTTTTAGAGGAAGTCCCAACTCATCAGCGATACGTTCTGCCGCTGCCAGCGAAGGCTGGCTCGGCGACGCATACAAAACATCAAGATCCTGCCCACGAAGGGCTTCAATGATCTCGGCAACCTGAGCTTCTCCCCGATGCGTCATCGGAAGATTCAGGTCACCTTGGATACGATCCTGGACATCAAATTCCGTCTCGCCAGGCCGAACCACAAAACGCGACATATAAAGTCCAATTGAAGAAACCGGTCACGTCCGAGCATCGACCGCCAGACGTTCCATCTCCGAGATGGCCGTTTCATAGCAGTCTTGATCAAAGATCGAACTTCCGGCAACAAAAACCTCCACACCTGCTGCCGAGACTTCCGGAACGGTCTTTGGACCAATCCCACCGTCAATCGAAATCAGGATGTCGGAGCCGAACAACTGACGGACCTCTTTGACCTTATCCGTCGAGCTGGAAATAAATTTTTGACCACCAAACCCCGGATTGACACTCATCACCAGCACAAGGTCACACTCACCGACGAGCGGAGCAATAGCCGAAACAGGAGTGTCCGGGTTGAGAGCAATCCCAGCCAGACGACCAGCTTCACGAATTCGTCGTAAAACCGGAACCGGCTCAGAACATGCCTCAATATGAAACGTAATCCAATCACACCCGACTCTGATGTATTCATCAAGCCATCGACCTGGATCATCGATCATCAGGTGTGCATCGAGAATCAGATTCGTTCGCTCCCGAATCCGCTCGATGACCATGGGGCCATAGCTCAGATTCGGAACGAAATGGCCGTCCATAACGTCCAGGTGCAACAATTTTGCGTGAGCATCTTCAAGCCGCGCAATTTCTGCCTCCAAATTGCCAAAGTCACACTTCAGCATTGAGGGAGCAATAAACGGACCTGTCAGCCCTGCTGGTTTCGTTGTCATTACCTGAAAAACGCGTTCGATTCTGTCGACGGACCAATACTAAAACAGGGTCGTCTCACTGAAGCAGGAGACGACCCACGATTGCAATCTTATCCGAACCAAACCCTGACAGGTACTGGCGACTTGAAAAATCTTTTACAAGAAGACCAAAACCTGCCAAAAATCGTGTTCAGTCAAAGGCTTAGAGCTTTGCCAACTTTGAGATCAGGTCGGCAGTTCGGTTTGAATAACCGTATTCGTTGTCGTACCAGCTGAGAACCTTCAACAGATTCCCACCGATGACCTGGGTCCAGCTGCCATCAAAGATGCTGCTGTAAGTGCTGCCGATAATGTCGGACGACACAATTGGATCTTCGGTATACTCCAGAATCCCCTTCAGAGAGCCTTCTGCGGCGGCCTTCATGGCTTCGTTAACGTCTTTTGCGGTGATGTCTTTTGACATGACTGCAACGAGGTCGGTCACGCTGCCTGTTGGAACTGGAACGCGAAGAGAAATCCCTGTCAGCTTTCCGTTCAGAGCTGGAAGAACCTCACCGACAGCCTTTGCAGCACCGGTTGAAGTTGGAATCACGTTGATCGCAGCAGCGCGAGCGCGGCGTGGATCGCTGTGAATCTGATCGGAAACACGCTGATCGTTTGTGTAAGCGTGAACGGTGGTCATCAGACCTTTTTCAATACCAAACGTTTCGTGCAGCACTTTCGCCATTGGGGCGAGGCAGTTTGTGGTGCAGCTCGCGTTGGAAACGGTCTTGTGTTCAGCTGTCAGCTGATTGTCGTTCACACCGCAAACAACAGTGAGGTCCGGCTTATCTGAAGCTGGAGCAGAAATCACAACCTTTGCAGCCCCGGCTTCGAGATGGCTGTCGTAGCCTGGCTTGCCGTCTTTCGCACGACCGGTGAAGAAACCGGTTGACTCAAGAGCAACCTGAACACCGAGTTGCTTCCAAGGCAGGTTGCGAGGATCACGCTCAGCAACAACCTTAACTCGCTTGCCGTTGATCACGATCGAGTCGCCATCAACACTGACTTCGCCAGGGAACCGCCCCTGAACGCTGTCGTATTTCAACAGCATCGCCAACGCTTTAGGATCGCCCAGGTCGTTGATGGCAACAATGTCAAACTCTGAACCGCGTGCCAACATGGCTCGCAGTGTGATACGCCCAATACGTCCAAACCCGTTAATGCCGACGGTGACTGCCACGACAAGCTTCTCCCAAAATTAAACGAATACCTTTTACTCAACTTCATACGTTGAGTCGCAGATTGTACTGCCGCAGAAAGCAGCTCTCAACTGCTGCAACCGGAACTTTGAACGAAACCTCGCACACAACGTTCTAACTGAATCTTACTCATATCCTCCCCTAAACTACGCCATTAAAACAGTCCTCCTCGCCTCTGCACGCGGCACTTCGCCCTCCCCAAAGAGACTAAACAGGCCCAACGCTGACGCAAGGCGACAAAAGGAAGCCAACCGCAAACAACAACACAACAGACACTTACAACGCGACACTGCCCCCAAAGGGTTTCAAACTCGCCTGCGGTGACCGCGATTTCGGAAAAATCACTGTGACTGGCTGGAAGTCCAAGACACTTTTCGAGTACAGTTTCCGCTTCAATTTTTCGCAATGATGGTGGAAAAATGCCCAAAGCAAAAACACACAAAGGGATTGCCAAGCGGTTCAAAGTGACTGGCTCTGGTAAGAAAGCCACTCACCGTAGCGCTAACCGTGGTCACATCCTCGGGAAGAAATCAGCTAAGCGGAAACGCCAGCTGCGCGGCGGTGGAATCGTCTGCGGTGCAAACGCCCGCATGGTCGTGGAAGCTATTCGCCCAAGCCTGTAATTTCGCTGACGCAACATTTCGCCTCAAGGGGCGGTATGACCGTGCTGCCGTTTCAGGGAATGGTTTGCCCCTGACGGTCCGTCATTTCAACAACAAGCAATTTGGCCTGATCAGAAACCGGATTTCCGTTTTCTGAAACAAGCCACAGAAAGTCCGAACCATGAGAGTATCGTACGGGAAAGCCCGACGGAAGAAGAAGAATCGTATCTTCCGTGAAGCCAAAGGGAACTGGGGCGGCCGGAGTAAACTCTGGCGAACAGTACAGGAAACACTGATCCGCGGCCGTGCTTACGCATTCCGCGATCGTCGTGTCAAGAAGCGCGAATACCGCGCTCTGTGGATCACCCGCCTCTCCGCTGCAGCAACTCAGCGCGGCCTGCGATACTCACAGCTGATCCACGGCCTTGATCTGGCAGGCATCAAAGTCAACCGCAAAATGCTGAGCGAAATCGCGATTCACACACCTGCGATCTTCGACGAAATCGCAGACGTCGTGAAAGCCGCTCTCGCAAAGAAATAATGTCCTTGTGACGCAGATTCGGTCATTGAGAATCTGCCGTCCGACAAGCGATCAGCACCCCTGACAGAATCTGTCTGGGGTGTTTTTATT
>JBEBTF010000149.1:0-9824 GCA_040393865.1 Planctomicrobium piriforme | reverse complement strand
GAATCGGAACGGGAGGTCCTTGAACTGGCAGCTTTACCCAGCTTGGATCATCAGGCGTATTGCCGTTTGTCGGGACGAGCCAGATGTTACGATACAGAACCGGATTCTGGTGGTCCTGTAGTTTAGTTGGAAGTGGCTCTGGACCTTCTACGCTTCCACCGCCAGTTTTATTGGGAATGGCCGCCTGATTGTGGATCAGCACGCCGTTGTGCCAGATGGTGATCTTCATGTCCGAAATCTTGTTCCCGGCGGCATCGAACTTCGCTGGATGGAAGTCGATGTCGTATGTCTGCCAGGAAAGCGGCGGAAGTGCCATGTTGAGGTCAGGGCGACGGGTGCGATAAAGAGCACCGCACTCGTTTTCGATCCCTTCGAGGCCAAAAGAATCAAGGACCTGAACTTCATATCGGCCCTGCAGATAGAAGCCGCTGTTGCCGCGATCCTGTCCACGTCCTAGCGGTTTGAACGGCAGCATAAACTCGGCATGCAGGCGGAAGTCGCCATACGCTTCGGCTGTTTGAGTTCCTTCTCGCAGCAGACCTTCTGGGGTGATGTTGGGCTTGGTAAAGCCGCACTTCTTGGTGCCATCAAACAGGACGACTGCTCCTGGAGGCGGAGCAGCTCCCATTGTCGGGCTGACTCGCTCAACCTTCTTCAGTTCGCCCACCAGCATTCCACTCGGGGAGTAGATCAATGCCGTTTCGCCATCGACTTCAATCAGGTAGTCCTTGCTTTGAAGACGAACCAGATCGCCGTATTTCCGGCCGGTATAGTTGAATCGTTCTCCTCGCACCCATCCAGAACCGGGCAGACCGCCGTAATATTTCGTTGCCGTGAACTGGTCGTCTCCCTGAGCGATCACCTGCAGACCGATGGATTGACTTGATCTTGCTGATCCCAGTGGACGTTGCCAGCCCCGGTATTCTCCTTGCAGTTTGTAGTCCAGACCGGCATCTTCGGCATTGAGATAGGCTGGTGGTCTGGGCTTTTTTTCCGCAGCGTGTGCCGTAGAAAACTGCAATCCTTGAATTCCCAATGTCATCGACAGAAAGATGCTGGCCGAATTGAAAATCATCGATCGCATTTTCAGTGATTTCCTGTCGTGAATTTGAAGAATGGAGTGAGCACAATATCAGAACGGTTCGACCGACTGATGGCAATGGAAAGGTGCTGGCAACCCAGGATTCGAACTCGACGCAATAGTCATCATCCGTGCGACTGGATTAACTGGACTTCAGCGATCAAGGTGACTGCGGTACGACAGGATGATCGACCATGCCGGTCTTGAGCACTTCCAGAAATCATGTGGCAAATCTGGCACGCGGGATTCAGTGTTTCTCCTATTGAGAAGGCTGCTGCGCGGCCACATGATAGACCGATACGGTCTAGAATTGCTGGGTGCGGTCGAGGTCGTGGGGGCTCTCTTCGTAAAGGTCTGCTTCTTCGCTTTGGAAAGGCCATTCGAGACGGAAGCAGGTTCCCACATTTGCTTTGGTGCGAACCTGAATACTTCCGCCGTGTTCCTGCAGGATTTTCTGACTTACGGCCAGTCCGAGGCCAGTTCCTTTGAACCCTTTGGTGGACTCAAAGAGAGAGAACAACCGCGGCACTTCTTCTTCATCAATGCCGGGGCCATTGTCTTCGATTTCCACCCACATTTGCTCGCGTGATTCGGTAAAGCCTGCACGGATTGAAATCTTTTTGGAAGGCATTCCTTCCAGTGCCTCAATGGCATTCGTGAAGATGTTCAGAATGGCGCGATGCAGCCCTTCCGCATCAAACAGGGCCAGCGGAACTTCTGGAGCAACCTGCAGTGAGATCTCGATGTTCGACTGATTCAGGCGAGGTTGCATCAATTCGATCAGGTCGGCTAAGACATCCCCGATGGAGGCCATGGCCGGTTTCGGCTCCCGCTCTTTGCTGAATGTCAGCAGGTCCATGACCAGGTTGTAGATGCGGTCCTGATTTCGTTCGACAACTCCCCAGCCTTTGGCAATCAGGTCTTCGTTCTTTTGCTTCAGGCCGGTGTCAATCAGGTATCCGCCTCCACGAATTCCTTGCAGGATGTTTTTGATATGGTGGCTCATGATCGCCACGGTTTGGCCAACCCCGGCGAGGCGTTCGGAGGTGACGAGAGCGTCTTGGTAACGCTGGTTTTCAATCGCCAGTGCAGATTGTCGCCCGATCGCCAGCAACAGGCTGAGCAGTTGATCGTTGAATCGACCGTTGGGGGAGTTCCTGAAGATACTGTTTCCGGAACTGGTGGTGTCGACGTAAATCACTCCCATCAGTTCATATCGTCCGCGCATCGGGACGCACATTGCTTCACGAATACCTGATTGGACGATGCTTTGCCCGGAATCAAAACGACTGTCTCGCTGGGCATCTGAGGTGCGAACTCCTTGACCGTTGGAGATCACGTACTCGACGATGCTTGTCGAAATGGGCATCCGTTCGTTGACGTTTGCTGTCCCGCGATGAGAGACCACTCGCGGTTCGATACGGTCGGACTTGGAGTTTGTGACCAACATGCAGCCACGGTCGGCGCCAATCGCTTCTAGTGTCAGATCAAGCACTCGTTGCAGCATCTCGTCGATGGAGGCGGAGGGTCTGACAACTTCTTCGGTAATGCGATACAGAAGTTGCAGATTGGTTCCCATCTGTGCCCAGGATGTGAACGCAGAGTGTTCCGGATGGCGCGCCTGACTGACGATGCGAGATTGTCCGTCGTCGGCGGATCTTGCGACGAGGTTAATTCGCTCCCCAAGTGATGATTCCCGGACTTGCGAGTCATCGGAATAAAGCAGGATCGTCCGGCCGATCTGGATCTGGTCTCCGTTGTGGAGGACCATGCGTTTCACGGCTTCGCCATTGACGAAGGTTCCGTTTGAGCTCTCGAGGTCGGTTAAGACCCATTCCCCCTTTTCCAGCGCAAGATGAGCGTGCCGTCTTGAAACTTCCGTATCAAGAATGCGAATTTCATTCTGACCTCCACGGCCAACATGGGTGCCTGCCGGGGCAAGTTCATACCTGCGTCCCTGCTCAGGACCTTGAATGACCAGGAGTGTGGCTTCCGTCACGAAAGAACCTCGCGATCAAACCGGAAAGACTGGGGAACAACTTGCGACGCGAACTCGAGATTTCAATAAGCAGGTGCGTGTCGTGAAATCAGACTGCATGGTCATTTCTGTAAATCGGCCATGCAGTCTGATCATACTCTTCTTAAATCGTCAGTGCGATTACTTCCAGTATTTCTGAGTCACCCACCAACTGACGGCTGCCGTCGTCACTGCCGCGACGATCAGGTTCGGCACCATTCCAATCGGAATCTGTGCCGCCATGAGGGGGCTCATCGATTTGATGATCTGCGGGAGCATTGGAACGATAAAGCTCCAGCACATATACATCATGCCCCATTGCTTCCGTTCTTTTTGAACTTCAGGGGGAAGCTGGGCGAATGGAACGCTTCCGGCAGCCTTTTTCTGGGCTCCGGTCTGCTTGATCTCGGCTGATGATTTCTTTGCCCCCGGCTTCGCGGCTTTTCCTTTTGCTGCTGGTGCTGCAGAGACTTTGACTTTTGCTTCGTCTCTCATTCCCGGTGCATAGTACTGGGAAATGGCCTGATTGATCGCGCGTGGTGTCGCAATAATCGGGCGAATTGGCTTGTCGTACCGCAGACGCAGTTCGTCTTCCAGTTCATGCTCTGGCTGATCAATACATGCGACCAGCAGGCGGCCATCATCCTCGAAGAGCGGAACGAAGGAGTGCTGTTTGACAAGGATTCGCGGGACGAGGTCCAGAACATCGTCTTCCGGAATCATGTCTTCCAGGTCAACGTAGGAGTAACCCAACTGTTGAGCGAGTGCCCGGGCAGCAACAGGAGGTTCCACCAGCTTCATCTGGACAACGGCATCCCGGTGCGAAAGTCCACGGCGATCGGCGAAGTCTTCTGCTTCCCGCTTCTGATCGCGAGAAATCTTGTTCTCCCGACACAGAATGTCCAGCAATGGCTGACGGCCGTGTTCATCGACTTCTGCCGGGAACTCACGTCCCAGTGACTCATCGTATTCACGTTTACGCTCTGAGTCTGTGAGACAGAGCATCGCTTTGGCCATCTCGTTCAGCAGTTCCTGAGACTGCACCGAGTATTGGCCGGTTGCGTATTTACGAACGTGAGCGTTGAGCTTCTTGTAGTGTGCCCGAATCTTGTCGGCATCATCTTCAAACTGCTTGACTCGCAGCAGTTCGTAATGATTTGGAGGACGAGGTCCTTCAGGGATGCCAAGCCATTCCTTGTAATAATCCATAGGTCACACCGCTTCCGTGTTGGGCAATCATCGAAGATCGGTCGCAACGAGCCCGTGGTGGCTGGCCTCAGAGGAGAGGAGGGAATCAGCAGCCAGATGACTGCTGATTCTCATTCCAACTGCACGCAGTGCGCCGAATTCCGGGAGCATTCAGAGTAGGACTGAACTGAAGCTATTCGACAGAGTATTCAGAAGCGAGTGCTTCGAATGCAGTGACGTTTTCGTCGGTCAGCCCGGAATCGCGGACGATTTCGGTTTTGGCTTCCTGCTTCGAAGTCAGTTCGCGGGCACTGGCCGCAATTCGTCCGTTCTTGTCATATTTGTATGTGACTTCAACCGGCGAACCTGCTGGCAGATTTGGTGGCAGGCTCAGGATTCGGAAGTCACCAATGACGGTGCAGGCATCAGGATCAATCGCGTCCCCTTCCAGCACATTGATGTGAATGCGTTGCTGGTTCGGAGCGTTGGTGACGAACTTCTGTGAGACCTCGAAAGGGATCGCAGTGTTCTTCGGGATCATGATGTGATTGATCTTCCGACTCCGGTTGTTCGGGTCAGAAATCTTCACTCCGAGCGAGTGTGAGTTCACATCGGTTGCAATCACGGATCGCAATCGCGCCTGGACCGCCTGTCCGAGTCGGCTGTTTCCACCGGTCGCCCGGGCTTCGAGAATCGCAGCGTGAATGGCCGCTCCCTGAGCAACAGCTTCCTCTGGAACCACGTCACGGGAAGGAACTTTGCCTGTCACTTCACGAAGCATGGTTTCGACAACGGGCATATATGTCGATCCACCGACGAGCACCACTTCGTCGAGCTCACCTTTGGCAACGCCAGCCTGAGCCATCACCAGTTCGGTTGTGTCTTGGGTACGCTGCATCAAATCTGCGGTCAGACGTTCAAAGTCCCCGCGGCTGAGGGCGAGAGTCAGACTCTTCCCTTTGTAGTACGCATTCAGAGGAACCTGAGCGCGTGTACTCAGGTCACGCTTGGCCTGTTCGCACTCCTGAGTCAGAACCATCATTGTTTCTGGACATTCGCGTGGGTCCAGACCGTGTTTGCGATGGAACTGCTCGGCGATGTAGTCGACGACTCGGCGACTCCAGTCGAGTCCCCCGAGCATCACGTCCCCGTCTGTTGCCAGCACGCGGAAGTTCGTCGCATTGTATCGCACGATCGTGACGTCGAAGGTTCCCCCTCCGAGGTCATAAACCATGATCGTTTTTTCACCCTGGAACAGGTCAGGTCGACCGAGGTGCTTTTTCTGCCAGGCGTAAGCCAGCGTGGCAGCGGTTGGTTCGTTAATGATGTCGATGACGTTCAGCTTGGCGATACGACCTGCATCCTGAGTGGCTTTGCGGCGAACGTCATTGAAGTAGTAAGGGACGGTGATGACCGCATTGGTGATTGGTCCGATGACCTTTTCTGCGTCCTGCTTCAGCTTCTTCAGGATGAGTGCCGAGATGAGTTCGGGAGTGTACTTCTCTCCGCGGTGAACAATGACGAAATCCTTGTTCCCCATCTGGCGTTTGACCGCTTCAACAATATTGGAAGGGTCTTCGATCGACATTCTCTCGAATGTCGGCCCGACGATGATCTTCTTGTCTTCCCCGAGAATGACCACGGATGGAGTGATTGTTTTGCCATCAGCATTTGGCAATGAAATTGGGTCACCTTGGGCGTTCAACTGAGCCAGTGCTGAATAGGTGGTGCCCAGATCGATGCCGACTGTTTGACCTTCGAGAATCTGCATAATCTCCTCGCGTGGTGAATAACACGACGGACTGCGTCCTACGGGATTGTCAGTTTGTGAATATGGTTTGCAGAACCCGCTGGCGCTGCATCGCCGTCGCTTTGTGGTGAGACCACCTTGGTTTGAATGGGGTGGAAGGTCTGGTGGTTTGAGTGCACTGCGATGAGTGGACTTTACCGTAAATACCTTTGCAACCAGTCAGGACCAAGTTGAAGCCCTACTTCGGAAATTTTGGAAGAAGTGAAGGCAGTGCGGAATCATGGATATGTTTAGACTTGTATTTTGACGGTGGGAATCTCCTGATTCAAGGGACTATGGCAGGAACTCCCCCGTGTTGTGTGGAGTTTGCTGCAAAAGGGTCCTGTCGAAGTGGGAATGCCTCTATACATTGGATTCGCGTAGGGGAGGGCTGTGCTGGGCGGAGTTGAGACTGGTGTGCTCTTTCACTTCGAAAAAGCACTGGAGTAAGTGACGAGCCCTGTTTCCTAAGAAGATTCTGCGAAGATTGTGTGAAATCCGCGATTTCGCCTCTATTTGTCCCCGGTTCTTTGGGGGTGTGGCAACTGTTCTGTGCCCAACTCGATCCCGATCTCGAGCTGGCTGTTTCCAACCTGAGTTGGTTATGGCTGGGACGACCGTTTTGAGAGTCGCCAGATGGGGGGAGTGCTTACGACTGTTGAGTGGACAGTTAGGGAGAACTCAGACTGGTTCAAAGGAATTTTTCGGGGAAAACAGGCAGAACGATTGTGCTGATCGCTCCGCGACGTCCCGTTTGTTATCACTGTCCGCGCGGCGATTTCGTCACCAAGGCAAATCGTTGGATGTTGTTGTTTGTCATCGTGTTGTAGCTCTCAGACTATTCGCTACAACTGGGCGTGAAATTCTTGTTGCCGGAACAAGTCGAGGCAGGTTTCCCCCTAAGTGTGGGTAAGCTTTGTTGATCAGGGAGTTTTGGTAAGATGCTCCTGTTGTGAACATCAATTCCGGAGTCGTCTCGATGAGTCGTGTTCTGTTGCGTGGGTTCCTGCTCTGCCTGGGCCTGCTAGTCTCGATCCCTGCTGTCGCTCAGGATTCCGCTGCAAAGCCGAAGTCCCGATATGAGCAGCTCATTGAGAAGAAGAAAAAAGTAACCGGAATGTGGACGCTGTATTACAGCGACCAGCAGATTCTGGCGGAAATGAACGACACCGTGCTGCGGCGGGAATACATCATTATTCCGTCGATCGCCCGAGGAATCAGCCAGGGGGTTGTTCTGGGGGGGATGTCCTGGAACTTTGAGGAAGATGCAATCTGGTTCTTCCGGAAGTCCGAGGAGAAGCTCTTCATCTATCAGCGGAACGTCCGTTTCCGTGCGAAAGCAAATACCCCGGAAGCCGCTGCTGTGGATCTGGCTTACAGCGACAGCATTCTGTACTCGCTGCCAATTCTGACGACCTCTCCGACAGGGGGAATTCTTGTTGATCTCACCAGCGTCTTTATGAATGACGAACTGAAGATCGGAGCAGCGATTGGGCCATCGTTCCGGTTTGCTCAGGACCGGTCAACGATCTCCAAGATGAAGGCGTTCGAAAACAACATCGAGATGCAGATCAATGCGGTCTATTCCGGCAGCACCTCCATTGATACCGTGCCCAATCCGCGCGGTGTTCAGGTCGGGGTACACTATAGCATCAGTGTTCTGCCTCCAGTGGGAGCGAACGGATATAAGCCGCGTCCTGCTGATGACCGCGTCGGGTACTTCATTACTGCGATCAAGGACTTCTCCGATCAGACCGATCCGGATCACTTTGTCCGCTATGTGAATCGCTGGAATCTTCAGAAACTCGATCCTTCAATCGACCTTTCGCCACCACGTGAGCCAATCCGTTTCTATATCGAAGACACCGTTCCAGTGGCTCTGCGGCCGACAGTTGAAGCCGGGATTCTGGAATGGAACAAAGCCTTTGAAAAGCTGGGTTTCTCCGGGGCCATCAAGGTTGATCAACAGCCGTCAGGTGACCCAAACTTTGATCCGGAGAATGTGAAGTACAACACATTTCGCTGGATGACAGCAGAGGCTGGTTTCGCAATGGGACCATCGCGTGTTGATCCTCGTACCGGTGAGATTCTCGATGCGGACATCATTTTCGATGCCTCGTTTCTGAAAAGCTGGAGTACACGCTGGGAAGTCTATCGTGGGCCTGAACCGGAAAAAGATGGCAACAAGTCATCCGTTAACAATCTGTTTCACGATCACGAACACAGTCACCCCGGCAGTTTGCCGTTTACCAATCGGCATGCAACAGGATGTTCATTCTGTGCAGAAAAACAGCGTCTGAATGGCTTCGCTGCTGCAATGCTTGCGGCAAGTGGAGTCGCAATGGATGGGCATCTTCCAAAGGAATTCATCCATGAAGGTCTGAAAGAAGTTGTGATGCATGAAGTCGGGCATACGCTCGGACTGCGACATAACTTCAAAGCCAGTGCGTGGAAGAACCTGGAACAGATCAACGACGCTGAGTCAGGGAAGAAGGAAGGAATTGTGGCGAGCGTTATGGATTACGCGCCGCCGAATATTGCAGAAGACCGAGCCAAGCAAGGTTTGTATTACACCCAGACAATCGGTCCATATGACTATTGGGCCATCGAATACGGGTACAAGCCAATTGCCTCGAACGAAGCCGCCGAACTCAAGAAGATCGCATCTCGATCAAACGAGCCGGCATTGGCATACACAACAGACGAAGACACTCGTTCTTTCGATCCAGATCCTCTGTCTGCTCGATTCGATCTCGGAAACGACCCGATCGAGTATTCACGTCGTCAGATGAAGATGGCGACGGATGCCATGCCAAAGATCATTGATCGCACCGTCAAAACCGGTGAGGGGTATCAACGGGCACGTCAGGCGTTTAATCTGCTCTTTCACGAATACTGGAACGCAGCGAATATCGCTGTTCGCTTCCCAGGGGGCGTTGAATTGAGCCGGGACCATAAGCCTGAAAAGCCAGAAGAAGCTCGCGTTCCATTTGTGACTGTCGCGCCTGCCAAGCAGCGTGAAGCCATGAAGCTGATCAACGAATCTGCGTTTGCTCCGCCGGTTGTGAATGGCAAAGAACTGAATTTCCTGGCTGCGTCACGCTGGAGTCACTGGGGCACCTCGGACCCAATCCGACAGGACATTGCGATTCATGATGACATTCTCCTGCGACAGGACATCATTCTCGGCAATCTGTTGAGTTCGCTTCGCCTGAGTCGTATTCAGGACAATGAGTTCAAGACTCCTGCCGGTGAAGATGCTTACACTCTGGTAGAGCATTTGCAGCTCATCGTGGATGGGATTTTCAGTGAGTGGAAAGCCGATCCTGCGAAGGAAAAGTATGACGATCGCGACCCGTTGATTTCGAGCTTCCGTCGCAATCTGCAACGTCAGGCGATCCGCCGCATCGGAACTCTGCTGACTCAGGGAGGAACAGTGCCTAGCGATGCGAAGAACCTGTTGCGGGTTCATTTGCACGAGCTAAGCGAAGCAGCAAAGAAGCTTTCAGAGCGACAAGGGGTGATTCTCGACAAATATACGAAAGCCCACCTTGCTGACAGTATTGTTCGAATTGATTCAATCCTGAAAGCCGAACTGGTTGTTCCCACTGTGAACTAGAGCAGTTTGCTCTACCGAGTGCCCGCGCAGCGGCCGTTTCGATTGATGAAACGCAACTCGCCGCGTGGCGGGAGCGTGGAAACCATTTCGCAAGGTGCTCTAATCGTTGTTCAAACTCGCCCAGACAGTG
>JBEBTF010000148.1:0-9866 GCA_040393865.1 Planctomicrobium piriforme | reverse complement strand
GTTCGTCGTCTTATTCAGAGAACGCAGCATCGAATGCTCGTGTGCTTGGTCGGAAGTCGATGTTGCGAACATAGTCACAGGCTTCAGCTGCTCCCATTTCGCGATCCATTCCCGAATCTTCCCACTCGATCGACAGTGGAGCATCGTAAGGGTAGCCAGCGGCATTCAGGGCGCGAATGACCTCTTCAAAGCGAACGCCTCCACGGCCCACACTGCGGAAGTCCCACCCGCGGCGTTGATCTCCGAAGGAGAGATGGCTGGAAAGAATCCCTGAGCGGCCATTGAGTGTTGTCGCGGCATCTTTCATGTGAACATGATAGATCCGGTCTGGGAACTCACGAATGAATTCGACTGGATCGACCCCCTGCCAAAGCAGGTGGCTTGGATCGAAGTTGAACCCGAATTCTTCACGATTGCCAATCGCTTCAAGAGCCCGTTTGGCGGAATAAATGTCGAAAGCAATTTCGGTTGGGTGAACTTCCAGTGCGAATCGAATTCCGCAGTCCTGGAAAACATCGAGAATCGGATTCCAACGATCCGCGAACAACTGGAAACCACCATCGATCCATGATTTCGGAGTCGGTGGGAAATCGTAGAGCAGGTGCCAGATACTTGATCCAGTGAACCCGTTAACAACACTGACTCCCAGTTTCTGGGCAGCGCGTGCTGTGTTCTTCATCTCTTCAGCAGCACGGGCGTTCACCCCTGCTGGGTCTCCATCTTTCCAGATATATTCAGGCAAAATTGATTTGTGTCGTTCATCGATGATGTCGCAGACAGCCTGGCCGACGAGGTGATTCGAGATGGAGAAGAGCTTCAGGTCGTGACGCTCAAGGAGATCCCGTTTGCGTGCACAATAGGTGTCGTCTGACAGCGCTTTGTCAACTTCGAAGTGATCGCCCCAGCAAGCGAGTTCCAAACCATCGAACCCGAATTCTTTTGCCTTCTTGCACAAGGTTTCCAGTGGTAAGTCGGCCCATTGACCAGTAAACAGAGTTACGGGACGTCCCATGTCAAACTCCTTGTCCAAGCGGGATATAACGAGAAGGAAATCACTGCGTAGCCACTGTATCGAGCAGCGACCTGAATTCAAATCATTCGAGACGCAACTTCCTGAAGTGGCTGGAGATTCTGATGTCTCGCGGAATCATTCTGTTTGAAAGTGAGCCTTTTCTTCCGGGCAAGGCCGAGTCAGAGCAATTGAACGCGGAGGGGCGTGGCTGACACCGTCATCGCCAATGTTTGTTAGAGCATTTTCATACTCCTGCAGCGTCTCTGGCACGCAGGATTCCACTTTTCTCCTATCGAGCAGATTTCCAGTCTCCTCCCGATCGGGAAGGCTGCTACGCGGCTACATGAATGACCGAAACGGTCTGACGTTACTCCATCACAGACTGGCCTCGTCAGGCGGTCCGACATATAACGTCGTGAGAATCACAGGACCTTGGAGCGATGAGATTCGTCTCATGGCCCTGCAGCATTGTGTCGTTGATGGGACTCAGTCGATAGGACGCTGTGGGGCACGACTGTGAACTGCCGCTTCAATTCAGAAAAAGCTCTTACACCGGTTCAAAGAAATTACGAGGAATCAAGATGGACCTAGCCCTGCCTGTCTCGTCCAGAATTTTGCACGTCCTTGGGGCAATCGTCCTGTTTGGTGGCGCATATTTCATTCGCTATCTGCTGACGCCCGCTGCGGAAGAGAGCCTCACTGAAGAACAGCATCTGACTCTTAAGGAGAGTGTTTCGAAGCGATGGCGGCAGATTGTGGGAATCGTCATTGGCGTTCTGATTTTGACCGGATTCTACAATTACATCGCGGTGATGATTCCCCAGCACAAAGGGGACAAAATTTATCACATGCTGATGGGGATCAAGATTCTGCTGGCGTTCGTCGTCTTCTTTTATGCGTCTGCTTTGGCCGGTCGGGCCAAGGCGTTTGAAGGAATTCGTCGCAATGGCAAATTCTGGATGGTCTTCAATCTCGTGTGTGCGACGATCGTTGTGGGAATCGCCGGTTATCTGAAGGTCCGAGGGACTCCATAGACGCTGAGTTGAGGTTGAAAGGCCCCGAGCAAATCCATCCTCATTGAGTCACGCCGTCTGTTCTGCCGACAATGCATGTCCGGGCGGGCCAGACGGCGTTTTTGTTTCTGCATCAGATTCATGTCTCGGTAATGAATTCTGATCATCTCCTGAATTGTGGATTCAGATGTGAATTCTGCATCTTGCGTATCTTCTTGATCGCGCCCCTCTGTAACTCTTTCAATATGCAGAATCTGCCGGTCCAAAATCGCCAAAATCGGCTGTTTCTGCCGCTGAAGATGGAATAAATGTTCCCTTCCTGTCGAGCGGTCTGCTGCTTTCGTCCCATCAGTGGAGCCAGTTTGACGGGAGACGCTGACTTTCTTCAGTAAATGAACACGTCACTTCGCCGTGTTTCGTGTGCTGAGATTTTGAGGTTGAGGGGACGCCACAAAACCGCGTCGATGCATTTTGTGGAAGAACGCAATGGAGTGCGGAGATGGTGATTCACTTCTGCAGTAATCAGGCAAATGCGGCAAACAGATTGGCAATGGCCCGTCAGGCGTTGCATTTTGTTTGTCTAGGAGCGTTGGGTGTTGCATTCGGCGGGTGTACTCAGCCGTTGCACCGCACCACATATGCTCCTCATTCGCCGCAGATTCTGATGGGGGCGAACACCGTTCCAGTCTCTTCGGCATCATTAACGACATCGCCAGCAGTATCAACCGGCCCAATCGCTTATCAGGCGGGATATACGACCTCCGCTGCGATTCCAACACTCTCCTCGTCTCCGTTGTATGGAACGTTTGCCATGGGAGCTGCTGCTCCAATGGCGGCACTCCCATCGCATCCCATGCCGGCCTCTGGACCTATTGCTGCTGCGATCCCAAGACCAGAACCAGCTTCAGCACCTCGCTCTGTTCCACAGCAGGCACAGGTTCCGCAACCGATTCCGGCACAAGTACCTCCAGCAGGAGCCCCGAAGAAGGCCGTTGCTGGTTCAAGCCCAAAGGACAATCCTGTCCCGACGGCGGCGATTCCTGCACAAACGCCTGTTCCCGCTTCAGACCGACTGGCATCGGCTCCACCCAAGCCTCCCGTAAAGCCGCTACCTCAACCCATTCCACAATCAATGGCTCCGGCGTCTCCTCCGGCGATCGCAGCTGATCCATTGGCAGTCGCGAAACCGGTTCCTCCAGCAGGGGCTCCCGTTCAGAAGGCAATGCCCCCTGTAAATCCAATTCCCGATGGATTGCCCGCTGTCCCGCCGATTGCAGCTAACCGACGACCTGAACCGAAAGAGACATCGTTGGCCTGGGCTCCGTGGCCTTATACAGCCAAGCCTGCCGGGAGTGTTTCAAAACCTGATTCAATTTCAGGAGCCCGAGGCCTGATTCCCTATCGCGGTGCAACTCTTCCCGGCTCAAAAGCAGCGAAGGCGTTGCGTGACCGAATGGCGAATAATACTGCGGTCGCGACGTCAGCAAGTGGTGGGGTGGCATCTGGGATCGCCCCGATCGCGAGACCAGGGTTGCAGTTTCGCGGAGGACGAACGCTACAGGATCTTGCGTTTGTGAATCTCTATCTGGGGGGCGAAGATCGCTGGAAGCAAGCTGATGTTCTGTCAATTGACAAGGCAATTTCAGCGGCCATGACTGATGAGCAGTTGAATAAGTCGTTGCTGCAATACTTCAATGGAAAACCGATCAAGAGTGTTGCGCTTCCTTCACATCCTCTGGTGGGAACCGTTGCGGAGAAGCTCAGCCGAGCCGATGTTCATCAGACTCTGCGGGGATTGCACGCTCAAGGATATCTTGATGATTACGATCTCGATCACACCGTCTTCAATATTCTGTGTCCGCCAGGAATGATTCTGACTGACGACACTCCAGAGGTTGACTCAACTTCCGGGCTGGCGGGTTACCATGGATCAGTTCCGTCCGAGATGGAAACGATCCTTTATACGGTTGTCGTTTCTTCAGAGGTGATGTCGGATGGCCGTCAAAATGGAATTCCTGCATTTCAACAGACTTGGAAAAACACAGCCGCAATTCTGTATCACCAGTTGCAGGAAGTGCGAACAAATCCGGACGCAGAAGATGCGTTGCGCAATGCTGGCGATCCTGATGGAGCCGCAAAGTTGGGTTGGACGTCAGACGAAGGTGACGAGCTAGGCGATCTCGCGCTCAAGGATGGGGCCGCGCTTTCCGCAGTCTTCCGAGAGGTTCCACTCGCGGACGGGAGCGGAACCGTTCCTGTTCAGATCCTCGGGCAGGAGCAATCACCGGCACCGGCACCAGCACCATCTCCGATTGGCGACCTTCCCCCAATTGATGGTGACTTCTTCTCGAAACCCTGACGTAACGGAATCGTCCTCGTGGCTGAACTCAAAAGTCAGTTTTGAAGTTTTGTGACGAATGCCCTGTTTTCAGGGGGATGGGGAAGCCGTTTCAGAGTGAACCCACTGAAAAAAATCAAAATTTCCTTCGGAGATGTTCCAAGAAACAATGCACGGACATTCATAAGAATGAATGCATTTGATTCGTCCGGTAACAACGGAAACCAGCTCGGTTCGGGTTTTCAGCAGCATTCCGATTTCCGTCGCCTCTTGCGTTGCGTTATTCCAGTTGTAAACAGAAGTAATTTCTCCTGTGATGTTTGCGCACGCAATAAGTTGCTCTGACAGCAATTGTCTGGCAATTGAAAGTGCTTCTTCTCGCGTTCCGGTCGTGACATAAATAATCGATAAGTTCATTAAATTCCCCTTCTGGAAAACAGAATGGCGGAAGTCTTGAAAACAGAGCTGGGAAGAGCTATCGTTCGGGACTTTCCGCGATCCGGCTGAGGAAGCACGACCTGTGAGAGTGTGTCGGACGGAACTCAATCGTCAAGACTGAAGAAATACGGATTCATGTCACATATCGTCAAAGTCTCCGGCAAAACGCGAACTAAGGTTGGAACGGCCACCACTCGCCGGATTCGGGCACAGGGGCAAGTTCCTTGCAATGTGTATGGCCACAAGCAGGCTTCAGCAAATATCGTTGTTGATGCAGAGGCCATCGGTGGTCTGGTGAAGAGCGGCGCCCGTGTTATCGATCTCGAAGTTGATGGAAACGTCCAGAAGGCGCTGGTGAAAGATGTTCAGTGGGACACGTTTAGCACTCATGTGCTGCACGTTGACTTTTTGCGAGTTGACGTAAACGAGCGAGTGGAACTCGATGTTCCACTGCAGCTTCGAGGAACTGCACCGGGTGTTGTTGCCGGGGGGAATCTTGAAGTTGGTCATCACAACATTCGGATTGAGTGTCTGGCGGTTGAGGTTCCTGACTTTATTCAGGTTCGTGTTGCCAGCTTGAATATTGGTGACTCTTTGCGGGTTTCTGATTTGCAGGATGTCCCGACAGGTGTGAATGTGTTGACTGCTCCAGAAACTGTTCTGGTTCACATTGCAGCACCGGTTGTTGAGGCTGCTGAGCCAGAAGCGGCTCCAGCTCCAGCTAAGAAATAGTTGGTGTTTATTGCAGGGTGGCAGGTTGTAATGTCCTGCCACTTTGTGTTTTGCAGCGATGTGCAAAACCGTTGATTAGATGTTGGAGTGAGTGTTGAAGATTGTCGCAGGATTAGGGAATCCCGGGCGGAAATATTCTGGCACTCGGCATAACGTCGGTTTTGAGGTTGTTGCTGAATTGGCAAGGCGGTTTTCGGCGGATGGCTGGAAGAGTCGCTTTGAAGCTGAAACGGCTGAGGTTCAGGTTGGTGGAGAGCGCGTGTTGTTGCTTGCTCCGCAGACTTATATGAATCTCAGTGGGCGCAGTATTCGGAGTGCGGTGACTTTTTATAAGGTTGCGGTTTCGGATCTGTTGGTGATTTGTGATGATTTAAATCTGGATTTAGGTCGCCTCAGGCTTCGGGCATCCGGGACTGCAGGTGGGCAAAACGGATTGAAAAATATCATCGATCAATTGGGGACGACTGAGTTCCCCAGGCTTCGTGTCGGGATTGGACGGCCTCCTGAAGGTCAGGATACCGTTAATTATGTTTTGCAGACATTTGCAAAATCCGAGCGAGACACGATGATGGATTCTGTCTTGAAGGCCTGTGATGCCACTGAGTTGTGGGTCAAAGAGGGCGTCGAGCAGGCAATGAATAAATTTAACCGCTCTGACAGTTAAGTGTCTGGCGGAGTGAAATTAGAGTCGAAGCCGGTACGGATCGGTTCTCGATGAATGCGATACCTGATCTGCCGGCAGTCAGCGGCTGGCCGTCAAATTGTGAAGGGGATGAACTTGGCTGAGCGGTTTTACGAGTGCATGTTTCTGCTGGATAGCGGTCGCTATGCTCAGGACCCACAGGGGACTGAAGATGCAGTTAAAGAATTCCTGACCCGCTGTAATGCCGAGCTGGTCGCCATGGCTCCTTGGCAGGAAGGCAAGCTCCCTTACGAGATCGATGGTCATCGTAAAGGTCTGCACCTGTTGACATACTTCAAGATGGACGGCTCACAGGTCGAGCAGCTCAACCGCATTTGCAAATTGAGCGATCTCGTGATTCGTATCCTCGTGATCGAGCATGAAGCTGGATTGTTCGAGCTGATGACAAGTCAGCTTGTACATGGCGGTGCTCAGCGCGAAGAAGAGCCTGCAGCGGCTGAGTAGTTCTGTTTGAGCTTCTTTAGTGAAGCTCTCTTTTTGGACGTGTGCCCTGCGTTTGTAATGACTGATAGTGGTGTCACCACTCTTGGCAGATGGGATTCTTGGCTAAGTCTGCAAGGTTTTGGCCTTGTTTGAGTTCATGCAGAGAATTTCTGATGTTCGGTCAAGGCCAGGTACTGGTAGAATGTTGGCAATTTGCCAGCACGGGGTGAGTTGATCGAGCGACTTTTCGTATTGGTGGGGCTGGATTGTTCAGTTCTGTCATGCACCACGGTGTGAAACGAAGCCGCGAGGGAGAATATGGCCAGCTACAACAAAGTCATCCTTGTTGGGAACCTCACTCGTGATCCGGAAGTGAAGTACACCACTGGTGGAACTGCAATTGCCGAACTCGGTTTGGCAGTGAGCCGAACCTGGTTCGATCAAAAGTCCAACGAGCGAAAAGAAGAGACGACATTCGTTGATATCACCCTTTGGGGGCGTCAGGCGGAAGTCGCAGGGGAATATTTGTCTAAAGGGCGGCCTGTCCTGATTGAAGGACGGTTGCAATTAGATACTTGGGACGACCGGGAATCGGGTAAGAAACGTTCTAAGTTGAAAGTCATCGGCGAAACCATGCAGATGCTGGGGAGCCGTGGAGACAGTCCGGGCGGTGGAGGCGGGCCTCGTTCCTCATCACGTGGAACTGGTGGCGGAGCTCCACAGCAGGATCCGATTGACTCCTTTTATGACTCTCCTCCGCGAGGAGGCGGGGTCAGTGACGAAGACGTTCCGTTCTAGCACTTTTCGTTATCCGTATTTGTGCTGGTCAAGAATTCCGTCAGATCGATATCATGCAGTTCCCGGCCATGTTCCGCCTGCATCTTTCATATAGATTAAAGTCACCTGCATTTACGAGTTGAGATTGAAATGGTCGTTAAACGCAAGCACGGACAGAAGATTCGCTCCAAAGATCGCAAGGGGGGGATTGAGCTGCTCCTTGCGGAAAACGTCGAAAACCTGGGCAACCAAGGGCAGATCGTTCGAGTAAAGCCGGGTTATGCCCGTAACTTCCTCGTTCCTCACGGGTTGGCAACAGTCGCTACTGAAGCCAACAAGCAGATGGTTGAACGCCATCGTAAACGTCAGGAAGAACTCGCACTGGCAAAGAAGAAAGAACTGCAGCAGTTTGCAGAAAAGCTGCGTTCTTACAGTGTGACTCTGGAAGCCAATGCAACAGACGATGGTCAGCTTTATGGCTCTATCGGTCCTGTTGACATCAGCAAGGCATTGAAGAAAGCCAACTACCCAGTTGAAACTTCAATGGTGAAGACAGAAGGGGCAATCAAGAGCCTCGGTATGTACACCATCAATGTTGAACTTGCTGAAGGAATCACAACCGAAATCAAGGTTTGGGTTGTTCCTGCTGCTGCAATCAAGTAGCACTGACTGTGTGCAGATGCACACGGTTCCTGTATTGAATTCAACAGGTCGATTCGCTTTTCTTGGCGAACCGACCTGTTTTCGTTTTAGAGTGCTTCCAGAAACCGCGCAGCGTACCTGGCACATGGGACTCAACTTTTCGCTTGGCGGGAAGCTTGCTGTGCAGCGATGGGATCGCCCGAACCAATCCTGGTTCGATGGGTGCTGGGGGAACTTGCCACTGATGTTTTAACGGGTATCAAACCGATCGCGATCTGGATAGAATGCTTTTCCGTCCCCTTATTTGCTTTGTTCCCGGTGTGTGGCGGCGAGTGCTGGTTTGTCTCTCGCGAGCGTATAATGCTGAGAAAGCTCAGTGCTTTCCGGCCGAATTCTCGGCTTCGTGAGATCGGCATTCGTCTGCTGCGTTTTAGATTTTGAGGCCAGTCAATGGAAAAAGGCCGCACTGCGAGTGGTCCTTCCAAGAACACGCCGCGTTTGCATGAGTTAGATCCTCGGATCAAAGTTCCGCCTCAGGATTTGCTTGCTGAACAGAGTCTGTTGGGGGCGATGCTGCTTTCGAGCGAAGCATACGATGAGGCAGTGCAGCACGTTCAGGCTGTTTGCTTTTATAGTGATGCAAACCGTCGAATTTTTCAGTGTGTCTATGACATGTACGAACGTGGGGTTCGTGCGATCGACGTCGTGACGCTTGCTCATGAGCTGAAAAAACGCAACGACTACGATGAGGTTGGGGGGGCAGCGTATCTCAATGAGGTCATGGCGGCTGTTCCGCACGCTGCCCATGCTGAGTACTACGCGAAAATCGTTCGTGAGAAGTATTTGCTGCGCTGTTTAATCGAAGCATGCGAGCGAAGCCTGACCGAGACCTATCAGCAGGACGAGGATGTCGAGGATTTGCTCGCCCGAACAGAGAAGCGGGTTTTTGGAATCCTGGAGCAGCTTGATAACGTTGATTCGATCGCCATCGACGACATTCTCAATCAGACTTTCCAGAAGATCTTTGAACGCATGGACCGGGATGACACGGTCAGTGGCGTTTCCAGTGGATTGCATGGTCTCGATGAGAAAACATCAGGCTTTCAGCCGACGGAATTGATCATCCTGGCTGCTCGTCCTGCGATGGGGAAGACTGCGTTGGTCTGTAACATCGCGATGGCGGTGGCCAAGTCCGCCAAAGGGGTGCTGGTTTTCAGTCTTGAACAGTCCAAGACTGAGTTGGCTGAGCGTCTATTGTGTATTCATGCCAAAGTGAGCGGTCACAAGCTCCGAAAAGGGGAGCTTGACGAGTACGAGCAAAGTACTCTGATGGATGCGGCGAACGAGTTGCGTAACTGGCATGTCTTTATTGATGACACGCCAGGCCGAACCATGTCGCAGATCGCTGCGATTGCTCGACGCCTGAAACGTCGGGGACAACTCGATATCGTGATCATCGACTATTTGCAGTTGATCGAGGCAGAAGACCCGAAGATGCCGCGTGAACAACAGATTTCGTCGATTACACGACGTCTGAAGTTCATGGCCAAGGAACTGCATATTCCAGTCATTGCGTTGGCGCAGTTGAACCGCGGTCTGGAGCAGCGCGAAGATAAACGACCGAAGCTTTCCGACCTTCGTGAGTCTGGAGCGATCGAACAAGATGCAGATATCGTCATGTTCCTGCATCGCCCGGAAGCTTACGATGCCGAAGACCGACCAGGTGAAGCGGATCTGATTGTGGCAAAGAACCGTCACGGGCCGATCGGGATCGTCGAGCTTGTCTGG
>JBEBTF010000147.1:0-9936 GCA_040393865.1 Planctomicrobium piriforme | reverse complement strand
GAAAAACTGGAATCACACACCAATCACCACTTGAATTCCAAGACAGTCGCTACGATACTAAGGGCCGCACCATGAGTGAATCTCGCAAGTCAAACCACAGCAATGCGCTCACGGTCTCGTTTGTAGCTCCAGTGCTCATCTTCGTCGCGTCCGGTGCCACATGGTTACTTTTCACGCAACAACAGACGCCACTTCCCCAAATTGTCGATCCTCCACCAGTTCTGACTCCACCACCTGTTACGCGGGAATCCCCTCAGGAATTCTTTGATTCTCAAATTCAACCGCTGCTGCACGAGAATCATCAGGCCAACCTCCAGGCGGTCGATAGGTCTCTTCAACGAATTGAGGAAGCCTTCTCCGGATATTTGCGTGGAATAAGACCATTTAGTGAAGACGTCACGAGCATTGGAACACGTTTCGGAGTTCTCACCAGAATGCCACTCAACTGGTGGTACGCAGACAGCCGCATTCAACGGTTCGTTCAAGAGAAGTTCGAGAAACACATTTTCGGAGAGGATCAGTTTAATGCTGATATTTCTTCAGCATTAAAAGATTTTCGCGACGAGGTCTACGCCAACAGGCGGAATCTTCTCGCATCGGTCAAGGTTGCCGTTTCCGAATCTGACTTTCCGGACATGCCTGTCCCTGAATATGAAAACTATAGCAAGCAGATTAACACCGTTCTTACGGAGTTTTCGTCCAATAGGGCAACGGATTCAGTGTATCACGGGATCGCAACGATAATTGCGAGTGAGGTGGCTTTTACTGCTTCAGCCCAGATCATCACAAGAGCACTTTCAACGATCGGCAGTACCGCCGCCATCAGTGCGGTAGCGAGTGGCGGTACGACCGCAGCCGGTGCTGCCACAGGAGCCGGCAGTGGTTCCGTTGGCGGACCAGTGGGAACAGCGATTGGGCTCGGAGTCGGTCTGGTCGTGGGGGTTCTGGTCGACTGGTGGATGACTGAGAACTTCAAAGTGAAGCTGGCAGACGATCTGAACCAGTATCTGACAAAGCTTCGTGATGGAATCGTCAAAGGTGTGGACGGGCAACCGGGATTGCGTGCGTCGCTCCAACAGATTTGCATTGACTGCAATCGAGCGGAATCCACGACGATGAACCGAAGTTTATTAGGGAGTGCTCAGTGAAACATTTCATTCTGTTCATCTCCGCAACAGTTTTCATCCTGACTGGGAACGCTGCTCCAGCTCAAATCACGGTTGTACGTGAGGGAGCGGAGAAGTTACTCACAGCGACTGCAAAGTGGTTAGGCAAGTCCAGTACCAAGGAAGCTGGCAAAGAACTCGCTGAGTATGGTGGGGAAGCCTTCGTGCGAACATTGTCGCAGCGGCTTCTGAAAGAGGGAGGCGAGGAAGCCCTCGAGAAAGTCGCCGGTTTGACGGCCAGGTATGGTCCGGACGTACTCAGAGCTGTTGACAATGCCGCTTCACCGACAATGCTTCTTCGAGCGCTTGACGAACTCCCGGAACAGCAGATCGGCGCAGCGATCAAAAGGCTGAGTGCAGGACAATCGGGGAAGATCCTTGCCGATCAGGTGCAGCGTCACGGGGCTGGACCGCTCCTCGCGGAAATTGCTCATCCAGGTGTCGGAGTTCGGCTCGTAGAACATCTGGGGTACGACGGCATTCGACTCGCACAAAGAGTTGGCAGTGATGAAGTCATCGTCGTTGCCCGCCATGTGGATGACATTGCGAAGCTGCCAACCGGTGAGCGGGCAGGAATTCTGCGACTGCTCTACGACGACCAAAAGCGGATGGTCGAGTTCATGGGCCGCTTCATCGAACGAAATCCCGGAAAGAGCTTATTCACGACAGCAGCTACGACGATTGTCCTTACAAATCCTGAGAGAGTACTTGGAGGGGGGGAAATCGTCTTTGACGCCGAAGGGAACCCTCGCGTCGTGTCAAAGCCAGGTTTGCTGGACAAAGTCCTTGCCCCAATTGTCACTCCCCTCGGCACTTCGATAGCAAATATCATCCTGCCGGTGCTTGCATTTGGTGCCTTCGTCTGGATCGCCATCAAATTGTGGTTTGTCTATCGAATCCATCGACTCAAGCTGGCGGTTGCAGAGCAGGCCCCAGTTCAAGATCCCAAAGATCCCCCCGACGCCTGAACACTTCTTCTCAAACCCCGGTCGGATGACACCTAACGCCGTCCACGAATTTGATTTTGCGTTGAGTTTGGCGTAAGTCTGGTCTTGCCAGAAAGTTCGAGTCTCAAGTACGGATTGGGTTACCACACTCAGCCCGAAACAGGAGACTCGAACATGGCACGGAGGCCAGGGTGGCATTTTCAGGGCAGAAGTTTGAGTGCCATGCTCATGTCGCGTAAGCAGCATGAGCATGCCGAGCGTGAGTGGCACTCTGATTCATGTTTGCCTTGCTGCCGCGATGCGAACAGTGCACCCGCTAAAAGTATCAACACAAAAGTAACACCGACAGTCTCCTGTTTCTGTGCTCGCTCGGCAATCATTCTTTTCACAACGATCACCCGAACCTGCGTTACATCTATCTGCTTCGCCTTATACAGCAGCCAAGGTGCATGGTCTGACAATAGGGTGTTGCATTCTTTGTATATTATGAATGATGTTCAGTCGCTACGAAACTGTCGACGAAGTTTTCGATACGACGATATATGGAAAAGTCCCGCCTCTAAATGAAAAAAAATCCTGCCAAATCGAGACAGGTGATCTGTTCGAGATGACAGGATTGATGTCAGAAAAGAATTCAGTTGGATTAAACGTCCAGGTCTTTGACGTCGAGAGCGTGTTTCTCGATGAACTCACGTCGTGGTTCGACATGGTCGCCCATCAGCACTCGGAAGATCTCTTCGGCAGCTGCTGCATCGTCGAGAGTGACCTTCTTCAACAGTCGAGTCTTTGGATCCATTGCTGTATCCGCCAACTCGTCATGGTTCATTTCGCCCAGTCCTTTGAACCGGGTACGAATGAGGCCTTTGCCACCGAGATCCCGTAATGTGCCAACCAGTTCACGCAAGCTCAGCAGACGCTTAGGAGTGTCGTGGCCGATGACCTCGTATGGATAGACTTGCTCGGCGTTCTTCATTCCGGCGACAAGGAGATCGTTCAGGGAGAGTTGGAACTTCTCCTGCAACTCTCGCAGAACCTGATTCACAGTACGGACCTCGAACAGGTCTGCCTTGGAAATCGATTCCACCACAGGGGCATCGGTGTTTGCAGCTTCCGCGCCTTCGACTGGTTTCGTTTCGAGCACAACCTGACTGCTTTGAGCCGCGAGAAATGCGTCCATCTCTTCTCGGGTGGCGAACCAGCGTTCGTCAGTCCCTTTGATGGTTCGATAACGAGGCAGCAACCCTTCTGGTGTCGCGTGCTCACTTGCCAGACGTCGCAGAGAAATCCCGCGGCGCTCCAACGCTTCGAGTGGTTCTTCGATCACGCTTAATGCGAGAGCAAGTTCCCGTAACTGCGGCCCAGTAATTTCACGTCGCTCGACCGTTCCCACCGCCTGCCCTTTGAGCAGGCTTTCGCGCGGATACACAATCAGCGTTGCTGGCTCCAGCCCAAGGTCCAGCAGTTCTCCCATCATCTCCTGATGAGTCTGCACGTAGCGTGGCTTCTGATTTCGTTTTCCTTTCGACATCACACGATACAAAGGCGGCTGAGCGACATAGACGCAACCTTGCTTCAACAGCTCCCGCATGTGACGGAAGATGAAGGTCAGCAGCAGCGTACGAATGTGAGAACCGTCGACATCGGCATCTGTCATGAGAATGATCTTCCCATAACGACGCTTGGCAATGTCGATCTCTTCTGCCATCGGAGCAATTCCGATGGCCTTGAAGAGAGCGGTCACTTCAGTGTTGGCCAGCACCTTGATCAGCTGGGCCTTTTCGACGTTGAGAATCTTACCTCGCAACGGCAGGACCGCCTGATACAACGAATCCCGTCCCTGGTCGGCGGATCCACCGGCCGAGTCCCCTTCCACCAGGTACAGTTCAGAAGTGGCGAGATCGTGTTTGCGGCAATCACGCAGCTTCTCTGGCAATCCCCCGCCAGAAACCCGGTTCTGGCTGCGAGCCATATCGCGGGCACGTCGAGCGGCCTCGCGTGCTTCAGCGGCTCTTAGTCCCTTTTGACAGATGTTCTTGGCGATCGACGGATTCTCTTCGAGATACTTCGAGAGAACATCACCAACGACAGAGTTGACGACACCTTCCACTTCAGGGTTCGTCAGCTTGATTTTCGTCTGCGATTCGAACTGTGGATTCGGAATACGCACAGTGACAACGGCAGCCAATCCTTCCCGGAAGTCATCCCCGGCCGGATTCATGTCTTTGAACAGGTTGTTCGCTTTGCCGTAATTATTCAGCGTTCGCGTGATGGCGGTTTTGAACCCGGAGAGGTGCGAGCCCCCTTCTGAGTTGGAAATCCCGTTGGCAAAGCAACGAACGGCTTCTGAGTAGCCTTCATTCCATTGCATCGCAATGTCGACTTCAACAGTCTCAATCGCTCCGTGGACGCGAATGACATCGGAGTGCAATGCGGTTTCAGTTCGGTTGATCCATTTCACAAACTCTGCCAGTCCGTCTTCGTAAAAGAAGGTGTCAGACTGTCCGGTTCGCTCGTCAGAAAGATTAATCTTCACACCGGCATTCAAGAATGCACAGTCCTGAAGGCGCTTATGAACAACATCGTAGTTGAATGTCGTGTTTGGAAAGATGGTTCCATCCGGCTTGAAAGTGACCTTCGTTCCGGTCTCTTCAGTCGGGGCTCCTTGAGCGAGTGGAGTTTCCAGACGACCTTTTGCGAACCCGATTGTCCAAGAGTATCCGTTACGACAGACCTCGACTTCCAGCCATTCACTACAGGCGTTGACGGCAGTGACACCGACCCCGTGAAGTCCCCCGGTCCCAACGGCATAGGCTTTCCGGTCGAACTTTCCTCCGGCGTGGATCTCGGTGAAGACGACCTCGATGGCCGGCTTCCCTTTGTCTTTCATCATGTCGACAGGAATCCCGCGACCATCATCACTGACGGTGACAGATCCGTCCCCGTTGATTTTCACGTTCATGACGGTCGCATAGCCGTTCGCGTACTCATCGAGCACGTTATCCGTCACTTCATAAATCAGATGGTGCAGACCTGAGAGGTCAGTTCCACCGATATACATCGCAGGTCGGTGTCGAATCCCTTCGATCCCTTCCAGATGCTGAATTTTATCGGCGCTGTAATCGTCAGATTTCTTTTTGTCGCTCATCTTAACTTCTGCCGTGAAGTGTCGTTTTTTCGAATTCCCATTGTAGCGAATTCTTCCCTTTGGGGTCAGTATCAGTTCGGTGCTGTTTTCCGCTTCCAGCAGAACCGTGAACGAACAGAACTCAAAGGGAACAAAAAACTTGCTTTCGATCAACCCATCAGAGAGATGGAACCGGCCCCGAGAGAGCCAGACAGATGAAACGGCAGGCTGACGAAGCAAAAGCAGCCCAGTGTTCAGCGAGAGAGGGTTATTTCGTGTCCCGACGGAGTTTGAATCGCAAATCTTTGATGCGTCCAAACTCCCCACTTTCTCGGATACGGTCCAAAAGCTCCAGTTTGTGAAACGAAGCCAGTTCGCTCAGCAAGGAAGAATTAGCCACGCCAATCTGCAGAATCCCTGCCCTGAGGCTTAGAACTTTTGTTTTTGACGCGATCTCTGCTTCAACAATCTTCTTCCATTGGTCCTGTAACTGCCTGTCTCCCTGAGATCGGCCGTACCCCCGTAACGCAAACAGGCTCGACAACACACTGCCCAAACCTTCCGGCTCAGATGTGTCGTAGGGCCTGTCTCGTTCGCCCGGGACCGGACTCATGACGCTTCCTGTCTGGTAATCTGTGAGCAGCAATCCCCTGCTCTTCCTGAAACCCGATCAGCGCTCAATCCAACTTAATCATTTCAGTTAATTGTCTCTGGTCAATGGCATTACGACGTAGGTGTAGTTGTCCTCAACAGAGAACACCGCAGCACTGTTGCCGTCAATCAGACTGAGTGTCACAGGTCCAGCGGAATCCAGGACTCGCAGGAACTCCTGAACAAATCGGGGATCGAACGTCACTTTAATGGCGTCCCCTTCAAAGCTGATCGGAATCTGAATTCGGGAACTTCCCACATCCTGACCAAGGCTTGTCAGCGTGAGTGTTCCGTTCTGGAATGAGAAGTCGACCCCGCGACTTTCATCGTTGGTCACAATCATTGCCTGACGAACCGCAGACAGGAATGGGCCGGCAACAAACTCGATCTTCGCGGTCGATTCCTGAGGAATCACATCCTGATACTTCGGAAATCGGCCTTCGACCAGACGCGAGTAAATTGTGGAATTTCCACTCTGAATCAACACGTGGTGCGGGTGAATCGCCAGATGAACTTCCTGATCGTCATCGTGAATCGAGCGATCAATCAAAGACATCGCTTTGGCTGGCACAACAGGACGACCAACCTCTTCCCCTGAAACTCCGTGAGCAGAACATGGAACTCTGACAACGGACAGTCGACGCCCATCGGTCGCAGCCAGAGTCAGGTTGGAATTGTCGACTTCAACAAGCAATCCCCCCAGTGCATACCGTGTGCTTTCCACATCTGTTGCAAAAATGGTGCGTTGAATCGCCTGCTTGAACGTCTTTCCAGCGACCACGTAATAGTTCTGGTCTTCGAACTTCGCCACGTTCGGAAACTGGGCCGGATCTTCAACACTCAAACGGAATTCACTCTGAGACGTTCGAATCCAGAGTGCGTCTTCGTTGACTTCAATCTGGATGGTGTCGTCCTGAACTTCACGCAGGATGGCGGTGATCCGTTGTGTCGGCAGCAACGCTTCACCGGCAGAGTCAGACACGATCCCGTCGAGTTCATACCGAACCCCGACTTCTTCGTCGGTTGCGAGCAAGGTTGCTTTGCCGTCATTCAGCGTCAGTTTGACGTTCCGCAGAATTTCTTTTGGAGAGCGTTGTGGAACGACACCACTCACGATGGAAAAAGCAGATTGCAGTACGTTCTTCGGGACGCTGAGTTTCATGTCGGTGTGTGCTCTTTGAACAATGCATGACCTTGGCTCCCTTGGGAGCCTCTCCAATGATTTAAAGGTAGCATTACTCTTATCAGAAGGCGGTGTTCGCTGTGGATTGTTCCTTTGATTGTATCACAACCCGATGGAATATAGAAGTTTACGATTTTTACCCATCAGAAAATTCGCGTCGATATCCCGTTCACGAATCGTTGAGAAACTGCTGAGAACTTGTGTACAGAATTTGAGTTTCAAACACCCGAAAATTCGCACGGAAAAGTCGGTTGAAACTCGTGCACAAACTCTCCACGGATTTCAAACACGTTATCGACGTCAATTCGTCCCTGTTTCACTGTTCTGCTGGCGGTTGAATTCAAGGATTTTCAAATCTGGTGAGAGGCGTCTCGATGATCAAGTTGCGCGGTGTCCCTGTAAATTACAAGCGACATACCAACTTCAGGGTTTCCGGAAGAAGGGAGGAACCCGGTGGTCGCGGGGCAGGCAATTGAAGTCAACTCTGTACGTCGAGGGGGTGTCGACTGTGAATCAGCGGTGATGCGACCGTGAATTGACTGCGAATCGGGAGAGGACATCTCAACCGACACCGATTATCAGGCATTGAAAGACAGTGCGTTGTGTTGCACTTCCAGGGCGTTGACCTGATTTCGGCCATTCGACTTGGAGATGTAGAGTGCTTCGTCGGCGCAGCGAATGAGCTGATCCGTATCAGAATGAGTTGGAAGCATCTGGGCGACACCGATGCTGATTGTGACTTGCGGACCAGACCACGGGCTCTCTTCCACTGATTTGCGAATTGCTTCTGCAAGTACCATTCCGGTCACAAGATCTGTGTTCGGGAGCAGTACGGCAAATTCCTCGCCACCATAGCGTGCGACAATGTCGTTGGGACGGGAACACATTTTCAGGATTTCAGCGACGCGGCACAAAACACGATCACCTTCCAGGTGTCCATAACTATCGTTGAGTGATTTGAAGCGGTCGACATCCATCATGAGCAACGTCAATGGTGTCTCTTGTCTTCGAGCTCGAATGAACTCTTCGTCGAGACGCTGCTGTAAGAAGCGTCGGTTATGAAGCAGCGTCAAAGAATCGGTGATCGACATCGACCTCAATTGTGTATTGAGTGCTTCAAGCTGCCGTTGGTATTCGATCTGTTGTTGTTCGACCAGTTTTCGATTGGTGACATCTCTCATAATCGAATAGATGCCAGGAGAATCATCCCCATCAGGTGTCACCGCAAATGTGCATTCAACGGCGACGTTGGTTCCCTGTTTCGTAAGAATGCGGAGTTGCAGTTCTCCGGTTTGTTTCCGACGCCAGACATTCTCGATGGTCTCGTCCCAGTTTTGTCTGTCTTGAGGGTGGATGAGGTCCTTCACACTGAGATTGTTCATTGTTTCTGGTGTATATCCGATCAGCTTGGTCCATGCATTGTTTGCACAGGTCAGTTTGCAATCCGGTGTCATTGCAATCATCAGGTCGGACGTGTTTTGAATCAGGATCTGATAGCGCTGATTTCTGAGGGCGCTTGTCTCCCACGCGCAACGACGCTCTGTGATTGCGGCTGCAAATGTCAGGTGCGAAATCGTCAACAGTTCCAGAAAGACCTGAACGATCAGAATCTGATCGGAAAGGAGCATTCCTGGGTGGATGGGAACTTCACTTTGAGTGGATTTCCAGAGGACAATGGCAGTAGTCGCCAGGTTGGCTAACACGACGCCGCGCATCTCGAATCGCAATGCGATCCACAACATCAGAAGAAATGTCGAATAAATCGCGGTCAGTCCGTACAAGTCGGTCGACAAAAAGGACAGACCAACCACTGCAATACTGGCAATCCCTGCTTCACAAATCTCTGAGAGGCGTCGCGGGATTTTGAATTTTTGATTCCCGAATACCAAAAAAAACGGTGCCACAATTAAGGCACCGAGCGTTGTTGCGGACCACCAGACATGCCACACGATCCAGAAGTTGGCATCGGTAATTGTGCTGAAGGCAATGGCAGCAATGTAGCCTCCCAGACATGTTGGAAGGAGCACCGCGACGCACGAAAACGTGAGAACATTGGTGAGATTGGAAAGCGTAAAAGTTTGGCCTTCGCTAGTCCGACCACGGAGGATGAGAGCACCAAGGACTGCTTCGATGGTATTCGCCAGCCAGACTGCAGAGCTGATGGAAAGAGGGAGATCATGCCAGAAGACATGACAGATTGTGGATGCACACCAGACTGTTGCAATCATCGCTGGCCAAAGGCGTGTTGGAGCAATGATCAACCCTGCCAGGTAGATGCCTGAGGGAGGCCAGATGGTCGCGATGTCGTCTTTGAAGAAGAGCTGCATGCCAAGGTAAGCACCAGCGAGCCAGGCACAGAGAAAAAGCAGCAGCGCAATACAGCCTCGAAAACTCGGGAAGAGTCGGCGAAGTTGCTGCGATATTGAAGCTCGAATCACAACAGGTGACCCTAAGATTGTGTGTTTTCAACAACAATCCATGTTGTGCGAAGCAATGTTTCCGTTGAATCGTGTGTGATCCACTCAACACACGGCATTCAAGGCACATCTTCAACTTTGCATACGTTGTGTTCACTCAGCGGCGTGTGATTCCCTTTATTCTCGATTTTCCTGATTTATTGTAATGATTTTTATATTTAAACGACCATGTCGCTGATGGGACATATTTATTTGCGATCGATTTTCGGCGTCTGTATTCAAAATCGTGAGTGAGTCTTACAGGAAGGTAATTTCATCGCTGCTGGAGAGTTATCGATAGAACGACGTCGCTCAGCACGCACGAAAGTTGTGCTGGCAGTGAATGCTGTTCTGTGAGTGCACCCGGTGCGGCAGCAATCCCGATTTTCCCAGAACCAATCTGTATCGG
>JBEBTF010000146.1:0-10160 GCA_040393865.1 Planctomicrobium piriforme | reverse complement strand
AACATGTGGAGTGGAGCACCGTCAGATGGTCTGCCCTGAGCCGGTTTATTCAGGACCGGTTTAAGTGGGGTGAACGCGAGCAAGCAAATTCGGAGGAATGCCGATGTCACCAACGAGAATCTCACCACAACAGGATGCTCCCGCCTCGGACTCGAATCCATGTTTCCTGGCAACAAGCGTGATGGTTGCAGTTGCCTGTACAGCAATGGTCTCAACACTTCCGAGATTGCAGTCCAGCCCCGTCGGACAATCAATTGCCAGCACTGGACGGCTTGTTTGATTAATCTCTTCCACAATCAGATTGTAAGGAACTTTTAAAGCTCCAGACGCCCCGGTTCCTAACAAGGCGTCCACCAGCCACGACGCCCGCGTGAGATGAGAACGCAGAATCTTCAGATCCCGTGGCAATGACAAATGATGAACAGGAATCGCTGAACTCAGCAAAATCCGGTAGTTCGTGAACGCGTCTGGTGAAAAATGGTGTGCTTCGTGAAACACCAGCACTTCAACCGGGATTTTATGGATGGCGAGATGACGGGCCATCACCAGTCCATCACCTCCGTTGTTCCCTTTTCCACAACAGATGCAGACCGGGCCAGTCGGTGATACCCCCAAATTGAGCAGCGCCTCGGCACAGCTACGACCAGCATTCTCCATCAGGACAATTGAAGGAATTCCAAACTCATCAACTGCAATCTGATCGATCGACCGTACCTGCTCTCTTGAAAGCACGAGATGATTGGTCATGACAGTATTCCTCGCTCTCCCAACCAGCTTGCTGCCCGCACAGTTGCCAACGTAAGAACGCGACTGCAGATTCAGGCACATCCAACGCCAAACCTTTTATTTTCCTGAATCTCGAAGGGATTGAAAGCCTTTATTCAGAACTGTTCTCGAATATGCAGTGTGCTGCCGGAACACACCTTTCCCGCCTGATTTCTTCGCGAATCGTAGAAATCAAACCAGCCAAACACATCAACACCTCTTTACTCCTGGATTTCCGCAGAGTATCTATGTGAACGCCCACAGCAGCCGTTCAAACTGGAATCGGCCTGACGTTCAACACACCCCCTTCCCTCCCCATCCCTTCAGCGGTCTCGTGTCATCATGAAAGCGATTCGACTTCAAGAACCCCGACGGTTTGAATATCTCGAAATTGACGAACCTGCCGCTCCCGGGGCAGGACAAGTCTTAGTTCGAACTCACCGTATGGGAATTTGTGGGTCGGATCTGGCCGGATATCTCGGGAAGATGCCTTTCTATCGTTACCCACGTATCCCGGGTCATGAACTGGGAGTTGAGGTTCTGGCTGTTGGTCCAGACGTGACGAACGTTGCCGTGGGCGACCGCTGCAGCGTCGAGCCGTACATGAACTGCGGCACCTGCTATGCCTGTCGACACGCCCACCCAAACTGCTGCGAACACCTGAACGTCATTGGCGTGATGATCGATGGCGGATTGTGCGAACGCTTTTTGATTCGGGCCGAGAAACTCCATCCATCATCCGTTCTCAACTACGATCAACTCGCACTGGTTGAAACGCTCGCGATTGGATGTCACGCCACACAGCGAGGCAATCCTCTGTCGGACGAACATGTCCTGATTATTGGCGCCGGCCCGATTGGTCTTTCCGTTCTGGAATTCACCAGACTCACCGGAGCAACAATCACCGTGATGGACATGGATGAGAAGCGACTGGCCTTCTGCAAAGAGACCTATCAGGTTGCCCATACGATTCACGTCACAGGCGATGGCAGTGAACGGGATGCAATGAACCGCATCACCAATGGGGACCGCTTTGCAATGGTGGTCGACGCCACTGGAAGCAATGTGTCGATGGCCCAGGCGCTACACTTTGTCGCACAGTCCGGTCGACTTGTTTACGTGGGCATTACGACAGGCGAGATCACTTTCCCACACGCATGGATGCACCGCCCAGAAGTGTCGATGCTCGCCTCAAGAAACGCACTTCCCAACGACTTTCGACGAATCATTTCACTGATTGAAGATGGAACGATCAACACACAATCCTGGCTGACGCACCACGTTCCATTCGACGAACTCGCTGATCAATTCGAGAAGTTCACCAAACCCCAAACAGGGGCAATCAAAGCGATTGTCCATGTGACATGAACTCGTGACATGGACTTCGCGACATGAACTTCAGCCGCTCAAGAATCAACATCCAGAATCAGTGCCATCGCACTTACATCTGGGAACTCTCGGCCTTCTGAGCCCAGGCTTTCGCCATGCGCTGCGGAATATCAACAAAGTTTGCAGGCGAGCTGATAATAATCGCTGTCAAAATGATCAGCGCCATACAGAGATAAGCATCGCCAAGCTTCGGAAGGAATGTCCGCGTCATGGAGAACGCGCGATCGTCAGCGTTTCGCCTGCGATCCACTCCTCGATAGAGGAAGTAGCGGCGATTACACATCCGACAGCGGGCAGGACGATGTAGCAGAAGCAATGCAGGGAGATCGTACCAGCGAGTACGCGATGCAACCATATCCCCGACGAAAGCATCCTTACACATATAGGCCAATCCATTTTCAACAAGTTGCCACAGACAAAACCTGAATGCGACGAAATCTCAAACAGGTCCCAGTCAATTTGCGTTCATGATCAACAATGAACCAAGTGACATCCGTGGACATCTCATATCAGACAGGCAAACAACAGATGATGTTGCCGACGATGGTGAATCAGTTTGCAGGAAACACTCCCAAGGATTCGCGAGCGACATTCTGATCGGCGTTTTTGCGTAAACACCGGCGAAATCGCAAACGCTTCGCATCGAGGGCCATCCGATTTTGGGACCACTCGTTCCACGAAGGCTATACACATACCCACTTCCCCCAGAGCCCGCAACAGACATTCAAACTGCTTACGGTAAAAACCAGACATCAATACATCCAAACCCACACATGTGCGACACGTGTGACATCTTCTGAACACTGCAGATGCGTCGTTTTTCCGCAAAACCGCAGCACAATACGGCAGGTGAGACGTCGATTCGACGAGAGCGGTTCAGTTCCTTAAACTGTTGCACGCCCGAACGAAATCCCCCAACGCCGACAATTTGTCACACGCGATTGTCAAACCTCTGAAACAACCACGTTTTCATGAACCAGCACCCTCTCGACGTTTTTGAATTCGACAACGGCCTGGTGCTGCTCGTCGAGACGATGCGACATGTTCAGTCGGCTGCGTTCTCAGTCCTGACACCTGCTGGAACCATTCACGAACCATCGGGAGCGAACGGAACATCCGCCGCACTCTGCGATTTAATGTCTCGTGGGGCGGGAAACCTGAACAGTCAGCAGCTGACCGCAGCGCTCGACAACCTGGGGGTCCAACACAACGAGAACGTAGGCTGGAATTTCATCACGTTTTCCGGAGCCACTCTCGCCGAAAATGTCATTGAAGCGCTGCCGTACTACGCAAGCATTCTGCGTGACCCCCAACTCGACCTGGAGCAGTTCCCTGCCGTGATGAGCGGGGTCGAACAAAGCCTGCTGGCGGAAGAGGATGAACCGCAACGCAAAGTCCTGACAGAACTTCGTCGTCACGCTTACGACGCCCCTTGGAATCGTCCGACAGACGGAACACTGGAAGACCTCGACGCGATCACACCGGAATCGGTCATTGAACATTACAAGACACACGTGCGTCCTAACGGAACACTGATTGGTGTCGCTGGAAATGTTGACCCGCTCCAGATTCGCGATGTCGTCGGCAAAGCCTTTGGTGACTGGAAACCACACACTGCCCCGGAAGTGGTCACGATCCCGGGAACACGTGAGAGCCGCCACATCAGTTATCCCTCGTCACAAACACACATCGGAGTGGCATACAACGCGGTTCCTTATGGACACCCAGACTACTATGCCGCCTGGGCAGCCATCAGTATTTTAAGCGGTGGATTCAGTTCACGACTCTTCACTGAACTGCGAGAGCGCCGCGGTCTTTGCTATTCTGTTTTCGCAACACTGCACACATTACTGACAGAAGCGCGCGTTCTTGCTTACGCTGGAACCAGCACAAGTCAGGCACAAATGGCCTTCGACGTGATGGTTGAAGAATTGCGAAAACTGGGCAAAGGCATCGAACCTGCAGAGCTGGCCCGCTGTCAGGCAAGAGCCAAAAGCTCACTGATTATGCAGCAGGAATCGACAGAGTCGCGAGCAACATCCATCGCCCGAGACTGGTTCCACCTGAAGCGGGTGAATTCCCTGGCAGACATTCGGGCAGCACTCGATTCACTCACAATCGACAAGATTGTCGATTATGCAAATCGCTACCCTGCAGAAAACTTGACCGTACTCACCATCGGGGAAGAACCGATCGTGGTTCCACAAGATTGACGGAGACTTCCCGTCGCGTCACGATCCCCGAAAATCAGCCTCCGTCAGGCTGGCTGGTTTCTCAGAAAATTTCTCATTGGCAATTGAAAACGTTCTCCCATGAAACCTGATCGTTTTGAACTCGCTCGTCTCGAAAAACTCCAGAAAATTGTTGAGTTAGGACACGATCCATTCGGTCAGCGTTTCGACAATTACCAGCCGATCGCCAAGGTTCGGGGGCTGTGCCCGGAAGAACCAGGTGTCACCGGGGAAACCGTACGCGTCACCGGGCGAATCATGCTGCGTCGGAAGGCCGGGAAACTCCGTTTTCTGGATATCGCCGATTCATCAGGCAAGATTCAGCTGTTGTTCTCAAGAGGAGATCTCTCTGAAGAACAGTGGGAACTGATGAGTCAGCTCGATCTGGGCGACCTCATTGGGGTCGACGGGGTCTTGAAGCGAACAGAGTCTGGGGAAGTCTCGATTCTCGTGACCGTGTTGACCGTGCTGTGCAAATCCCTCGCACAGCCACCAGAAAAACACCATGGTGTCACCGACATCGAAACATTGTTGCGGCATCGCGAACTCGACCTGATCTACACGCCGGGAGTGCGCGACAAGCTGTTACTCCGCAGCAAGATCCTGAATTCAGTTCGTCAGACACTTAGTAATCAAGACTTCGTGGAAGTCGAAACCCCTGTTCTGCACGCCATTGCAGGGGGAGCCGCTGCACGTCCATTTATCACGCACCACAACGCCCTCGATATCCAGCTTTACCTGCGAATCGCCCTGGAATTGCACCTGAAGCGGCTCATGGTCGGCGGGATCGAACGTGTTTATGAAATTGGCCGTGTTTTCCGTAACGAAGGGATTGATGCCACGCACAACCCTGAGTTCACGATGATCGAAATCTATCAGGCGTACGGCAATTACGAATCCATGATGGATCTGACAGAGACCATCGTGACGAATGCCGTCCGTGCGGTGCTGGCAGCTCAAGGAAACACGAATCCGGAATCACTCGTGCTTCCTTGGGGCGAGAAAACAATTGACTTCACCGCTCCATGGCCACGACGCACGTATGCTGACCTGTTTCAGGAGCATGCCGGCTGCGACATCAACGATCTTGATGCAGTGAAAGAGAAAGCCCGCGAGCAGGCGAAGCACGGGAGTATCAAGCCGGATTTCATCGCTCGAATGGAAGCAGGCCACGTTCACCAGGACGTGATCGTCAGCGAAGTGTTCGAAGCGTGCGTCGAACACAAACTGGTGGGGCCAATTTTCGTAATTGATTACCCTGCATCGATTTGCCCACTCACAAAACGAAAAACCGGCGTTCCACACATCGCCGAGCGTTTCGAACTGTTCGTCCATGGGATGGAACTTGCCAACGCCTATACCGAGCTTAATGATCCGAAGCTGCAGGAAGAACTCTTCCGCACCCAACTGGAAGGGCTTTCGGAAGAAGACTCCATGGCGAAGATGGACAACGATTTCATTCAGGCCCTGAAAGTCGGGATGCCACCGGCTGGCGGTCTGGGAATCGGGATCGATCGTCTGATCATGTTACTGACAGACAGCCGAACCATTCGTGATGTCATCTTTTTCCCGTTATTGCGTCCGGAAGGCGTGCCAACCAAAGCGGATGCAACACGCAAACCTGAGTAATTCACGGGCAAACAAAATGTCCAGTAAACATCGCGAGTCGCCATAAACCCTTTATTTCGCGACGAATTCGGCAAAAACTGCCGAATTCGTCGTTGACCACTTAAATCATACCACCTATCATGTCAAGCGAGAAAAGTATGTTTGCTGGAGGTGTCAGAGTTTTTGTGTTCGTGAAATAGACTGCTTTCTCTCATCGGTCAATTTTAGAGAATGGGGTGACACTGATGTTGGTCCTCTCGCGCAAGAAGAACGAGAGCATTGTCATCGACGAACGGATTGTAATTACCGTTGTTGAGATCCGCGGTGACAAGGTTCGATTAGGTATTGAAGCTCCTCGGGACGTGGCGATTCATCGCCAGGAAGTCTACGACGCGCTGAAAGCGATTTCCGCAGCAAATCAACAAGCTTCAGAAGCACCGACTCCTGAAAAGCCATCAGTTTGATCGATGGCTTCAGGCTCTTCATTGAAGTGCAATCCCTGTGACTTCTTATTTGATTTCTCAGGTGATATTTCCATCTCGCTGCAAAATTACGGCGACATCTTCAAGCGACGGCGCTTATCTTTTTCGCCGTTCTTTTCGACGCGTTGTTTTCGTCGCTTTCTATTCAGGTCACTCTGCGACCTTGGGGATTTCAGGTTCTTTCCTGTCCCACTTCAAAATCTGCTATCGCTGGCAGTGAACAACTGGCAATTCTCCTCGACCTGTTGTTAGGATAGGCCACGCATCGAGCAATTCTCATCTGTTGATAATAATAAATCTTACCTTCAGATCAGAACGTGTTCCCTGACCTCGTCAGGCCTGCTTTTACGGACTCAAACCTTGTCGAGTCACTCTCGCCAGGGGCAGTTCTCCAAAGGCGGTTTTTCGGGACAGTCGGAAGACATCTTGATGCTCCTGATTGATAAAGCATGGACTGCTTTGTTGAGGCCTGATCCAGACTCCCCCACTCAGAATCCCCGTTCGATCTCCCAAGACTCCAGGTAACGAAGCACAACGTTTCCAATTCGGCATGGTGAGGAGTGCCAACCACGCTTAACCAGCGAGGCCAATACGGGCGAGACTGAAACTGTTCGCGGAAAGAGAAAGACGCACGATGAGTCAAATCGATTCCCAGCCGATTGCCCCGAACGCGCATCGGCTTTTGTACGCCGGATTCATGGCGATTCTTGCTGCCGGTGTCGGCTTCTCCGTTCGTGGAGGAATTCTGGGCCAATGGGCCGAGCAGTTCGGGTTCACAATGACCGAACTGGGCTCGATCACCGGTGGTGGTCTGGTTGGCTTCGGAGCCGTGATCATCATCACGTCGCTCTTTGCTGACAAAATTGGCTATGGCAAAATCATGATCGCAGCATTCCTGCTGCACTTCCTTTCCGCAGTGCTCACACTCGGAACTCCTGCCGCATTCGAAGCTGGCGGAAAGAATGCTGCCTACTGGTGTCTCCTCGTCGCCATGCTGATCTTCTCGATCGGTAACGGCCTCTGCGAAGCTGTCGTGAACCCACTGACAGCGACACTCTTCCCGAAAAACAAAACTCACTACCTGAACATCCTGCATGCAGGGTGGCCAGCCGGTCTGGTACTCGGGGGCTTGGCTTCTTACTTCATGGCAGCCCAAGTCGATTCTTCAGGAGCAGTCGTTGCCGCGGCTGTTGACTGGAAGATTCAGATGTCCCTGTTCTTGATCCCAGTGATCATCTACGGGGTCATGCTGTTCGGTCAGAAGTTCCCAGAGTCGGAAGCCGCATCAGCTGGCGTCACCATGGGTCAAATGATCAGCACGGTGTTTGCCCCGTTGATGTTGTTCCTGCTCATCATTCACGCCATGGTTGGTTATGTGGAGCTCGGAACAGACTCCTGGATTTCCAAGATCACCGGCGCCGTGATGGGAAGCCCTGGGAGTGGCCTGGCTCTCTTCGTTTACACATCGATGCTGATGTTCTTCCTCCGGTTTGTTGCCGGTCCCATCGTGCACAAGATTTCTCCACTGGGACTGCTGCTGGTCAGTGCCATTCTGGGAGCAACTGGACTGACACTGCTGGGTAATGCAACGACTGTGATCGCCTGCGTCATTGCGGCAACCGTTTACGCCTGTGGAAAGACCTTCCTTTGGCCAACAATGCTCGCTGTTGCCTCCGAGCGATTTCCAAACGGGGGAGCAGTTTCAATCGGGATGCTCGGCGGTGTCGGGATGCTGTCCGCCGGTCTTCTGGGCGGACCTGCAATCGGGTTCCAACAGGACCACTTTGCATCACAGAACCTGAAACAGGCTTCTGTGGAAGTATTTGACCGTTACAGAGCCGATCAGGAAAACTCCTTCATGGGGTTCAAGACGGTCGGGTTGAACGGAGCCAAAGTTGGAATTCTTGAAGACAACGGAAAAGAACTGAATCGCGTTGGTGAGCTGTTGAAAACAGAAACCAAAACCGAAGCCAACAAAGCGAAGTTTGAAAACCAGGAGAAGCTCGCTGCATGGTGGGCAAATGCCTCTAAATATGCAGAAACAGACAAACCGAAAGTCGTCGAAGCGGGTGTTCAGGGAGGAAAGTCGGCCCTGATCGCCACGTCTTATATTCCAATGGTAATGGCAGCCTGCTATCTGCTGCTCATCATCGGGTTCAAACTGACAGGCGGGTACAAAGCCATTCATCTCAGCAACAACTCGGATGAGGTTTCGCCAGAGTCACTCGGAACGGCTGAGTCATAACCGTCCCTGAAGTCGATAGGACAGCGACGAGTCTCGAAAAACTGCAATTACGGTTTTCGTCGTCTGTGGTAAGATCCGGCCTCTGATGAGTTCCATCAGAGGCTTTTTTATTGCTTGCCTGAACGGCCAGAGAGTTCCAAACATGGCAGACCCAAAAGATATCATTTCGCTGGTTGATAACTCCGCAGTCGACCTCGTCGAACAGATGATGGCGATCCCCGGCAAAAGTGGGCAGGAAGGCAAGATCGCGGCGTTTATCGTCGAGCAATTGAAGCAAGCCGGGATCGATGAAAAGCTCATTCAGTTCGACAACGCCAACAAGAAAAGCCATTTCGGCGGAGAAGTCGGCAACATCATTGTGAAGCTGCCGGGCACAAAACGAGGACCACGACGACTGTTGATGGCCCATATCGACACGGTGCCACTCTGTGTTGGTTGTGAACCGGTCCGTGACGGCAACATCATTCGCTCAAAGAATCCACAGACGGCACTCGGAGGAGATGACCGCGCCGGAGCGGCCACGATCCTCAACACAATCAAGTTGATCCAGAAGCACAACCTTCCCCACAATCCAATCACCCTGCTCTTTGCCGTTCAGGAAGAAGTCGGGTTGGTTGGCGCCCGGCATGTGGCGACCAACAAACTCGGGAGCCCCAAACTCTGCTTCAACTGGGACGGAGGTGCTCCTCATCTCGCAACGATCGGAGCGACTGGAGACGACCACATCGCCATTGAGATCACAGGGATCGCAAGTCATGCAGGCGCCCACCCAGAGGATGGGGTCAGTGCGATTGTGATCGCATCGAAAGCAATCAACTCACTCGTGGAAGATGGCTGGTTCGGAAAGATTGTGAAAGGGAAGAAGACCGGCACAAGCAACATCGGCGTGATTCAAGGGGGCGATGCCACCAACGTCGTGACAGATCGGCTGGTCTTAAAAGCCGAAGCACGCAGCCATGACCCTGCGTTCCGAGCAAAGATCGTCCAAGCCTTCCAGAAAGCATTCGTTAAGGCAGCAAAAACAACAAAGAACGCCAGCGGAAAAGCCGGCTCAATCAAGTTCGAAGCAACAGCCAAATACGAAGCCTTCCGTCTTGATCCAGAACACGAAGTTGTGAAGACAGCGATCGACGCGATTGCCACCGTGGGACGGACTGCAGAACTTCGCATTTCCAACGGCGGGCTGGATGCGAACTGGATGAACGCTCACGGACTTCCAACAGTCACACTGGGCTGCGGACAATCCGGCATTCACACCGTGAAGGAAGAACTGATCATCGACGCTTATCTCGATGCCTGCCGCATCGCCCTGGTGATTGCAACCCAATCATAGAGCATTTTGCTCTACCAAGTGCCCGCGCAGCGGCCGTTTCGATTGATGAAACGCAACTCGCCGCGTGGCGGAAGCGTGGAGATCATTTCGCAAGGTGCTCTAAATCG
>JBEBTF010000145.1:0-10284 GCA_040393865.1 Planctomicrobium piriforme | reverse complement strand
GGTGCGACGGGCACAGAGCTGGCACGACGTGGAATCGACCTGAATGTCCCTTCATGGACGGCGGGCGTCATTCTTGACCACCCTGAGATCCTGAAACAGATTCATCGCGATTACGTGGATGCAGGCGCCGAGATCATCACGGCTAATACCTTCCGCACTCACGCCAGAAATCTGCAGTCACTGGGCCAAGCTCATCTCGCAAAGGAACTGACCACCAGGGCCGTTGAAATCGCTCAGGAAGCAGCCGGCGGCAAAGCATATGTGGCCGCCAGTGTGGCTCCATTAGAGGACTGCTACACCCCGTCCCTGACTCCTGCGATTCCTCAGCTGATTGAAGAGCATCATCAAATGGCGGAGCATCTGCGAGACGCGGGCGTGGACCTGATTCTAATTGAAACTCAGGTCACAATTCGCGAGGCGGTCATCGCCTCTCAAGCAGCACGATCGACAGGGCTCCCCTTTGCGGTCAGCTTGACGTGTTCTCGAGACGGAAACGTCTTCTCTGGCGAATCGCTTGTTGAAGCCTATCAGCGAATTGCGGAGTTTGAGCCGGTCTGTTTTCTGGTGAACTGCATTCCTGCTGATGAAGTCCTCTCCACATTGGCCCCTGTCATTGCCCTTAATGGCCCAATTCCTCTGGGAGCCTACGCGAACACCGGAAGACTATTAGCCAATGGAGTTTGGGAAGCAACATCAGGTGAAAATCCGGCAGTTTACGCCGAATTTACGATGGGCTGGAAACAATCTGGATTGAAGATTATCGGGGGGTGTTGCGGCACCACACCAGAACACACATCCCATTTACACAAAACGCTTTACAGCCAACCAAACGCATAAGAACTGATCGTATTTCCTGACGTTGAAGCGTAATTTTTCAAAAAAAGCGGGTGAGACTCGCTATTCGCGCTTGAAGCAGCTTTCAGTACGGTCCAATGAACTCTCTCTCAAAGTGCAACCAGTCTGAGGCAGAGGTGTTTTCTCCTGTTCATCCGTCACACCAGTGACAGAACAAGAGCCAGCACCCCAGCGAATCAGAATCCCGGTTGAACTTGAGAAATGAATCGTTCGCTCAGCACCTGTGCAATGCAGGAGTCGGGCAACACCACTGAGACTCACAACCTGACGACTCCGTCATCGTGAGCATCAGTCCCTTCCAAATACACGTCCGAGAGAGAGTTTCCCAAAGTCCTATCCTGGTCTCATGACAGAGTTCCCACCCCGGGCACGCTGGTATGACGACATGTCGGCTTGACCACCGATCCAAATCCTTCTCGCAGTTTCGACAATGAATCATTCGAAATCGCATTCGAAAGAAGTGCGCCCCCATGGCGATGTTTGGACTCACGTTCCTGAAAAGAACGTGCCGGTGCCACTCCGTCTCCCATCCGCTGATGCCATCAACACAGCGAACGGGAATGCATGCCCCCAATCGTTTGACTCAACCGGAAATCGCATGGCCACTCAGAACAAAGCACCGTCTTCACGCTTGCGTCAGGTGGCCCCGATTTCTCAACCAGCCGTTTGTGCAAACACGATGCCCGATCTCTCCCAGGCAGAACTGACAATGAACGTCAATCAGCAAACGACAGGGACGCGCTGGTCCCGACGAATTGTGAACTGGTGTCTCGCCGGTCTCGTGGCCGCATCCGGAATTGTGAACCCGATTCGCGCTACGGCACAAGACATGCCAGCGGGACCAGAGGGTTCATCAAACATTCAGTACACGCTGCCATACAACGAGTACTCTGGCGTCGCAGGCAATCCGAATTTCCAATACGGAACCCCAGCCAACGGGTATACAAACTCGATTGAAGAACCTCCCGTCGTTGGTGGATTCGGAATCAAAGGCCGAGCAGGACACGAAGCCGGGTCCACAGTTGGACGAGAACAATCCATCTCGTACTTCGACCTGTCTCCATACATTTTCCATGAGAACTGGGTCCTGTTCAGCGAGGGGCGCCTCGGGATCGGGAACAACGGGAAAGCATCCGGAAGCCTTGGCGGCGGGGTGCGTCGTTACCTCCCACGAATCGACACGATTATCGGGGTCTCCGGCTGGTATGATGCGGACGGCACACGTGGTCCTTCGTTCGAGCAGTGGGGAATCTCCGGGGAAATCCTGAGCGAGTTCATCGACTTCCGCACAAACTGGTATGTGCCATACGGTGAAACCTACAAGATCGTTGACCAACGGTTTGAGCCGGGATCTCAACGATTCATTGATCGTCCACTGGCCGACATGGCCCCCGGCGATGTGACTCAAGGTTCGTACCTGGCGTTTCAGCGACGAATTTTCACCGCAACAGCCATGCGTGGCTTCGACGCCCTGTTCACAGTGCCGGTTCCTGGAGAACTTGCACAGAAGCTGAATATGGAAGCGAGTGCAGGTTTCTATCACTACAACGTTGAAGACGATTCTCTGGACGATGTCTGGGGATGGCGTGCCAGAATGGACGTCGATCTCGTCGAACGCCTGTCACACATGTTCCTGGAAGTGACTCACGACCGAACATTCAAAACGAATGTCGTCTTCGGCGTGGATATCAACTACTGGGGCAATCTCGGAAGCCGTCCTCGTGTCGGACATTCCCAATACAACAGGCTTGCAGACTGGGTTCGCAGAAATCGAACTGTCGTCGCGTATGAAGGCAGCTTCCTGGATGATCCAGAAACTGCAATCAACCCGAACACTGGAAATCCGTATCTGATTTATCAGGTGAACTCCAACAATCCTGGCGGAACTTCCGGAACAACCAGCGATCCATTCGGCGATCTGCAAACAGCAATCAACGCCGCAGGTGTAGGAACACCAGCTGACATCGTCTTCGTCCATGGTAACAGTGTGTTCAACACTCCAATCACCATCAATCGAGACGGTCTGCAGGTCATCGGGGAACAGATGAACCCGACGATTGGCGTTCCTGTTGCTGGTCTGTCAGACAATGTTCTGCTTCCAACTGTGACACCTGGAGCCTTCAATACTCCGCTGATTGAAAACGTTGTTGGAGCATCCGCTGTGACGTTGGCAGCAAATAACGTTCGCTTCGCCGGATTTAACATCGACAACATCACCGGTGGAAACGGGATCGAAGCGATTGGCCGAACCTTCGGAGGCGGTGGACTCGCGAACACCATTGATACAGTGACAATTTCAAACGTCTCCGGCGGCAGCGGGATTTATCTGGAAGATATCTCAGGCACAATGATCCTGAACGATGTTCGGATTGAAAACGTCGAAGGCGACATGTTCCATGCGGAACGTGGGAATGCAAACATCAACTTTACTGGCTCCAACAACCACTTTGACAACACCGCGAACACATTCGGGGCTCATGGCTATGCCGTTCAACTCATCGACACTGCAGGCAGCATCGACATGAGTCGTGTCCTGATTGAGGATGGCCCCGGCGGGGCGGGTCTGCGAGTCGTCGGGATGGTCACACAGCCATCGACAGCAAACATCTCCTTTGGTGACGTATCCATCGTCGGAGCCACTCCACTGGTTGCCGGAGAAGGGGACGTTCACATCGGCGACTTCAATGGAAGTGTGACCTTTGCAGGCAACCTGCTGATCGACAATCTGTCATCAGGTGCCGGCGACGCATTTGTGATTCGTAATCTCGCACCTGTTGCAGGTCTCCCACGCTCCGGAATTGTTTCGGTTCTTGGAAATACCAGCATCCTGAATCGTCAGGGAACAGCGATCCTTGTTGAGAACCTGGTCTCTGCAGCAGGACGTAACCCACAAGTTCTGTTCTCTGGTCCGGTGAATATCGGAACAATGGGAACCGGATATGTTGGCACAGATGCAGCCATCAAGTTCGCATCCGCCTCTGGTGAACTCTCCTTCTCTAACCTGGTGACCATTAACGGCAGCAACGGGGACGGGATTCAGATCACCGATATTCTGGATGACGGCAGCACACAATTTGGTCTGTTCCAGTCATCACAGCTCATCACGATCAACAATGTCCGTGGAACATCCGTCAACATCAATAACATCCAGAAAGAGAACTTCCGTGTCCTGATGGGTGACCTGGCTATCAATGGCCGTGGTTTCTCTGGATCAACAGGAACACAGGGAGCAGGGATTCGAATCTTTGACTATGCTGGCGAGGCTCGATTCACTGGCACCACAACAATCAATAACCAGAACAACAGCAATGCAATCGCTGTCGACATCCAGACCAACAATGCAACTCTGACCAGAACGTCCGGGTCAGTCGGGTTCTCAACAATCAATGTTGTCAATCAGACCGGTGCAGGCTCCTTTGGTGTTCGTGCTCTGAACAATGGCAACACGGCCGGCATCAGCCTGGGAACAGTCAATGTTCAATCAACAGGAGCTCAGGGCGTTCTGTTACGAGACAACACACTCGTCTCGATCTCCGGTGGCTCAATCAGCAGCACAGGAGCCCGGGCAATCACCGTTGACTCCAGCCCAACTCGACCAGTCCCACAGAACCACTCAGTCACATTGGGGTCGGTTACTGCCTCTGGATCTGACTACGGGATCTTTGTTGAAAACAGTCTTGGATCGTTCACAGTGCTGGGGAACGGGTCGGTCAACGGAGACGGCGGAACAATCAGCAACATGACTCAGGCAGGTGCCTACTTCCGCAATGTCCTGAATGCTACCGACATGTTCGATGTAACCGAACAGACGGTCGACCTGCGTAACATGAACTTCAACGGGAACGTCCGAGGAATCGAAGCCTACAACATGGCTCAAGACAACTCATTCGTAAACCTGTCTGGCTTGTCCATCAACGCGTCTGGTGGCGAAGCGATTTACATGCAGGATGTTCGCACCTTCCTGTTGTCAGATTCCAACCTGACCAACAACGGAGCGACCCTGGGACGTGAACAGGTTGAATTCCGAGTCTTCACACCTTTGACAACCGGGGCATATACTGTTGACATCCGCGGTAACAACTTCACCGACAGCCTGACAGCAAATGCTGGCGGTGCCAACATGATCTACATCGTGGCCGACAGCACGATGCCATCCGGGACGACTCTGGACCTGTTCTTTGAGAACAACGGAATCCCAGGTGATGCGACATCAACCGACAGTGTCTCCATGAACCGTTCATCCGGGGCGTCTGCTCTGGCTGTCGACTGGCGAGGCCAGGCAAACGGAACGATCCGCAACAACGTCTTTTCTCTGGCTGGTGGTACAGGTCAAACCGCAATCGAACTGCTGGTTGACGGAAACGGGGACTTCCTCGTCGAAAACAACACAATCAGTGCGATTGGTGCAGGAGCAACTGGGGTCGCTGGTCTGTTCACCGGGTCCTCAATCATTGCCCTGCGTAACAACGGGCTGACCGACGAAAACGGGAACTTCATCAACAACACCGGGATGCTGTTCTCCGGTCTCGGCTCAACAGGTGTGGACCTGACATTCCTGTCATCAGGCAACACAATTGAGATGACCAACAACCTGATTCAGTTCACCGGAACTGGTCATGCGGGAACAGGTGTTCGATTCTCCCGTATCTTCGGAACCAATGGAGATACAGTTGTTCGCCTGAACGGCAACTACATCGAGCTGAATCCGCTCTACAACTCAACTGTCACCTTTGTTGAACGTGGTTACCACTTCGTCGACACCCGAGGGATCATCACATTGCAAGGTGGAAACAACACAGTCTTCCCACCAACCAACGCCCCTTGGATCTACGACTTCATTGGTCTGTCAAGTGCTCAGACCAACGGAACCTCGGTCACGATCAACGGGAATTCCTATCCGTTCTAAGAACGAAGCTGAGCTGAAAGCGGTCAGCTGATTCAATCACCTGTTCATCATCAAGACACTGGTTGAATCAGCAAAGACCCAGAATCTGAAATGCAAAAGGGGACTCAGGCCAGGCTTGAGTCCCCTTTGCTGTTTTACCGAGTGCGTATCGAATCGATGGTGATCGAACCTGAAACGCCTTTATTTCAGTTCAACATTCAGCGTTTTGACAAGAAACGCCCATTGGTCCGTGACCTCTTCGATCAGTTTGGAAGTCGGAGTTCCCGCTCCATGCCCTGCTCTGGTTTCAATTCGAATGAGAATTGGATTGTCACATCCCTGAGCATGCTGCATCGCAGCTGCAAACTTGAAACTATGTCCAGGCACAACTCGATCATCTGTATCTGCGGTCATCACCATGGTTGGCGGATAACAGACACCAGATTTCACATTGTGATAAGGGGAGTATTTCAACAACGCGTTGAACTCTTCTTCGTTATCCGATGAACCGTAGTCGTCCACCCAATAACGCCCCGCTGTGAACTTCTGGAATCGCAGCATGTCCATCACACCGACAGAGGGCAGACACGCACCAAACAAGTCAGGGCGTTGTGTCTCACAAGCCCCAACAAGTAGTCCTCCATTGCTTCCGCCTTGAATCGCCAGTTTCTTTGGCTGTGTATATTTCTGCTCGATCAACCATTCCGCAGCAGAAATAAAATCATCGAACACGTTCTGCTTTTTCAGTTTCGTTCCGGCTTTGTGCCACTCTTCGCCGTATTCTCCGCCGCCGCGTAAATTCGCAAGAGCAAACACGCCTCCCATCTCCATCCACGCAAGACGGCTAATTGAGAACGATGGCGACAAGGAAATACTGAAGCCACCATACCCGTAAAGTAATGTCGGGTTGTTCCCATCCAGTTTGATCCCCACCTTGTGGGCGATAAACATCGGGATCTTCGTACCATCTTTACTTTTCACGAAGACCTGTTTGACTTCGTATTGCTTTGGATCGAAGTCGACCTTGGCTTGTCGAATCAGCTTGCTCTCGCCAGTAAACAGGTTGTACTGATAGATACTGGGGGGAGTGTCGAAGCTCGAAAACGAATAATACGTTTCGCTGTCCGACCGCTTTCCTGAAAATCCATTGGCGGAACCAATGCCTGGGAATTCGATGTTCCTCAAGAATTCGCCGCTTTCCTGATAAAGAGCCACCTGAGTTTTGGCATCTTTCAGTGATTCCACAAAGAACAGATTTCCGACGAGGGAAACACTCGTCATGGTCTCGGCCTGTTGCGGAATGATCTCCACATAGGGAACCGAAGACGAAGTTTCGGCAGTGTTCCCAGCCTCGATTCGCGTTGGCAATTTCCCAACATCAATCGAAATCAATCGCTTACGCGGGGCATCAAGGTCCGTTTGAAAATAGAAGACCGAGCCATTGCTTCCAACAAAGGAATACTCATTCTTGAAGTCCCCGATCAAAACTCGAAGCTGCCCGTACGGCTCTGTCAGATCTTTGAAGAAGATGCGATACCGGTTGTCCGTTCCCACATGCACGGTCAGGATCAAATAACGTCCGTCTTCCGTCACTGAGCAGTGATATCCCCACTCAGGGAAGTCAGGTCGATGAAAGACCAGAATGTCTTCGGACTGTGAGGTCCCGACCAGATGGTAATACACCGCCTGATTCACATTCAGATTCTGGAACTCCGCCCCAGATTGCGGTTCAGGAAATCGGGCATAGAAAAACCCGCGACCGTCTGGCGTCCATGTTGGACTGTTAAACTTGATCCAGCGAATCTCGTCTTCCAGAACCCGCCGGGTGGCGATCTCCATGACACGCCAGACCTTCCAATCCGATCCGGCTTCCTGTACGGCATAGGCAACATAGCGACCATCATCACTGAATTGCTGACCTGCCAGAGCAACAGTTCCATCCTCAGACCAGGTGTTTGGGTCAATCAACACCTGTGGCTCTGAATCAATGCTCTCCTGCATGTAGAGCACATATTGATTCTGCAAACCGTCATTCTTGAAGAAATAGATCCGGCCCCCCTCTTTGAACGGAGTTCCGAATTTCTCAAAGTTCCAAAGCTGGGTCAGTCGCTCTTTGATGTGGGCTCGCTGAGGAATCTCTTCGAGGAACGAGTTCGTCAGTTTGTTCTGCTCGGAAACCCAATTGGCAACCTCGGGATTCACCCGAACATCATCTTCCAACCACCGATACGGATCGGAAACCTTTGTCCCGAAATACTCATCAGTGTGTTCAACACGCTTGGTCATTATTGGTTCTGCCAGCAACTGGCCACAAAAGAAAAGAAATGCCGCCCCCAAAAATCGCATTCGTGGCTGACATATCATGAGAATTCCCGTTCCATCAAGGCGCCCATCCTGCCTCATGTCAAAAACACTTCACCAAAATTATCACCGGACCCCGATCCACAGAGTCATGCGGAACGAAGCAAACCAGCGATAGATTTCCTGCAGTCATTTTGCAGATCACCTTCTCTACGACAAGGAGCTTGTTGGTGATTGAACAGTCGAATGCATCAAGCAGAAGATGGTTTCGGTGTTGCAGAGTATCCTTAGTCTTCAACACAAAGTCTGCTCTAACGGACCAGCATCATTGATTTTGCAATATGGGGCTCAGTTCGTATGATCAAGCCTGAACAAGGAACGCATTAGTTTCGTCGGGTGTCTCGGCCTGATCGCCAGACCCATTCAACGAAGAACTTCCCGAATCCCACATTGCTGGAAATTGGACGAAAGGTCGACCGTCGTGAGCGAGAACCTCGACACTCTTATTGCTGATGCCCGCAAGAAACTGGATGAACAGACAGTCAAGATTGTGCAGTTGCACTTTCACCCAGAACTCGGAGCCCCGTTCTGGTTGGAACAGGCCAAGACCTATAACTTCGATCCTCTTAAAGATGTGAACTGTTTTGACGACCTCAAGAAGTTTCCGCTTTTCGAAGACGAGTGGCTCCGCGGCGGCCCTGTAACCAAGTTCCTCCCACAGAAGTGGAAAGACTCTTACAAGTACACGTTCGAAACCGGCGGGACGACCGGAATCCCGAAATCTCGTTGTGTCGTAAACGACCATTGGATCGACTACGAAGAATTCTCCAAAACTCTCCCAGACGAGTCCTTCCCACGAGGCTCAAACTGGCTGATGCTCGGACCAAGTGGTCCGCGTCGCTTGCGATTGGCCGTTGAACATCTTTGCCAGTTCCGCGGAGGAATTTGCTTCTGCGTCGACCTTGATCCCCGTTGGGTCGTGAAACTCCTGAAAAAGGGAGACACCGAGGGGGCCAAAGCGTATGCCGCCCACGTAATCGATCAGGCATACACAATTCTGACTGCAGGACATGACATCAAATGCATGTTCGCAACACCTAAACTTCTGGAAGCACTTGCCTTACGCCTGATGGACGAAGGCACCAGCATTGCAGAAGTGGGAATTAAAGGCATTTTCGCCGGTGGAACAGAATTCACCCCTCAATGGTTCCGCTTCTGCAAAGAAGAACTTCTCGGTGACGATGTTTACATCACACCAACCTACGGAAACACACTGATGGGACTCGCATGCGGGAAACCATTCGACCCGGCAGACGACTACAAGATCACGTATTACGCCCCTCAACCCCGAGCTGCGATCGAAGTCGTGAAGTTTGACGACTATTCACAAACAGTCGGATACGGAGAAACAGGGAGAGTAAAACTCTACACGCTGACAGAGGAACTCTTTGTCCCAGGTTTCATGGAACGGGATGAGGGAGAACGGGAACGCCCCCATACGAAATATCCGTGGGACGGAATTAGCGGAACACGCCCATACCACGAGTTCGCCAAGACAACCACAGTCGGCGTCTACTAAACCGCCACGGTGTGTCATCACAAGGGTGCTCGAACCACAGAATTGCCAACTCCATCCCGTCGACCGCCGCAAGGAGGTCGACGGGATGTTTCTTTTGACCGCCTGACGCCCCTATACATGACCAGAATTGACGCAAACCACGCATCAAACGAGTCAAATACCATCCAATATTTCACCATTACCAATTATCAAATAGACACTTCCGACGATTTCACCCACTAGTGCAAAACAAAACTTTTCGTGAACGCTAAAAATTCCAACACTGAACGCTTGAAGTTCGATTTCGCCCCTACTAAGATCCGCCCTCCACACTGGCGACCGGGGGTATAGCTCAGTTGGTTAGAGCGCAGCTCTGATAAAGCTGAGGTCTCAAGTTCGAATCTTGATACCCCCACTCGGAGAATCAAAGTACATCGATGATTCTCCACCCGGGGACGTAGCTCAATTGGGAGAGCACCGGCTTTGCAAGCCGGGGGTTGTCGGTTCGATCCCGATCGTCTCCACTGTTTCCAAAGCTCAAACGAGCCGTGAAACAAAAGAAAAAGCGAGTTGCAAAGAAAGAAACCTTTGCTAAACTCGAAGATCCCCGAGAAAACGGGGAGTAGTGATCGAGAGAAGAACATTCGCGAAGTTGATGTTTTTCTCTCGCACACTACGGCAAGCG
>JBEBTF010000144.1:0-10507 GCA_040393865.1 Planctomicrobium piriforme | reverse complement strand
AGGAAGGCAATGCGGCGATTCAGGAATTTGTCAGGTCACTCGGTTGCCAGACGCAACTTCTCGAACTGGGAGTCGCTGGTGAAGAGACGTTCCGTAACATTGCTGGAAAAGTGAATCTGCAGCGCATGCAAAACAACCCTCGTCGCGTCACGAGTGATCAGCTTGTGGAGATGTTGCAATCCGTAGAGTGACCCGCTGTTCAGGCTTGTCGCTTCCTGGGAAGGAGTTGACCGACGAATGCTCTGGTGTCTGGATCAAGCAGGCAAAGAGTGCTGAAGTACAGGATGCCTCCCAGCACAAGGCCGGTGATTGTTGGGAACGGAATGGGGAGTGACAGGGCTCCCCAGCCGACGATTGATGCAACTGCAGATGCAAATACGCAACGCAGCAGGTGGCGCAGGATCGTGCGATCGAGGCTCAGGTGAATTCTGCGACAGACCACCACAAACTGTACAATGCTGATCACTGCGAAAACCCCGGATGCAACGCTGGCGATCCCAGTCATTCCGTACGGGCCGACAACGATTCCTTTCAAAAGAAATCCGGCACACATTCCTACGCCGAGAATCAGATTCGGCGTTAATGTGTCTCTCAGTGCGTAAAGTACCTTTGAGCAGACTTCGGACAGGGCAAGGCCGAGAAACATCACACTCGCAATGCGGAGTAACTGAGAGACTGCTTGAGTGTCACTGGCGGTGAATTGGCGTCGCTGCAGAACTTCTTGAATCAATGGTTCAGCAAAGAACAGCATGACAACGAAGGCTGGCAAACAAAGGGTGATCAGCGTTCTAAATGTGTGTCGAGTTTGAGCCTGTAACGGGAGTCCACCAGCGACTGCCACTTGAGCCACTTTCGGAAAGGCAACGGTTGAGAGCGTGCCGGATGACAGCATCAGAAACGGTAGCATCATCCGGTAGGCATAGTCCCATTGGGAGATTTGCCCGTCAGTCAGGCTTGATCCCAGAAACTGATCAACAATCGGATCGATCTTGAAGACAATCATTCCCAACAGCAATGGCCACGCGAGCGCCAGTTGTTGCCATGCAAGTTGAAGATGGCCGGCGTCTGGCCATTTCAGGTGTCGTGAAAGTGGACCGAGCTGACAAAGGATCGAGGCAATTCCTCCCCAGACTGTCGCCCAGGCAATTCCATCGATCCCCCAGCGAGGCCCGAGGAATGCGGTGAGTGCAATCGTGACCACAGGGCCGACCATTCCGGAGACGGCAGGGACCCAAAAGTTCATCGAGGCGTTCAGAATCGACTGTGACAGCCCGATCATGGTGTTTAAGGGCAGCATCCATACGAGAATGAGAAACAGTCTCGCCGAGGTTTCCTGACGGTAAGGATCGAACCAGGGATGTAATAGTCTCAAGATCTGATCAGGATAAAGTGTGCCTGCTCCGGCAAGAAAAATGGCGATTCCGGTCATCAGGAAAAAGAGAAATGATGCCGTTCCCGGAGCTGATTCCGTCTCGTTTCTGGCGATCAGTGTCACCATGACTGGCCCAACACTGAGTGTCAGCATGGCTGCGAGCATCAGCGGAGGTGTGAACGCGGTTCGAAACGCGTCCATGTCTGCTTGCGCCCCAAATTGTGAGGCGATCAGAATGTTGAGCCCGAACAGCAGCAGATTTTGAATGACCATGCCAGCAAACACAACAGCATAACTGTTGAGTTGTCGAGCAGGCGAAGGTGATTTCGAGGCTGTGGGCATGTGTGACAGCATGACGCATGCTCTCAGGATCGTCCACTGGAGAGAGACTGGATTGCCTGACGTTTCTGCCGTCTTAAGGAACTCGACCCAGAAAGGATAAAGCAGAGATAATTTGAATCTGCCGAGGCGTTCGGGCTATGATGAGTTGAGACAAATTCATGTGGTCATCCAAATCAATTCCCGTCCGAGAATCTGACGGGCAACCCAATTCACAAATTCGCAGTCAAAAGCCGGGGGCTGAAGTTTGTGAAGCTCCAGCTTTTTTCTGCTCCCCTCGTTGATGGTGAAGAACTCTTTCCGTTTCCAGTCAGGTGTCTCTGAGATTGTGTTCGGTCGACGGCGATTCGTGTGAAAAGTGGTCCCCTTCAGTGTCAGGCTCAATTGATCAAGTCAGGCTTGCGATGATTCAGAAATGGAAACTTCTGAAACTCTGCCTCGCAGTTCTGGCTCTTATGAGTTTCTCCAGAATTGGGACCGCGGCCGACGCGAAACAGCTTCAGGAGGCTATTGATCGGGGAGCCAATCGCCTCAAAGCGAGAATTTCTGAAGCCTCTGGTCAGTACCGTCCGCTGATGGCACTCGCGATGTTCAAGTCGGGAATGCCAGTGGACACTCCGGAAATCCAGGCAGTTGTTTCCAGCATTCTTGTACGATGTCCTGAATCGGGATACGTGCCAAGTTCAGACCAGATCTATCAGGCTGGGGTCGAGGCCACGTTGCTGTCGGATCTCGATCCGGAAAAGTATCAGGCAGAATTGAAACGGATCACGCAATATATCCTCGCGAACCAACTCTCGTCCGGTGGATGGGATTATCCTCCTCCGAGAAGTCGAAGTAACAATGGTGACACGAGTGTGACTCAGTATGCCTGTCTGGGACTTTGGGCTGCACATCGGGCAGGCGTTGAGATTGCTCCTGAAATTTGGGAGAAGATTCTGACGTGGCATGTGCAGTATCAGAATTCTGATGGAGGATACGCTTATTGTCCCGGTGGACGGGGAAGCGTTGAGCAATCGACTTTGAATATGTCGGTCAATGCTCTCGGGAGTATTCACATTGCCATGCTGCAGCTAGATTCCGGCTTTCTTCCGTTGAAGTCTGGAGTCAAGAGAACAGAGAAGCAGATTGAATCTCCTCGGAAGTTTGGGGTTCTTGAAGAATTACAGGTTGTCGAGAAAGAACAGAAACGCACTGGTAAGATCCCCACGGCTGCAGTCGATGCTGCAAAGAAGGCATATGAATTTCTGGGGACGAAATTTACCGTTGAAAATAATGAGACTTCGTTCAAATCATACTATTACTATTCGCTGGAGCGGATGGGGGCACTCGCCGGCGTCAATCTGGTAGGCTCACATCAGTGGTTCGAAGAATGTGCTGACTTCGTAATTTCCAAGCAAGCGTCGGATGGATCATGGCGGTTGAGTGACAATGTTGATCTTGATACCGCGTTCTGTGTTCTCTTTCTGACACGATCGACTTCCAAACTTTTTAAGCGAGTAGAAGACAATCCTTCGTATGGGTTAGGGACGCTCGCAGGAGGCCGAGGACTTCCGAATGATCTCGCTTCCGCACGATTTGATGGGCGAACAGTGCGAGGAAAAGAAGAACCACTGCAGCCCATCGATCAGCTGCTGATGAGCCTGCGCGAAACCGGTGAATTGCCGATTGATCAGGCGCAGAGTCAGATCGTCGAACAGATTCAGTTGGGGGACCGCACGAAACTGGTGGGGCAGATCGAGACATTGAAACGACTCGCCGTTAACGCCAACCCTGATGTCCGTAAAACCGCCATTTGGGCGATTGGGCGGAGTGAGCGGATGGATCTGGGAGCCGTGTTGATCAAGGCACTTGATGACCCTGATTTAGGAGTCATGATTGAGGCCAGGAATGGTCTGTGTTGGTTAAGCCGTAAGCCGTTGGGATTCGGAGAACCTGCGGATCCTCTTCTCACATTGCCTGCGGATGCAAGCGAATCACAAAAACAGGTGGCGATTGCTGCCTGGCACCGGCAACTGATAATCCGCTGGGGGAAATGGTATCTTGAGCAGAGACCATTAGACGATCGCGGGGATCGGTTTGAAGCCGATTTGCAACGGCGAATTCGTGGGCTGGAGGCTGGTGAGGCAAACACCCGATAATGGTTTAGATTTGTATGTGATCATTCGTGGTGTTGTTTGCTCTTGAATGGAAATGCTGTCGGGCCTGCTGCATGTCTGAATCAACTCTGAACAGAATCTCTTCTTCTGAGGACGAGAACCCATTGCTGGATTCAGCAGAGCCGAAGAGTGCTTCGGATTCTTTGGAGCAAAAAGAGGACTCGGCGACTGAAACGGAATCAGATCCGGTGAACTCGCCATCAGAGAGTTGTGAAGACGTCTCTCCTGATGAGGTTTGGGGGTTGAGCTCAGGGGACCGACGGTTTCTGTTTGCCTCGTGCAGTGTGATCGTGGTACTGGTGATCGCCAATCTCATTCGCCTGAGTTGGTATGATCGGAATGCATTAGTCCTGGTTCGTCCGGAAGACAAATTTCAGCTTTATCAGATCGATATTAATCGCGCGACCTGGGTGGAGTGGATGCAGGTGCCTGAGATTGGTCAGGTACTGGCCATGAAAGTCGTTGCAGACCGAGACGAACGAGGCCCCTTCCGTTCGGTTGATGATGTCGAACGTGTCAACGGAATTGGTCGGAAGACGCTTGATAAAATACGTCCTCACTTAATCTTTCGTGAGTGATGATCGTCAGGCTGTTCATTGCACGGATCTGCTGTTCCATTGAGATGCAGATGGAGAACCGTTTCTGAAAGGAAGCCGTGTGATGAATTTCCTGAATTGGCAGGCTCTCTCCGCTTGGTTCGGTCGATATTGTAATACGGTTTCTTCATAATTGATCGTGTTACGACCAGCTGGGGAAGAAGCGATTAAGGAGTATTCAATGCAACGTCGGGATTTCCTGAAGGCCGGGCTTTGTGGGCTCAGTTATGCAGCAATTGCCTCACGAATTCAGGCAGGCGAACTCCCTCCGGTTCGTGCGATTACCACCGGGCCAAAATTTCACTGGTTCGGGTACTACGATAAATTGGAATTCGATCCAACGGATCGTTATGTCCTTTCAAATCAGGTTGATTTTGAACATCGAACACCGACGGCCGACGACGTCATTAAGGTGGGGATGGTTGACCTGAAAAATAATGATAAATGGATTGAGCTCGGACAAAGTAACGCCTGGGGATGGCAGCAAGGGTGCATGCTGCAGTGGCGTCCTTCATCTGAATCGGAAGTGTTCTGGAATGACCGCGTCGGAAATGAGTTCGTCAGTCATCTTCTAGATGTGAAGACGATGAAACGGCGTACGATTCCGAGTGCGATTTACACTTTGAGCCCTGATGGACGGTTTGGAATCACAGCAGATTTCGCTCGTATTCAGTTCTTCCGGCCTGGGTATGGATATGCAGGTGGTCGAACGGATTTTATGGACGATCCAGCGCCAAAGGACTCCGGAGTATTTTATGTTGATCTGACCACTGGTGAGAAAAAGCTCATCTTGTCATTGGATCAGATTATTCAAATTCCGTTTCAAGGCGAGAAGATCAAGAATTCCTGGCACTGGTTTAATCACCTGCTGATCAGCCCGGATAGTAAGCGATTTATTGTTCTTCACCGTTGGCGCAGTCTCGATCCGGAAACCGGCGAGATGACCAAACGCTGGAAGACGCGTATGGTGACAGCGAATGTCGATGGAAGTGATGTCTATATTCTGAACCCAACCGGCATGACGTCTCACTTCGTCTGGCGCGATCCGGAACACGTCTGTATGTATACACAACCGGAAGGGAAGCCAGCCGGGTTCTATGTTTATAAAGACCGGACGGCAGAAATCGAGCACGTCGGCGCCGGAGTTATGACGAGCGATGGGCATAACACTTATCTGCCGGGGCGTCTCGACTGGATTCTGAACGATTCTTACCCGGACCGGGTCTCCAGAGAGCAGAAGCCATTTCTGTATCACATTCCAACCAATCGTCGGATCGAGTTGGGTGGGTTCTATCTCGATCCGAAGTATGTCGGCGAGTGGCGATGTGATACCCATCCAAGAGCCAGTCGGAGTGGCAAGCTGGTGGCGATCGATTCTCCTCACGGCGGCAATGGTCGTCAGGTTTATCTGATTGACATCTCTGCAATTCTGGATTCCTGATTCGTTGCGTCCGGTCGTTCAATCAAACAGGCTCTGTGAAATTCCACTAATGGAATCTCCAGAGCCTGTTCGTTTAGATCAATCGCTTTGGTTGCCGACGCAATTTCTATTGAATGGCAGGCCGCAGCTTATATTCCGATCCGGCTTAATGCCGATGCGACTTGTCCGATCGCTGCCGCCAGTTTGGGGTGCGATTCTTCAAAGCGGCTGGTCAGGTCCAGTAGATCATCAAGGAACGTGTCTCGTTCGTCGGCAATAGTGGAGAGCAGTTTCGCGTCAGACTGAGAGTCCAGGAAGGAATTCAAGTTTGTCGAGAGTTGTTCAAGTAGCGCCTGACTTTCTGGATCGACGGTGTCTTCTTTTTGAAGATGTCGGTTCAGTTGTTCCAGTGTCTCTTTAAGGTGTTCATGTTCCATTGATGCCGCCTCTGAAATAATGTCGTGCATTGGACGTGCTGTGCAGCCTTTTGTCATTGATAAAGACTGCTGCGCGGCCGCATGAGAGGCCGGGTTGGGCCTCACCACCTGTTCGCGAAGATGTCAATCACAGAACTCATTGTTGAATGTTCTCATTATTCTCTCTCCCAATACAAAGACGCAACCCCCGATTGTCGGATTGTCTTTTTTGTAAGTGATTCTGGAAGTAAAGCAGATTTTGAACTGAAAGATTACAGGCAATATTGTTTTGCATGTTCAAAACACGAATTGCAAATTGCCTTCCTGATCGTAAGATAGCGTCATTCTGAAATTTGAGGCCTGTCTGATTTTGCCTGTCTGCTTATCGTGTTGATTGTGAACATGCTTTCGTATTGTTCAATCAGCAATGTCGTTCTGCATTAGGGGATGTGTATGTCACGTGTGTTAGGCCGTCTCGACCGGTTCGGTTTCGTTCTCAGCCGTCTCACCCTGATCAGCGGCTTCGTATTCGGGATCGTGTCCGGCAGTGGCGTCTGTGTGCCTGCGATGGCCGTTGCTGATCAATCCGCAGCAGAATTGCTTCCAGCGGAAACGGTTCTGTATTTCCATTTTGACGGAACATCGGACCACGAAGAAGCCTTCGAAAAGACGGCTGCCTATCAATCCCTTGTTGAAAGCGGGCTTGCAGATCTCGTTCAGCAGTTCATGGATTCAATTCGCGATTCAAGAAAGGCTGATGGGCTGATTGAGGCGATTGAGCATGTGAAAGAGAACGGAATTACGATCGGATTGGCAGTAGATCCCCCAAGTCCAGGACCGCTGGCCGTGTGGGGAGTCGTCGTCGCGAAGAATGCAGGACAGGGCGTCGACCTGTTGGCATCGTTGATTGATATGATCGAAAGAGAAGATCTGAAGGTAAAGCAAACACAGGTGAAAGGACGCCGCGTCAAGTACATCCAGATTCCCGATTCTCCATTTGAACTGGGATGGTGGGAAGAAGAGAACGATCTGGTTCTGAGCTTCGGGATGAATGCGATTGCGAATGCGATTGCTGTTGCAGAAGAAACCCGTCCAAACCTGACGACTAAAGAGCTTTACACCCAGTACGCAACGAATGACAACGAAGAGTTTGATGTCAATCAGGTTGCCTGGCTGGACTTCAAATCACTGCGGTTGGCGTTTGCAGAGATCCCTGTTCCCGTCAGAAAGAGTTCAGAGAGCATCCCACTTGGGGAGCTGCTGAAAAAATTGGGGCTTCACAATCTCGATTCCATTTCTCAGGTTGGTGGATTTCGTGACGAAGCTCTCTGGGCAGAATGCACTGTTTCTGCGCCAGGGGAACGGACAGGATTGCTTTCGCTTCTGGATCAGCCGACCTTCACAATTGAAGACTTGCCAGCAATTCCACTGCAAAACCTTGGTGTGACGGTGCTGAGCTTTGATTGGGGAAAATCTGCAGAGACAATTGTTGACGTGATCAATGTCGCAATTGATACCGTTGATCCGGAATCTTCAGGAGAGGTGGATCGATTCATTGAACGGGTGACCGACGAATTTAAGTTCAATCCTCTCGAATTCCTGGGCTCGTTGGGCTCGCTGAACTGCCTTTATACTGATGCAAGCCAAGGAGTGTTCAGTTTAGGTTCTGTCATTCTTGTTGATGTCGATGATGCCGAACTGACTCAAAAAGCCCTGATCACAATTCTGGAACGGATTGTGACCGAAGCAAATAGAAATGATGAGGACTCGGTTCGACTGAAAGTGACCGAGAAGGATGGTGAAACTCTGATCAATCTGGAACTGCTGAAGTTTCCGTTCCTGTCACCGACCTTTTCTCTTTCGGAAGACTGGTTGATTGTGGGGGCGAATCGTCAGGCCACCCAGGCGCAACGACGTCGAATGGATGGAACGATTTTCAGCTGGTCAATTCAATCAGATTTGGCGGATGTGCTGGAGTTAATGCCGGGAGAAATGACATCGATTTCGGTGTCTGATCCTGCAAAGACCTATGCTGCAATCATCGGAATCGCCCCAATGTTGAAGGGCTTTATTGAGCTTGGTTTGAGAGAGCAGGGGGCATTGCCACCGGGCGCAAGTTTGCCGTTGGATTTCAGCGAGCTTCCCCCATCTGAAATGATCACGGAACCATTGTTCTTCAATGTCACGGTCGGCACCGTGGACGAAGATGGTGTTCACACGTATTCACGACGTTCATTGCCAACCTTCATCCTGTTCGGTGAGACCTCTGAGAAAACAAGTGGTGCCAAGTCACTGGTTCAGTCTGGTTCAAACATCGAATAAGCTCGTCAGGATTAGGTCGCAAGGGGGAGTGACGCTTGGTCTCCCTGTGCGACCAGATGTTCTGGTATGAATGCGACTGATTGCTGGGCTCTCGTGTTGTCCGACACGGGAGCCTTTTTTTGCGATGCCTTTTCTTCAGAGCCATTGCAGAAAGCTGGAAGCGTTTCCGGCACGCGGCATGCAGTCTTTGCTTCATCAAGTGGATTGCTGCATAGTCTCATTACAGGCTGAACGGGTCTCTTGCCCGGCGGTCCGCGGATGCCGTGTGCATGCCGTCAAGTAATCCCAACGTCGAGTTGTGATGGCCGTCTTTACAGGATTCACTATCATCTTGGCCATACACAACAGTCTGGGAGTTCCCTGATTTGTTTTGGGATCTCTCTTTTGTGTCTTAAGTTACTATTTGGATTTGCTTTATGCAGTTTCATCGCGCAACGTTGGACAACGGCCTGGAAATCATCGCCGAGATTAAGCCGGAAGCTCAAAGTGCGGCGGTGGGCTTTTTTGTTCAGACCGGTGCACGTGATGAAACTCCTGATGTCGCCGGAGTGAGTCACTTTCTGGAGCACATGGCGTTTAAGGGAGATGAGCGGTTTTCCGCCCATGATGTGAACCGGATCTTCGATGAGCTGGGGGCCAACTGTAACGCATGGACCAGCGAAGAAATGACGGTTTACTATGCCGCGATTCTTCCAGAGCATCTTCAGCCGACTGTTGAACTGCTGGCCGCATTGATGCGTCCAAGTTTGCGTCAGGAAGATTTCGATACTGAAAAAGGAGTCATTCTCGACGAGATCAGTAAGTACGAAGATATCCCTGCAATGAGCGTTTATGACCAGATCATGATGCGGCATTTCACAGGGCATCCTTTGGGACAAAGTGTTCTCGGGTCAACTCAATCCATCACCGCACTCACATCCCAGCAGATGCGGGAATACCATGAGCGGCGGTACGGGGCTGCAAATCTTGTGCTGGTTGCAGCCGGAAATGTTGATTGGGATGAACTGCAGAAGCTCGCCGCAAAATACTGTGGTCACTGGTCGACCGGGAAACCGGGACGAGTTCGCGGGGAAGCTGCCCCATTGTCCAGCCGTCTGTTTACCTGCCGAACAGAGATGCACCAGGAGCATGTGATGCAGATGGGGCTCGCACCTGCCGCTCAGAGCGAACTACGATTCGCGGCGGATATCGCGTCGACGATTGTGGGAGATGACAACGCCGGTCGACTCTACTGGGATCTTGTCGAGACCGGACTGGCTGAGACCTGCGATGTTGCTTATCACGATTTTGATGGAACCGGAGCATGGCTCACGTATCTGTGTTGTGCACCAGAAACGGTGGAGTCTAATCTCGCCAGAATTGCTGAAATCTATCGCGAGTTCAATGTTTCTGGGCCGACTGAAGCAGAGTTCATTCAAGCCAAAAACAAGGTTGCCTCGCGAGTCGTTCTCGGGAGTGAGTTGCCGATGGGGCGGTTGTCTTCCTTAGGAAGCACGTGGGTTCAGCAACATCAATATCGGAGCGTGAGTGATGATCTGCAGACTCTGAAGAGTCTGACGGTGCAGGATGTCCGCACTCTTCTCGCTCAATATCCGTTGTCTGTTCAAACGACTGTCGGGCTTGGCCCGTATGCTTCGGCAAACTGAAATGCCTTGGTGAGCAAATGAAAAAGAAAAGGAGCCTCATTCATTTCTGAGTGAGGCTCCTTCTTAGTTGATATCAGGCAGACTGCTGGAGTGGCTGCTCTGATCTTAGAGCAGTTTGCTCTCCCGAGTGCCCGCGCAGCGGCTGTTTCGATTGATGAAACGCAACTCGCCGCGTGGCGGGCGCGTGGAACTTATTTCGCAAGGTGCTCTAAAAGTCGAGAGCGGCTTTTAGCTCGG
>JBEBTF010000143.1:0-10525 GCA_040393865.1 Planctomicrobium piriforme | reverse complement strand
CCCCAATCGCAATCCACATGAACATCTGTCCGAACCCGGCTTTTGCGAGTTCAATTGAAAATGCAGGCAACAGCATCCCCAACACAAGGAAAATCATGAACCAGATTGGCCCGAACTGAGCTGCAGGGACAGCCAGATTTCGGATCACCAATGGAGCATAACGCTGAGCGTCCTGAAGTGCGTGCCCTGCTTCGTGGGCAGCAATTCCAACGGACGCGGCTGTTCGACCAGAATACACCTCATGGCTGAGTCGCAGGACTTTTTGTGTCGGGTCATAGTGGTCTGAAAGGTGACCGTCGACCTGTTCGATTTCAACATAATCCAGACCGGAGTCATCAAGAATCCGGCGCGCAGCCTGAGCGCCTGTCATACTCGTCGGGATCTCCATCCCCTGAGCATATGCAGACTTGATCCGCAACTGCGCCCACATCATGAGCAGCATTGCAGGAGCAAGAATCACGAAATACATCGGATCGAAAAAAATTGGCATCGGAACGCTGATATCCGTAATCGTTGTGAAGACAAAAATCGAATGGACCGTTCCCCGTAAGTCTACGGGAGCCAGGTTCTGCAACTTCCATTCTAGACTCGCAAACGAATCTGCGAAGGCTGTATTTCTAACGAATCTGTCAGGAAAGTGGATCAAAAAAAGCAGGGGTGATCACCAATTAAGGTCATCACCCCTGCTTGTGTTTCCGGGAATGTTCTGAGAGGGAGCTATTCGCTTCGCACGCTCTTCGAATCCACGGCCCGATTTAAGTTTTGCAGGTTAACTTTTCAAGAGTCCCTTTCAGAAGACTCTCAATCAGTTTGGCCCTTGAGAACGCCTGATTTTGCGTAAGTGGAGATCTCACCCCAAGTTGACAGGCAGAGTTCACGAAGCCTGTCAAATCGGGGGGACACCATTACTTCTTGGCTGAGTTCTTGTAAGAAGTATTCAGGTGGTTCAGGATTGGATCGGTGATGTCATCCTGTGGCTGGTAGTACACGACCTGGCGGTTCATGTTCTGCAGGATGGCCTGTGGGTTGCCAGATTCAGCAACGTCACCGCGGTTGAAGCGAATGACCAGTGTGTACTTGTAGTAAGAAGCGTAACGGTTTACGACTTCCTGAACTTCCAGGTAGATGGTCTTGTAAACTTCAGCCTGCTGACGAACGATCTTCTGCTGTTCGACCTGACGGAAGGTTTCCAGTTCGGTCTTCAGCTTGATCAGTTCTGCTTCGATCTTGGCGTAGTCAGGGCTGCCTGGCTGCAGACCCTGCAGCTGAGCCTGTCCCTGCTTCCCTTTTTCCATCATTGCCTGAGCTTTTGCTTCTGCTTCTTCAGCAGCTTTCTGCAGGCCGGCAGTCTGATCTTTGAACTTTTCATAGTTCTTAAAGATGTGTGCCATATCGACCAGGCCGATCTGATGAGGCACGGCACCAGCAGCAGCTGCTGGACCTTCTGCTTTCGCAGTTGCCTGAGTCAGGAAAAGGCCGATCGTCGCAAGGGCGACGACAATTGGGTTGCACTTCTTCACGGTCACTGCACTCCTTTGCGATTCCGTTGTGCCGGCGCTTCCTGCGAAGGATTCCTATAGTGCGCTCAGGCGGGGCGAATAGACTTAGCTGAATATTTTGTGTTGTGTTTGGGCAATCATGCCCATGTGGAGCGGAAATTTCTCAAGTTCGTCGTTTTGGGTCAATCGGAATTGTTCAAAGTCAGTCAAACTCTCAACTTGGCTTAAAATAACGGCAATTCATGCCGATCGATCATTCTGAAACCGGATTTGCCAAAGTTCCTATGTGATCTATGTTTGCGGTGACAAGATCGCCCGATTTCAGGAAGCGTCCCTTGGCTTTGCCGACCCCTGCCGGAGTGCCAGTGCAAATCACGTCACCGGGGTGCAGCGTTACAAAACTGCTGACAAATTCGAGAATTTCCCGGACCGGGAACACCATGTCTGCTGTCGTCCCGTCCTGTTCAACTTGTCCGTTAACTGACAGCACCATTCTCAAATTCTGAGGGTCGGCACATTCATTTGCTGGCAGAACACAAGGGCCCATCGGGCAAAATGTGTCGTGCCATTTGCCATGTTGCCAGTCGAAGAACGTGTCTCTCGGGCGGGGAGTTCGTTCCGGATTCGGTCTGAATGCCCGATCAGAGATATCGTTCACCACGGTATAGCCGGCGACATAGTCCAGAGCGTTGTCGGCCTGAACCTGAGAGCATGTTCGACCGATGATCACCCCGAGTTCAATTTCCCAGTCGATCTCGTTGGGAGAAATTGCAGGAATTCGAATCGGATCACCGGGGTGGGTGAGCGTCGTGTTCGGTTTCATGAAGAGGTAAGGAAACGTCTGATTTCGTTCCGCAGCTTTGCCTCCGCCTTCACGAATATGATCGGCGTAGTTTCCTGCCAGCAGAATGATCTTTCCCGGCGCAGCAACGGGTGTCAGCAGTTTAATTCGGTCAACTGGTGTCCCGTACTGTTGGATGAGATCCGCGGTGACAGTCGCCTGCAGACGCTGAATCAGTGCGACATTTTTTCCACCGGGAAGCAGGTCCAGAATGGTGTCTGCAGGGATGGGGGGCTGTCCCGATGCCTGTGCTGCATCAGCGATCGAAACAACCGTCTTTTCGTCAACGAAAAAGCCGAACTCTGAACGACCATTCTTCTGAAATCGGCAAAGTCTCATCTTGTGTGCTTTCCTGACTAGAGCAGTTTGCTCTACCGAGTGCCCGCGCAGCGGCCGTTTCGATTGATGAAACGCAACTCACCGCGTGGCGGAAGTGTGGAAATGATTTTGCAAGGTGCTCTAAGATGCGTTCGCGGGGCCTACGGCTCTGTGATCGATTTTGACAGAGAACACAAGAAACGTCGATGCAATTTAAGCCTGCGCAAAAGCACTGTGCAGCCAAATGAGAGAACGAAGCGGTCTAAAGGCGACCGCTGCGGAGGATGCCCCAGATCAGCCAGATTCCGAGGAGGCCAGAGAGAATAAAGAGGGGGGTAGCGAACCAGATTGACTGAATCGAAGCAGAACGCAGGACGAGTGCCGTCGCGACGACCAACGCTGAAATCACCATCCCAACGACGAGGCGATTACTTGAGCGATCAAACTCGGTAATCAGGCGATCCAGTCCACGATGCTCCAGTTGCAGTTTCAGGTCATCATGGCTGGCTTTATGGAGCGTCTTTTCCAGATGAATCGGCAGATTGTGGAGTGACTGTGCCACGATACGCAGGTCGGCGACTGTCCGGTCATACAATCGTTTCGGGCGAAAACGATCTTTAATCAGCCGTTCCACAAACGGGGACAACACCTCAGCCATGTTGAAACGGGGATCAAGGCACCGTCCAACTCCTTCCAGTGTGATACATGCCCGAATGAGCAGCATCAACTCTCCGGGACACCGCAGGCCATGCGTCGACAGAATCGCAAGGAAATCGTTGAGCAAACTTCCGATGCTGAGCTGTTCAAGTGGGATGTCATAGTAAGTGTCGAGGAAGTCACGTACGTCGGCGCGCAGAAGAGTGGCGTCAATGTTGGGGGATGTCGGATGACCCAGTGTCGTGATCACACGAATCGCCGTGTTGACCTCGCGTCGAGCGACGGCCACGAAGAGATCAACGAGTTGCTCACGTCGATCATCATCCAGAAAGCCGACCATGCCGAAATCAAGCATCACAATCGAGCCGTCTTCACGCACCCTCAGATTGCCCGGGTGGGGGTCACCATGGAAGCGGCCCAACTCAAACGCCTGCTTCAAAAAGATAATTGCTCCATTGATCGCGACCTGGGCCGGATCGATTCCCAGTGTGCGAATTCCCGCGATATCCGTGACCTTCACTCCGCCGATTCGTTCCATCACGATGACGGCTTCAGAAGTCAAATCGGCTTCAACAACCGGAATATGAACTCGCTGGTCGTCCGCAAACCAGCGTGAAAAGTCCTGCATCGATCGCGCTTCACGCAGGAAGTTCAATTCACGTCGAATCGTTCTGGCGAAGTATTTCACCAATCCTGTCGGATCGAATGATCGTGATTCTGGAACATGTCTTTCAAGCAACTGGGCCAGTTCCATCATCAGGTCGAGATCGCGTTCGACCACTTGTACGACGCCCGGACGACGTACTTTGATAACGACTTCATGCCCGGCCAGGGTTGTTGCCAAGTGCACTTGTGCCAATGATCCGGCGGCAAGTGGAGTGTCGTTGAAGTAAGAGAAAATCTCCGAAATCGGTCTGCCGAATTCTTTTTCAAGAACACGTTCCATCCCGGATTCCGCGAACGGTGGGACATGCTCCTGCAGCACTTCGAGTTCTTTGATGACATCGGCTGGGATCAAGTCCGGACGTGTGCTGAGAACCTGCCCGAACTTGATGAACGTCGGCCCCAGGTCCTCCAGAGCCATACGAATCCGACGTGGGGTGGTCATCTGCTCCATCGCCTCGCGGCGTTTGCGGAAGATGAGCCGTTTGCCCCAATTCAGATACGGAGCGAGTCCCAGACGTTGAATGACATCGCCGAATCCATAGTTCAGCAGAACGGTCGCGATTTCACGACCGCGATTGAGATTTTTCAGAAATCGGAGCGGAGATGGGTCCACAACAACGCAGCCTGGAACGGTTCTCGAAATGGTTTGGCGTGACTGACATGCGGCATTCAGCTTTTCTTCGATTGAGAAGGCTGCTGCACGGCCACAGGCTAGACCGATACGGTCTAGCCTGACCAACCTGTGAAATGCTGGCTCTCATTTCACCAACGACGAAATATCCTGTTCCATCATCGTTGGTCGAGAATTCACGGCTGTCAATTCTGGTCGCGTTACTTGGAGAGTTTTTGCTTATATGCCTCGGTGTCGCGCCGATATTCCGGAGGAATCGGGCGATTTCCAGACCCGAAGCTCTGGGAGGCTTTGCGTTCACGGTCTCCGCTCCCCCGCAGTTGCTCGCCGGAACCGGTTTGCAAACCTTTGAGAATGGATTCGAACTGGCGTCGCGCGGCTTCGGATTCCGCGGAGCGATCGGTGCCGGGGTCGGCAAGTCGTTCTTCCAGCCGGTTCATGAAGCGGTCAAGATCCTGATCGGTGAAGCCGAGTTCCTTCATCAGTTCTTCCGGCTTGGCTCCACGCTCAAGTTGATCTTTAAGTTGCTTCAGGGCCAGTTCTGTTGCTTTCTTGCGATTCGCGAGGTCGGCCTGATCCGGTGTCAGGAGTTCGTTGTTTCCAGCGCTGCCTCCTTGAGCATTGGATGGGGCCTGATTGCTTCCGACTCCACTGGGGCGCGCATTCCCTGCTTCGCCGCCTGGCTGTTGAGACGGCATCCCTTGCTGACCACCAGGCTGAGAATCAGACGGCGTCCCTGATGGATTGCCAGGGGCTTGCTGCCCTTGTTGGCCGCCTTGCTGTCCCTGCTGTTGGCCCCCTTGTTGATTGCCTTGTTGTCCGTTCTGCTTCTGCCCCCCCTGTTGTTGAGGCATGCCCTGCTGCTGGTTCGGTCCTTGTCCTTGTTGATTCTGGTTCTGTTGGCCCTGTTGCTGTTGCCCTTGCTGATTCATATTTCCAGGCTGCTGCTGGCCTGATTGATTTTGACCAGGTTGTTGCTGAGACCCATTCTGTGGCATCGATTGAGAATCTGGTGACATCGGAGAGTTCGATTCCCCGCCAGGCTGGCGTTGGTTCATCGAATTGCTGTTCCCCGGCTGTTGTGGAGATCCTTCAGAAGGCTGCCCCTGCTGCTGAGTTCCAGACCCTGGGTTCTGCGAGTTCTGCCCTTGCTGATTCATGTTGCCCGGTTGCTGGCCAGGCTGATTCTGTCCATTTTGATTTTGTTGACCGGGCTGCTGCATCCCGCCGGGTTGCTGCTGATTAGGCTGCTGTCCGGGTTGTGATTGCCCGTTCTGAGACTGCCCCTGCTGGGGTTGTCCCGGTTGAGACTGTCCCGGCTGCGAAGGCGGATTCTGGTTCTGCCCCTGCTGGTTCATATTGCCAGGCTGTTGTTGTCCCGGTTGGTTCTGTCCCGGCTGGTTTTGGCCTTGTTGATTCTGGGCAGGTTGATTCTGTCCATTCATCCCTTGTTGATCTTTGGCCTGTTGGTCTTTGGATGGAGCCTGGCCGGGCTGTGACTCCATCGGCGCGTTCTCTGGGCGCTGCATTCCGTTGGGAGAATTCGAATTCTCCCTCGGTTGCTGATCATTGCGTCCAGATGGTGATTGAGAAGGAGACTTCTGATCGCCGGAGGGCTTCTCTGAAGAGTTGTTGGAAGCAGGACCTTCCTTACCTGGTTCAGACGAGTCCGGTTTCTTGCCGGACATCCCGCCTCCCTCTTCAGCGGACTTCCCTTTTTCACCTTGTTCGGTGCGTTCGTTCTTCCCTGTTCCGTTCGGGGATTGCTCGCTTTGCGAAGGGCGATTCATACCTTCGGGATTTGACTTCTCCGGAGAATTGCTGTCCGGCTTCTGCCCCATGTTGTTCTGGTTATTGGAAGCCTCTCCCGGTTTGCCGGATGGTTGATTCGGTTTCTGCTGTTCACCTTCTCCGCCAGAGGGAGAGTTCGTCGGCTTCTTACTTTGATCGTTCCCTGACTGCTCAGGTGACGACGGCTTCTGCATCCCGGCTCCATCTTGTGGACGCTCTGACTTCATCTCATCCGGTTGGGACGAATCTGGAGTTTGCCCTGGTGCTTTCTGTGGATCGCTCTTTCCTTCTGCATTCGGCGCAGAGGGGGACTTCGACGCATCGGGTTTCGGCGCATTCATCCCATCTGGAGAACGCTCTTCGCCCGGCTTCATGCCATCGTTTCCTTGCGGAGGAGTTCCGTTCTGCTGTGGGGGCGATTGAGGACCTGACTGCGGTTGATCCCCCTTCGGCTGATCTCCGCTTTGTTCAGGTTTCTTTCCTTCGTTCTGCTTGCGGCTCCAGTCGAGCAGACGCTGGAGTGCCTGATCCTCGCCCACTTTGTCTGGACGTGGTTCATTTGGAGACTTGGTGCCTCCATTTTGACGCTCACCAGCAGCCCCTTGCGGAGTCCCTTTCGGGTCCTGCATCTCTCCCTGTTGTGGCTGTGACGGGTTCTGGGAGTTCTGCTTGCCAGATGAATTACCGCTCCCTTGCTGGTTCCCGGAAGGCATTCCTTCCTGTCCAGATTCACCCTGAGCCCCCTCCTGCGGAGTCGCCCCCTTTTGATCGGGTTGCTGCTGCGATTGTTTATCTTGTTTCTGTTGAGGCTGCTGTTGTGGTGTCCCTTGCGGCTGCCCTTCTTGCGGGCGCTCACCGGCACCCTCTTGAGGCATCCCGTCCTGAGATTTGCCCTCTTGCGGTTTGTCGTTCTTACCCTCTTCGCCGCCCTTCTGCTGCATCTGTTCCTGACCAGGCTTCTGCTGTTGCTGCTGGTCTCGATTCTTTTGCGGCTCTTGTGGCTGATCTGGCTTTGGTTCCTGCGGGATGTCGTTCATCCGAGCCCGATCATTTGGATCAGCCTGTTGCAATTTATTCTGCAGTTCGTCGTTCTGCTTCTGTTCGAGCTGCTTCTTCTCTTCAGGTGGCACCGGAGCAACGACAGTCAGCGTGATTCGTGGACTGCGGCTGATGTTCTTTTGTCGCTTCCCGAAAGGTTCAAAGTTGTCTTCGGCCTCCACATACAACGCGATCTGATCGCCTGCCTTCACGTTCAGCTTTGCGAGATCGAGCTTGTGAATGGTCTGGTATTCCGCCACTTCTGGAGGAGCGGTAAACAGCGGTGGCGGTGCGAGAAGATCCTCACCGTTGAGTTGCAACTTGAGAGAGACGCGTCTCAAGAGGAAGTCGGGATCGCGCGCGGTGAGTCCCACGGGAATCGTGGCATTGGCCGGCACAGACTGATCGCGTTCTGGATGAACCAGAGTGACATCCGGCTTCAGGTCCGGACGCACTTTAATGCGATACAAGGTCGGTTGTGGGTCTTTCTGATTCCGTTCATTCCAGACCTGCACATGGAAGTAACGAGCGAACGTTCCGTCATCGCGGAACTTCAACTGCCAGCGCGCTGAGAGCCGGTCATCCAGCACCTGCATTGGGTAGGCTTCGGCCGTCTCTTCGATGGTCTCCTGATCCGAGCAGTAGATCACGGCGCGTTTGATGGGCATGTTCGGCCGGGCGGTCACCGTGACCCATGTCCCTTCCCAGGCGTCGATCACACTTGATTGCTGCGTCGTCCGTTCCAGACCCATGTACTGCGGATAGTCGTACGTAATCTCGGTCACTTCCGCCGTCGGTGGCTGATTGACGCGAATGTCGTAACTGCGAGATCGAGTATCACCGGCGACGATGTGGTATTTCACATCGCTCAATAATCCGCGACCGGCATCCCCGGTCAGACGTGTCTGGAAGAGGTTCTGTTTGTCTTCCACCGGCCGCATCATCAGCGGTTCGTTCACAAAGCGACGGTCGGCAGTTGAAAAGAACAGTGTCACTTCCGGAGGGATGTGCCCTGCTAACTCAACCGAGACATTCAACTGATCACGAGCGAGGACTTCTGTATCGCCCGGTTTGACTTCAAAAATCTCAGTGCGCGTAGCCGCTGCAACGGACGAAAACGGCATCAAGGCCCGCCAGAGTGTTGTCGTCATCCGTTTCGGAGAAAACAGCGTGTACAGACAGAAAAGAACGACAAGCCCCAGCAGGAGATAGGCGACCTTCATTAGCAGGCGGCGATCAACCGCCTCGTCGACATTTGTCTGGGCAATTTGTTGTGCTGTGCGTTTTTCCAGTGCAGACAAAATGGATTGAGGAATCTCACGACCGGAGCGGCGGAAATCGACCCAGGTCATCAGGCTGCTTTTGAACTCCGGGTGAGTCCGTTCGATTTCTCTCGCGGCATACATCGCGTTGATGCTGCGAAAGTAGGGGAGCAGAATCTTCCACCCGACCCACGTCACCACGGAAACGCCGAGAATCCCCAGCAGCACGACGCGCATGGTCGCACTGAACCCGCCGGGGATGATCCATTGATCAAAAATGGCGAACAGCAGCAGATAACCAGTGATCAGCGCGCACAACGTGAGCCCGCCAATCAAGAGATCGGTCTGGTGAATTCCGGCACGTGTCTTTTTCAACTGGTACTCAATGTACTCGTCGAAATCGACATACTGAGACGAAGTCCCGGTGTTCGGCCGTTCTTGTTCTGTCACCGACATGGCTGTATCCCAAATCAGACAAGATGCTTCACAAGTCGATCCAGCTTGCCTGACGATCTGGTCTCAATGTTCCCGGGCGAATCACTTTGCAGCGATCAATCGATTCTGGAATTGAAATCGGCAATTTTTGAACTGTCGGTTCAGTTCCGAATCATTGTTCATCCTGAACTTGGGAGCAAAATGCTCGCGAATCCCTGTTTTGACGCGCAATCTGAGCATCAGGTTCCAACAGATATGGTACTCGACAACTTCGCGACCGTGAACGCGTGAATCACGCCGATTTCACAGAACTCGCTGCAAGTCGGTTGCCATTGTATCTCCGTGAAGGTGTTAATCCCGCAAGTATTGGCGTAGACAGATGCGAGTGCAACCTGTTTTAATTGACAGATATCAAAGGGATTACGTTAAGAGACTTCTAAGGGGGATGTTGTGATGAAATGGGCCTGCCGGTTGATTCGCAGTTGCGCGATTCCTGTATCGCTGATCGTCTGCCCTCTGATTGCTTCGGATCATGCAGCCGCCCAGTCATCGCGTCGCCCTGCTCCGCCTCCGCAAGCGAATGCAAAAGTTCTTGATCAGCAGGCCGACAAAATCATGACCGATTACCTGGCCGGGCTGGCTGATCTGGCCGGCAAGTACGAGGAAGCCGGCGAGAAAGAAAAAGCAATCGGCATGCTGAGTTCGATCCTCAAGATCAAGCCGGATGCGGAAGTTGTGAAAGCCAGAATCAAGTCTCTCGAAGAATCTGTGTTCAAGGGAAATGAAATTCTGGTTGATGTGGAAGCAGGAGCAGGCTGGATTCAGACCGGGTTAATGGTCACGAAAGACAAGCCTGTTCGTATTGAAGCAGAGGGCACCTATCGAGTTTCACTCAGCGAGCAGTTGGGGCCTGCCGGTTACCCTTCAAATGATCTTGCATTCGAGGTGATTGATAATGTTCCGTTTGGTTGTCTTGTGGCGCTTGTTGGAAAAGGGCCCACTCCCGGTGGGCGTCGTGGACAGCAGAAAGATGGCCCACAAGTTGTGGAAATCGGCAATGAGAAAGAGTTCTCTCCGAACCAAAGCGGGCAGTTGCTGTTGAAAATCAATCTGCCTCAGTCTGCTAAAGGCAACGGAAAGATCAAAGTGAAGATCTCCGGAAACTTCGATCGCAGCCGATAGTGGTTCACGAGACGCTAATAAAAAAGGCGGACTCCTTTGGGAATCCGCCTTCTGTCTTTATCGAAACGTCTGAATCAGAGTGATTGAATCAGCCACCTGACAGACCGACCCGGTCTAATCAACGGCCAGCAGGCTACTTGCTTTTCAGGGCGAAGGTGACTGGCTCCATTCCTTTTTTGACTTCGAGCTGCAGTTCTGTTTTCTC
>JBEBTF010000142.1:0-10537 GCA_040393865.1 Planctomicrobium piriforme | reverse complement strand
TGAGTGCACCCGGTGCGGCAGCAATCCCGATTTTCCCAGAACCAATCTGTATCGGAACCGGGGCTGAATACAGGAAAAGCAGGTTGGCTTTGACTAAGGCGCGACATGAGACGTACGTGCCGCTTGCGTTGTGTTCCTGTGATCAATCTCTGGAAAATTGCTGCTGCGAATCGTTTCTTGTGGAGATGAGACGGATTTCCGGTGAAGTGAGAATCAGGAGCGAAAACCGGTTCGATCCGGGATCATTTCTCGGTCGGTTCAGGCTGTGGATTCAATCGACGCTTCACCAGATCAATGAACGCTCGTTGAATCGGATTTTCTGTGATCCTTTTAATGCTATAGCCATAGATCACAGAGGACGGGAGACAGTGTCGCAGGCTCCGTTCTTCGATGTTGGGGTCCTTCGGTGGGTTGGCAATGACCCGACCAACCAGTCCGATTCCGTGCCCTTGCTTGACGCAACTGCGAATAGAGGCAGCGAGAATCAGTTCAAATCCCCGACCGGGATGGTTGAACGCGCCGACTCGTTCAAGAATCGCGCGGCCTTCATCATTCGGGTAAGAATCGGGGTGATTCAGAAGGGGATACTTCGAGAGATCTTCTGGCGTGATCTTTTTCCGCTTCGTTAATGGATGTCCAGGGGGCATGATGACCATCTGTTCAATCTCATACATCCGTTCAACCACCAGTTCCTCCGGTCGGCGGCAACAGAAGTTATCGCCAATCACCAGATCGACCTCTCCCGCCTCCAGTAATTCATTCCCAAGCGACTCGAATGATTCCCGCATCATCAATTTGACGTCAGGAAAGAGTTGTCGAAACTCCCCGATGACCGGGAGAAGGTCATCGGTATAGCTTCTGGGCGGAGCGGCGACAGAAAGTGTCTTGGGGGCAGAACCGCAGGCTTCCCGGAATCGAATCAGCAGCGATTCGAACTCGGCGACCATTGGAGAAGCAAGTTCTGCAAGTAATCGCCCGGATTCAGTTAATTCGCTGCGTCGCCCGTCCGATTCAACCAATGTGGTCCCGAGGAGTTGTTCCAGCGCCCTAATTTGTTTCCAGACAGTGGGATGCGATACTTCCAGAGATCTGGCGGCGGCAGCCATGCTGCCCAAGCGTGCAGTTTCGCAGTAACTGCGTAGTTGAGAGTAAGACAAATCTTTGTAAAGCGTTGTAATCTGAGTATTTGCAGACATCAAATCCACCGCAATTCAAGTATTGCATTTCATCTAAACTGGAATTGCAAACTGTTATACCAGATGCAGGGTGACTTTTGACAATGCCAGAGATATGATCAATAATCAATTATTATTGAAATATGCTCGCCTGATTTTGCCCACTCCTTACGGTTTCCTCATTCCTTAATCGAATAGGTGAGGTCTTAATGCAACCGTTCTTCAAACGAATCCTGCCTCTTCGACTCCTCACTCCAATCGTCGGCGTGTCGCTCAGTGCGTTGACCGGAGTTGCGTCTGCAGCAGATGTCAGTGATGAAGATTTAAAGTTCTTCGAGAACAAGATCCGTCCTATCCTCGTTGAACGCTGCGCGGATTGTCACGGCGCCGATACGCAGGAATCTGGTCTGCGAATGGACTCTTATTCAGCGATGCTGAATGGGGGAACATCTGGGCCAGCTGTCGTTCCCGGGAAGATCGACGAAAGTTTGATGATTGCGGCGATTGAGTTTAAAGACACATCGTTGCAGATGCCTCCCGACGGCAAAATGCCTGCTGCTGAAATCGAGTTGTTGAAAGAGTGGGTCAAGCGGGGAGCCCCTCACCCTGAAAAGAATGCCAGCCCAGGGGGGATTCAGCCACGTCGAAGTGCAATCGATCTGGATGAAGCCAAAAAATACTGGGCTTTTCAGCCAATCGCGAAACCGGCTGTCCCGGCAGTTGAGAATAAAGATTGGAGTCGGAATCCAATCGATGCGTTTCAGTTTTCCCTGTTGACTCAACAAGGGCTGACGCCGGTTGCTCCTGCTGACAAACAGACTCTGATTCGTCGGGCGACCTTCGACCTGATTGGGTTGCCTCCAACACCAGAAGAAATCCAGAATTTCGTTGCGGACAATTCGCCTGACGCATTTGAAAAAGTGGTTGATCGTCTGCTTGCTTCTCCTCATTACGGAGAACGCTGGGGACGCCATTGGCTGGATGTCGCTCGATATGCGGACAGCAATGGTCTTGATGAAAACGTCGTGCACATCGATGCCTGGAAGTACCGGGACTATGTTGTCGATTCATTTAATGCAGACAAACCATTTGATCGATTTGTCATCGAGCAGATGGCCGGTGACATTCTGCACAAGCAGAAAGTCGATGCTGGCACTGCCACAGACGATGATCTCTACTTGTTGATTGCCACCGGGTATATGTCCGTTGGGGCCAAAGTTCTTGCTGAACCGGACCCAATGAAGATGGAAATGGACATTATCGATGAACAGATCGATACCATCGGGCAATCTCTGCTGGGGCTGACCTTGGCCTGTGCTCGCTGCCATGATCATAAGTTCGATCCGATTTCAACGGCGGACTATTATGCTCTGGCAGGAATTCTGAAGAGCACAAAGACGATGACTTCACACAAGATCGTCGCCAAATGGAATGAGCACGTTGTTGCTCCCGCTGCTGAAGTCAAAGCGAAAGCGGAACGTGACGCAGTCATCGCTGCCAAACAGAAAGAAATTGACGAACTCGTCAAAGCTTCGAATGCGGAAGTTCTCAAGCAAATGGGAGCTGCTGAAGGAGCTGCCGTCCCGAAAGATGCAGAGAGCAAATACCCTGAAGAGACCAAAAAGAAACTGGCTGGCTTCCGTGCTGAATTGAAAGCGTTGAAGGACGCTAACCCTGAATTGCCAACAGCAATGGGGGTTGTCGATGGTCCGACAATTGCCGACACACGAATTCATGTTCGAGGAAGTCATCAGACGTTGGGACGTACGGTCGCCCGCGGTGTTCCGGAAGTTCTGGCTCCTGAAAAACCTGTTGAGATTCCGGCAACAACAAGTGGTCGGCTGCAGTTTGCTGAATGGGTTGTCAGCCCTAAAAATCCGTTGACTGCACGAGTGGCTGTGAACCGGATGTGGCGATGGCATTTTGGCCAGGGACTGGTTGGAACGACAGATAACTTTGGTGAACTGGGAACACGTCCTTCGAACCCACAGTTGCTGGATTGGCTGGCTGCTCACTTCATCGAATCAGGCTGGTCGTTCAAGGCCATGCACAAGGCGATTATGTTGTCGAATACTTACCAGATGAGTACTGCGACACATGTAGCAAATTCGGCAATCGATCCAGATAACCAGTTCCAATGGCGTGCTAAAGTTCAACGTCTGGAAGCAGAGCAGATTCGGGATGCGTTGCTGGCAGTGAGTGGATCATTGGACACCACGATGGGAGGAACGTTGATTACTCTCAAGAAGTGGGAAATGGTGTTTAATCACACTTCGAAAGATGGCACAGGCTACGATACGAACCGCCGTTCAATTTATCTGCCGGTGATTCGGAATAACCTGTACGACGCGTTCTCGCTGTTTGATTATTCAACAGCAGACGTCCCAGTAGGAAGTCGCGAAACATCAACAGTCGCTCCACAAGCTTTGTTCATGATGAACAGTGATCTTGTGATCGACGTTGCTGAAACGCTGACTGACCGGTTGATTCGGGAACGACCAGAGGAAACAGCCCGAATTCAACGCTTTTATGAACTTGCATTCGGACGCAGTCCTACCGAGGTAGAACAGCAGAGAATTTTGAGCTATGTCAAACGTCTTGAGCGGGAGTTAATCACTCAGGATGCCGAACATGATCCACATCGTGCTGCATGGATTGCCGCGATTCAGAGTTTGTTGTCCTCCAACGAATTCGTCTATGTGAACTGATTCGCGGTGGGGTTCATGATCGTGTGAATCCCTTGACGATTGTCACAACAGGTTCTGACTGAAGTTCAAACCTGATCCATCTCGGGAGTGGAACAATGTTGAGCGAAAACGCATTCGATCCGGTTAATCGTCGCTGCATGCTGAAGAACTCCGCTGTTGGGTTCGGATATCTGGCATTGCAGGCGATGTTGCAGGATGGCAAAGCATCAGCGAATACAGTACGTCCTGCGACGCCAAGTCCTTTCCATTTTGCTCCACGTGCCAAGCGCGTCATCTTTCTGTTCATGAAAGGTGGTCCGTCGCACATGGACACATTTGAGTACAAGCCGAAGTTGCAGGAAGACGACGGCAAGCCGCTTCCTTTCGACAAACCACGCGTTCAGTTTGCTGCAACCGGTGATCTGCTCGGGTCTCCATGGAAATTCAAACAGTACGGGGAATCTGGCAAATACGTCAGTGAACTCTTCCCGTATGTTGCTCAGTGTGTTGATGAAATCTGTTTCCTTCACTCGCTGTACGGAACAAATGCGGCCCACGGGGGAGCTTTGCTGAAACTGCATACCGGAAGCGACAACTTTATTCGCCCGAGTATGGGAGCCTGGGTCAATTATGGCCTGGGAAGCGAGAACGAGAATCTCCCTGGCTTCATCACGATTTGCCCGACGCTGGCTCACGGGGGGGTGAAGAACTGGGGGTCTGCCTTCTTGCCAGCTCGGTTCCAGGGGGTTCCACTGGGTGTGGCAAGTCGACCTTCGACGGAAGCAAAGGTGAAATTCATTGAGAACGAACACTGGTCCTCACCGGTCCAGCGTGCTCAGTTGGATCTGTTGGGAGAATTGAACCGTCAGCATCTGACCGAATCGGGTGTTGATCCTTCTCTGGAAGCCAGAATTCAATCATTTGAATTGGCGTACCGGATGCAGATGGAAATGCCAATGGCTCAGAATTTGGCGGAAGAAACGCCAGAAACATTGGCACTCTATGGGCTGGATAACAAAGTCACAGAAGACTTTGGGCGTCAGTGTCTGCTTGCCCGGCGGTTCGCGGAACGCGGAGTGCGTTTCATTCAGGTAACTCACAGTGATACCCATGTGCAGTGGGATCAACACGGTGACCTGAGAAAAGGGCACACCAAGAATGCACTGGAAGTGGACAAACCAATCGCTGGCCTGCTGCGGGATTTGAAACAGCGTGGTCTTCTTGAAGACACTCTTGTTCTTTGGGGTGGTGAGTTCGGACGTACTCCGGTCAGTCAGGGTGCTGGAAAAGATGGGCGAGACCATAACCCGGAAGGCTTCACAATGTGGATGGCCGGGGCTGGAGTGAAAAAAGGCTTCAGTTATGGTGCGACGGATGAGTATGGTTACTATGCTCAGGAAAACCGAATGCACATCCATGACCTTCATGCGACAATGCTGCATATTCTGGGTCTGGATCATGAACGACTCACCTATCGTCATGCCGGACGTGACTTCCGTCTGACGGATGTGCATGGTGTCGTCCACAAAGACGTTCTTGCATAATTCGTTAAGCACATTGGTTTTGTTGACAGGAGTGGATTGTTCTGTTCGATTCAGCTGGTTTGAGAATAAGCTGGCTGTTCAGGCATTCGTCGCGACTCAATGCACTCCTGTTCAAGATTTTTTTACACATCCCAGTCGGTATTGCTAAAAATCGGACCGACATCAAAATAAATAAGTTAAAGCTGATGGATTGAGTTGTGCTGCGCACACTGAATTGCGCTGATGGTGATTGTCTTCAGCCCGATATCAGTGAACGCCCCATGATCGATCGCTCGCGTTCATTTGAATTGGATCACAATGTCTGAAGCACAGGCTCGCCATCTTTTATTCAATCCGGAAAACTGGGCTGGAAAGACTTACCTCAACACGGCTGCAGAAGGATTGCCGCTGAAAAGCTGTGTTTCAGCGGTCATGCAGTACCTGCAAGACAAATCGCAGGGAGAGCCAGGACGCGTCAGTTTCTGGAAAGTTTACGAGAAGGCCCGTGAAGTTGCCGGCCGATTGTTTGGCGCCACCGCCGAGCAAACCGCTCTCGTCAGCAGCACAACGGAAGCTCTTTCTACACTCGCGAATGCGATCGATTGGAAACCGGGCGATGAAGTGATTTTCACTTCTGTTGAGTTCCCTTCCAATATGTTTCCATGGGTTGCACTGCAAAAGAAGGGTGTGATCACTCGGGTTGTCAGCCCTCGTGACGGTCTCGTTCACATCGAAGATTTGATTGAACAGATTAATCCACGTACACGGTTGGTAACTCTGAGTCAGGTGAGTTATGCGACGGGTCAGCATCTGGACCCTCGACCGATCTGGGAAAAGGTCAAAAACACAGATACATTGTTATGTGTTGATGCGACTCAGGCGGCGGCACGAGTTCCGGTTGATGGTCGGATTGCAGACTTCACCATTGCGAGTGCTTTCAAGTGGATGAATTCGATTCACGGCACCGCAGTGATGACTGTCAGTGATCGGGCGTTGAAGGCGGGACTTAATGGTCCTGCCGGGTGGTTATCGGCCGAATCCTGTTTTGCCCCAGATCGACTGGAACGATTCCATGCCCGATCTGATGCACAACAGTTTCAGGCGGGAATGCCGAATTTCGATTCGGTTTACTCACTCGCGGCAGCCATGGAGTTTCACACTCCCGCTGTTGTCGAGCGTCGTCGTGCAGAGTTGGAACCACTGGTTAAGACTCTTTACGAAGGGCTTCGTGAGTTTGGTTTGAATGTCCTGTGTCCAGGGACCGCAGAAAATCGCGCAGGGATTGTGCCGTTTGCATGTCAACAGGCTCCATTGGTGAAAGGACACCTGCTGGAGCAGGGAATCGCTGTCCAAGGTGATGACAATCGGGTTCGAGCTGCAATTCACTGGTACACGACGCCAGACGAAGTGCAGCACTATTTGTCCGCAGTTCGGAAGCTTTTGGACAAATCTGAATTTCGTGCACTGATGCTGGCAAAATAGCTTTCTTGAGCCGGGCGAATCGGAAGTTCCCTTCCTTTAGAAGACACTGCGAACACCATGAGTACCGAACTGAACGGCATCCCAAACCGACGCGTCTGGACGAATACTGCTGAATGTCTTGACCCGGTTGAAATTCTTCAGGACCTGGTTGCCCTTCCGAGTGTGAATCCGATGGGAAAAGATCCGGTCGCAGCGACGGATTTTGAACATCGAATGACCGACTGGCTGGTCGATTTCTTCCAGCAGCTCGATGTTCCGTATGAGATTCATGAAGTTGCTTCCGGACGTTGTAATGTTGTTGCGCGATACGACTCTCCAGGTGCGACTCAAACCATCATGCTCGATGCTCATCAGGACACTGTGCCTGTTGACGGCATGACAATCCCGCCATTCAAGCCGGAAATCCGCAACGGTCGTCTTTATGGTCGTGGAGCATGCGATGTTAAAGGGGGCATGGCGGCAATGCTGGCCGCGTTCGCGAGACTCGTTCAAGAGCGTCCATATGGTGCTGCGAATGTGATCATGGCCTGCACCTGTGACGAAGAGTTCACTGCTCTCGGGGCGGCACATCTGGCAGACAATTGGGGGAAACAGGATGCGAGCGAATCATTGACTGCGACTCCGCCTGATGTCTGTATTGTGGCCGAGCCGACAGAACTTAACGCGATTGTTGCGCACCGGGGTGTCGTTCGCTGGAAGTTGAAAACAAACGGAGTTGCCTGCCATAGCTCGCGTCCGCATGAAGGTGTCAATGCGATCTATGGGATGTCTCGGATTCTGCAGGTGATCCAAGAATACATCAAAGAATTGCCGCAGTTCACTCCGTATCACGAGTTGTGTGGAGGGGCGACGTTGAGTGTCGGTCGCATCTATGGTGGAACGAGCGTGAACATCGTTCCTCATGAGTGCATTATCGAAATTGATCGTCGGCTCGTGCCTGGTGAAGATCCAAAGCAGGTCATTCCTCATCTGGAGGCGTATCTGCGAGAACGTGTCGATGTCGACTTCGAGATGTTGCCTTCCTGGATCGAAGCCGGAGCACTCTCCGACGCGGACAATGGTCCATGGTCTGACAAACTCTTGTCGCAGGTTGAAGCTGTCAGTGGTCCTCACGAGAAACAAGGGGCATGGTACTGCACCAACGCTGCTGCATTTTCCGCGGCTGGCGTCCCTTCGATTGTCTTTGGCCCAGGATCGATTGCTCAGGCTCATACTGCAGACGAATGGATTGAGGTCGCTCAGTTGCGTCAGGCGTGTGAAATCTATTACCGACTCTGTGCTGAATAGAGTCGTTTGCAAAGTTAAGTGTTTTGAAGTGTCGGCTTGCTTACTGAGCGAGGTCGCGCGAAATGCGGCAACGCGAAACATGGTGTAAAGAACGAATTTCGAATTACTCAGCCTGACCGGAATGGCATGACTGCGCGACGAGTTGCGACTCCACTTACACTGTTGGTGCTGCTGGTCCTGGCAGTTGGAATCAACTACATCGATCGCGGCAGTCTTTCGATTGTCAAAACGAATATTTCGGAAGAGTTTAAGCTCAACAATGAACAAGTTGGGCTGCTGTTCTCCGCTTTCTTCTGGAGTTACGCCCTTTCACAGCTCATTGCAGGATGGTTTGTCGACCGCTACGACGTGAAGTGGGTCTATGCGATTGGCTTCGTCATCTGGTCGATCGCCACCGTCTTGATCGGGTTCTCCAACAGTTTCATGATGCTTCTGCTGTTGCGTCTTGTGCTGGGATTTGGGGAGAGTGTGGCCTACCCAGCGACGTCACGTATTATCGTGATGAACTTTCCTGAGGAGCGTCGCGGACTGGCCAATGCCTTAGTCGATGCTGCATCAAAAATGGGCCCCGCTCTGAGTATTTTGTTAGGCGGGTTGATTGTTGCCGAGTACGGCTGGCGGATGCTCTTTTACGTCATCGGCCTGGGCAGTTTACTCTGGCTCCCCTTCTGGCTGTATCTTGTTCCATCACAGGAACGGGCAAAGCCGAAGGACGTCTCCTCTGACGACGTTGGCCATGCGGAACCAGTGCAGAAAGTGCTCTTCGCACAAATATTGCAGAGACGAGAAGTCTGGGGGACCTCACTGGGGTTCTTCTGTCTCGGGTATACCTGGGCGTTTCTGCTTTCCTGGCTGCCAGCTTATCTTGAAGAGGCTCGGGGATTGTCCAAGGAATCAATGGCCGTTTTCGGATCGATGCCCTATGGTGCTATGGCCCTCACTTCGATTTTCGGAGGCTGGGTGTCTGACCGGATGATTTCCCGTGGAGCCTCTGTCACACGCGTGCGAAAAGGGTTTGTCGTCGGCGGCCTCCTTTTGTGTGCGATCTTCATGTATGCAGCGGTGGCCGTATCGGATGCCACGGCGTGCATCGCCCTGCTTTGTATCGCTTGTGCCTCCCTCGGCATCTATACGTCCAACGTCTGGGCGTTGACTCAAACACTTTCTGGACCACACGCGGCAGGTCAATGGTCTGGTTTCCAGAATGCGATCGGAAACTTTGGTGGAGCGTTATCACCGTGGCTGACTGGCCGGTTGGTCGATGAAACGGGCACTTATTCATCAGCATTCGTGGCGTCGTCGCTCATTCTCGTCGCTGGCGTGTTTGCTTACGTGTTTATGATCGGACCGATTGCTCCGCTCTCCTGGGCGCGTCCGGAACCGAAAAAGTCACTCTGACCTTTTGTTACAAGACTTCTTACAGGGATTGATCGTATGTCGCTGACTTCCTCTCCCCTGCTCTCTACTCGCCGCACGTTCCTGCAGGCTGCTGCATTTGGAGCCGTGACAGCATCAATGCCTCAGTTGCTTCGAGCCGATACTGCTGCGGCTGGCGACATCGACGCACATGTTCACGTTTGGACTCCAGACACGGATCGGTACCCGATTTCGAAGAAGTACAAAAAAGCAGACATGCAGCCTGCGAGTTTCACTCCGGAGGAACTCTTTGCTCACAGCAAGCCGGTGGGTGTTGATCGAATCGTGCTCATTCAGATGAGCTTCTATGAGTTCGACAATCAGTACATGCTCGACATGATCGCGAAATACCCAAAGAATTTTCGCGGTGTTGCGATTGTGGATGAGACGAAACCAGATGTCTGTAACACGATGCGGGAACTGAAAAAAGGTGGCGTCACCGGCTTTCGTGTTTACGCCAATCGTGAAGCAACGGAATCTTGGGTGGACTCCAAAGAAATGGGGACCATGTGGAAATGTGCTGCCGAGAACGGGCAAGCAATGTGTCTGCTGGCGAACCCGGATGCACTGCCTGCGGTGAAGAAGCTTTGCAAGAAGTATCCTGATACTCGCGTTGTGATCGACCACTTTGCTCGTATTGGAGTGAGTGGCCGTATGGAAGAAGCAGATCTGAAGAATCTGTGTGATCTGGCCAACTTCAAAAATGTGTATGTGAAGACGTCTGCGTTCTATGCCCTTGGCAAGAAGAAAGCCCCTTATACCGATCTGGGGCCGATGATTCTCCGATTGCGAGATGCGTACGGAGCGAATCGTCTGATGTGGGCGAGTGACTGCCCTTATCAGGTCGAAAAGGGACATACCTACGCGGAATCAATTGCCTTGATTCGTGATGGGATCGACGGTCTAACCGCCGACGATAAGGCTTGGATTCTGCGTAAGACAGCAGAAAACGTCTATTGGAGTTAGA
>JBEBTF010000141.1:0-10555 GCA_040393865.1 Planctomicrobium piriforme | reverse complement strand
GGTAGAGCAATCTGCTCTAGACGTGGCGGAGGGCTTCGATCGGGTCGAGTCTTGCAGCGGAGCGAGCCGGGTACACGCCGAAGACGAGACCTGTCAGCACTGAAAACCCAAATGCCACAGGCAAGCTCCAGATCGCAATCTGAGGCGTCATTTCCAGAAACATGCGGCTCATCTCGGATTTTGCATCATTCGCGTCGATCAGGTATGTCGTCACGACGTGCTTGATGCCGGTGAACGCGAGCGGAGTACACAGCCCGGCGGCCATGCCAATCAATCCGCCAGTGCCTGACAGGGCAATCGTTTCGATTAAGAATTGCTGTGTAATGTCGCGTCGTCTCGCACCGAGTGCCCGGCGAATTCCGATTTCTCTGGTTCGCTCGGTGACAGTCGCCAGCATGATGTTCATAATGCCGATTCCGCCTACCAGCAGACTGATGCCGGCAATGGAGCCGAGTACGACGTTGAAGATGTTTCGCAACTGGTCGGCTTGTTTCAGCAACTCCAGTGGAACAATCACAGCGTAATCCCGAGAATTTCCATGCAGTCGCTCCAGTGTCTCGCGGACGACTTCAGCTGTGGGAATCACTGTTTCGGCGTCATCGACCTTCAATGTGATCTGGTCATAGACAACAGACTCGGCGGAGAACGAACCTGATGTCCGTTTCACAATCAGGTTGTTGGTATTGATTCGAGACTGAAACGTCGACAGCGGGATGTAAACGTCTTTGTTGTAGTCTTGACCAGACATACTTCCGCCCACAGCAGCGGATGCAGTACGTTCCTGCATCACTCCGACGACGGTGTAGGCTCGATTCATAATCTGGACAGATTTCCCGAGCGGATCCTGTCTTGGAAACAGAATACGGGCGCTTTCATAGCCTAAAACCGCATTGTTGGATCGAGTGTATTCATCGAACTCCGAGAGGAACCGGCCACTCGACAGTTTCAGATGGTTCATGATGAGATAGTCAGGAACACATCCCACAATGCGTGCGTTGAGATTCCATTCCAGATTTCTCACATCCATCGTGACTTCACGAACCGGAACGATTCCGGTCACCGTGGAGAGTGTGTTGGAGAGAACCTGATGGTCGTTTTTTGTGAGCCCGTAACGCAGAACACGTGAATTCCCGGATGCGGAAGCCGATTCCTCTGGCGGTTTCACACTGCGAATGATGATGTTTGTTGCCCCCAGTTGCAGCACCTGTTCCTGCGCCTGGTTGCTGGCTCCTTCTCCGATCGCGAGCATCGCAATCACAGAGAACACTCCGAACACAATTCCGAGCATGGTTAAACCGGACCGCAGCTTGTGCAGTAGAAGGCTTTTAAAGGCCAGTCGAATTGTGCGGAGCAATTGTGACATGAACGAAAGTCAATCGGTGATACAAGGTCTGTGAAACGAATTGAGACGCGGGAAATCTGTCTATCCCTTAAAAATCCCGTGTCCGGCAATCACACCGTCCTTCATGTAAATCTGACGCTTGGTCTGTTCGGCGACATCCGGTTCGTGTGTCACCATGATGATGGTCCTGCCCTCTGCGTTCAGATCTTTGAGCATCGCCATGATCTCTTCACCAGTTTTGGAATCCAGGTTCCCGGTTGGTTCATCCGCCATGATGATGGCAGGATCATTGATCAACGCTCGGGCGATCGCGACACGTTGCTGCTGTCCCCCGGAAAGCTGATAGGGCCGGTGATCGAGTCGTGTCCCGAGCCCAACTTTCTCCGCGACCTCAATACATCTTTGAGTGTCTTTGGCTGAAATCGGCGGATAGCCAGGACGATACAGTAACGGGACTTCGATGTTTTCCAGAACGGTGTACTGCGGGATCAGGTTGAATGACTGAAAAATAAACCCGATCAAGCCGTTCCGAATTGCAGACAGCTCGTCATCGTCGAGCTGTGCGACATCTTTCCCAGCGAGGATGTATTTCCCTTTGGTGGGACGATCGAGTCCGCCCAACAGGTTGAGCAAAGTACTCTTGCCGCTCCCGGATGATCCCATGATCGACAGAAAATCCCCTTTGGGGATGTCCATGGTCACTCCACGCAATGCCTTCACCTGAACCGATCCAAGATCGTAATACTTGTGAAGGTCAATGAGCTGGGCAGCCAGTTCCATGTCTCAACCGAATCGAGTCGAAAGGAAATCAAGGGAGCCGTTGCAGGCAACTTGCCAGCGTCTGGCGGGGAGGGTGTGCCGGATGGCAATCAGTCTTGGGGGCATCCGTGAGGATGATTCTGTTGGCAGGTGAACCGAAGTCACTCGTCGTCAGATGTCTTGGCTGGTTGAGCGTCACCTTGACCCGACCGGGATTCCCGGAGGGCATGGCCCCTGTTTGCTGGAACCATCGTCCTGATTGCGGAGAAGGCATATTCGATTTTAACCGAGGAAACGCTCAGTGTTAAGGGGCTGGCTGAGGTTGAGCCTGTTGTGGAGGACGGCCTGCGGCTAACTCTTCGCGACTCAACTTTCCGTTAGAGTCTTTGTCGAGTTCACTAAATCGTCCCTTCAGTGTGTCTGGTGCTTCCTCCTGTGAGATGAAGCCGTCTTTGTCGGTATCGAGTCGAGCAAAGAATGACTCACCGCCTGGACGACGCGGAGCACCTGCTGCTTCCCCATTTCCACTTGGAGGTCCACCAGCTGGAAGCTTTGGAGCCGCCGGTTCGGCTGGGGTCCCTGTTGCAGGCATCCCGGCCTCTTCAGCAGCCTTGGCCTTTGAGTTAGATGTGTTCAATTCTGCTTCGAGTGCGGCGATCTCAGCACCGAACTGGCTGCGAGGGTTCATGATGACTTTTTCGCCTTCATTCAACCCTTCCAGAATCTCCAGATGCGATTGGTTCGCTGCGCCGAGCTTTACGTAACGGCGTTCATGAGTTGTTCCGGTGTAGACGAAGACAACCTGCTTATCGCTGACTGTGACGACTGACTGAATCGGAACCTGCAGAACATTCTCGCGGCTGTCCACAAGGACTTCCACTTGGGATGTCAGACCAGGGCGAAGGCGTTTGATCTTGTCCACATCATCAGTCAACCGAACTTCCGTCTGGTATTCACGCAGATCTGTGTTTGGCCAGTTGCCAGACATTGGGACGGAGGAGACGTGGGAGATCTCGCCGTAATAGATTTCGTCTGGGTAGGCGTCGACACGAACTCGTGCCCGAAGACCTTTGCGGATGCTGCCGATTAACGACTCGTGAATACGGCAGTCCACTTTCATCTGCTGAATGTCTGGAAGATTGATGATCGCCTGACGTTCACGGACGGTTGTCCCTGCTTCAATAGCAGGCTGATCAGAGCGGCGGCCGCTGTTGGACATATTTGCATAAACAACCTCGCCGTCCTGAGGAGCGCGAATTGTGCATGCATCAATCTGGGTTTGCAGTCTGGCGAGTTTTTCTCGCTCGACGTCATATGTCAGCTTTGTCGCGTTCGCTTCTTTTTCGCACTGAGTTTGAGCAGACAATGCTTTCAGACGAACACGAGCCAGTTCTCTCTCTGACTCTTTAGCGTTCGCATTCAGCTCAGCGATGTTGCGTTTGTAGGTGAAGTTTTGCAGCACGTGCAGCAGTTCTTCTGCTCCGCGCAGCTTCAGTGTCGCCTGTTGAACAGCAACGCGACTTGCATCCAGTTCGTTCTGGCTTGCATAGCCTTTTTTCACCTGGCCGGTTGTGAACTGCAGCGTGTCCTTAGACCGGATCAGTTCTTCGTTCGCAATGGCGACATCCCCTTGCAGTTGTTTTTCCTGCTGTGGGAATTCACCGTCTTTGTACTTTTCCAGATCCAGCTGTGCGAGTTCGAACTTCAGCGTGGCTGCTGCAATATCGCTCTCGTTCTGGGTTTTCTGAATCTCGAGTTTCTCACGAGCTGTTGCCATGGAGGCTTCAGCCTGAGTTGTCGTGATTTCCTGCTGTTTGGCTTTTTCTTTCAGTTGTGACGAATCGAGTTCGCAAACAACTTCGCCAACAGTGACCCAGGTTCCCTCAGGCACGATACTGATGATCGTCGTCGTGCCTTCAACAAGACTGCTGAGGGTGGCGTTCTTACGGCTGTCCAAAAAACCCTGTACGTTCAGGCTGATCAGGAATGGTCCGCGCTTGGCCTGCTCGGTAATCAGGTTCTTCGGCACTTGCCTGGATGACTGTCCGTCTGTCAGAGACTCCCACCATTCCGGTTGGAGAATTCCCTTGGCCCAGGCGACTCCGCCCAGCCCCAGCAGTACTACCACCAGAAGAATCCAGGTTGTTGCCTTGCCCGAGCGAGTCGATTTTATTGGATTCGTTGGCATTGAAAAGACTCCGATAAAATGGATCGACCCACATGCCGTCTTCGCCGATCTCCATGATTCCCATATCGCGATAGATAAACAGTCGATTTCGCTCATAGTTGATCCAGATCTGAATCAACTGGTTCTGAGAGCTAAGGAGCGTCGACAACGCTTGTTGCAAGTTTGTACCTGAAACCCCGCTCCCCCGGCTACTGCTCGAACCGGCAGCGACAGGGGCATTACTCTGTTCGACTGCCGAGTCATATTGTAAGGCGGCAAGCCGGACGGCTCGACGGGATGTTTCCATATTTTGTCGAAGGACAAACAGGTTACGCCATGCATTTCGGACGTCCTGCTTGACTCGATCCTCCTCCAGCATATACGCACGGCGTTGTCGCTGGTAGTTAATCTGAGCAATACGATAGGCGTTTCGCTCGTCAATCTGGTCCAGAGGGGCTGTAAATGCCAATCCCGCTCTCAACCGACTTTCACTTCCCCGGAAGTCCAATGGTTTGTTATTTCCAGGTGTCGAAATGTCACCGTCGACGACAATGCTAAGGCTTGCAAGCAAAGCGTTTGCAGTAATTTCGACTTTTCTTCTTGCGTCCATCACCCGAGCTTTGGCGTTCATCAGATCGACTCGATTTTCGATTCCGATCTGAACCGCATCCTGCATGGCCATTTCGAATGGCAGCAGTTCAATGAGCTCGACTCGAACACTGACCTGAATCACTGTGAGATTCTGCGTCACCTTCAAAAGATCTTCCCGCAGATCATTCACCTGCTCATAGACCTTCTTGAGTGAAGCTTCATCCAGGGCCTGTCTTTGCAATGTCTGGGCCGATTCGAATACCGCGTCTCGGATGTCCTTCAGATCCAGATTGGCTCTTTCCAGTGCAAAGAAAGCCCGTTCCATATCGGATGCAAGTTGGGCAGCGTCCGCTTCCCCGAGTTCCGCCTGGCGGCGAGGAAGTTTTTGCTGAATTTTGCGGATGTCGTTCTGAACGATCTGCATCCCGTTTCGTTCAACGGCATCAACCAGCCCCAGCAATTCTGCATAAAGCTGGCGAACCTCTTCATTTTTCAGGGAATTTTCGTTCAGAGCTCCGAATCTCTGTACGAAGTCCTTGATCTGTCTTTCAAGTAACGCCACCTGAGGGTCAATGATCTCGAACTGCTTCAGCACCGAGTCATTGATTGTCATTTTTGTGTCAGTGCGTAACCCCAGAAATATCTTGAAGTTATCAAGATCGTTCTGGAGCTGGTTTTCTTGTGAACGCAACGAAACAATGTTGGATGCCAAGCTCGATTGCAGTTTCAAAACGTCGAGAGTGGCCACATTTGTTTGCAATCGCGAAACAAGTTCCTTGATTGCTAATTGAAACACCGGATCGTCGCTGAGGTTCTGCAGTAATTCCACTTCTCGCTCAGAAACGAAGTCATCCGACGCCCATCGCAGGAGCGACACGCCTTCGTCAAATGTCAGCTTGTTGCGGAGTTCGACTGGCAGATTTTCTCGAACAAAGGGGCCACCTGGCCATTCTTTCAGTGAGACACTGGTAAATTGTTTCCCGCGGGACGATTGCCCCAGCATTCGTTCGACTTGTTCTTCGAACTGAGCATTGTTGCCTTGCAGGTTGCGAATGACCTGCATTTGCTGCAACAAAGTCAGGAAGCCTGGGCTTCCTGCAACGATGTCAGTGAAGATTTCCTGTCGAAGGCGTGCCAGATTTCTTGCTTCATAGAGCAGGGCACGTTCGGTTTGCGTTAGACCTTCCAGCCCCACAACCCGTCCGGCACCAAAGAGCAAAGGCTGGACCAGTGAGAAGGACAGGTTAGACACCGACGATGTGCTGTTCCCACCGCTGAACAACCACAGTGTGTTGTTCGCAAATTCGACGGCCCACTGCGTTCCTGCTGGCAGGACCTGGCTGACCCCGCCGGCCATGCCTGCAACAACGTTATCCCCAGGGCCGTGGGGAACGAGTGTCGCGGTCGTGAAAGCGGTCGGTTCGACCCCATTGGCTCCAAGGTAGCGAACTCCGAACTGGAATCGCTGGAACGTGACGGCAAGTGCCGCGAGATAGACGTTTTCGATCCCGAACTGATAGTCACGATTGTTCAGCTGCGCCAGTTCGACAGCTTGAGGAAGCGTGACATCTTTCAACTCTGGGACAGGAGGAACGATTTCCCCTGTCAGAGGATCGATGTTGTCGGTGCTCCAACCGAAATTAGCGAGCCACTGTGGGTTTTCCACAGTCATCGAGTTGCCGAACTTATGCCAGCCTTTGTAACCATGCCAGCCATCGACCCAGTTCATATAGACATTGGCCGCACCGTCGTCTGGTGGCAACGGTTCGCAGTCTGGATCATATGGGGAATAGAAACGGCTGCGAGGATCTGCGTTCACGTCGATACGTGGCAGTGCCCAGCGAGGATCGTTCAGCTTTTCGGTGATGGCCGAATAAGAATCCCGGTCTGCCTGTTTGCGCCAGAACGTTCGTGTGCAGCCTGTTGACGACAGGACACTGGCACCAAGAACAGCGACGCAGGCGGATTTCCACCAGCGCTTTGTGGATTTTGAGAACGGTTTCATGCTGCTCTCCTTTCCCCTTTGGGATACAGGGAAAGAATTGCTTCTCTTGGCGGGAGCTCAATCACTGTCACTGCTTCGGAGCCTGTTTGTGAATCGCCTGAATAATGTTGCCAGTCCTTCTCAACCTGACTGTGAATTGCGCGGACAGCGTCACTCAACTGAACCCCGGATGAGGTGAGCTTCAGGACCATTCTGCGTCGGTCAATGCTGCATCTCTCGCGAGTGAGCAGCCCTTCCACCCGCATCCGCTCAATCAATCCACTCAGATTGGATTCTGAAATCACGAGGAGATTTGCCAGTTCGGCCTGAGTTGCTGGATGTGTCTGCCCGCTGAGGGCTTCCAGAATATTGGCACGAGAATCGTTCAGTCCGATCTCTGCGTATCGATCAGAGAGAAGTCGTCGCAGTTTGCGGCTGAACTGATTCCATTGCGCGATCCATCCCGGACACGAATCCAGTGGCAGTTCGGTCATGGCAGGCAACCCTCCGGCATTAGCTGATCTCCATGTCATAGGGAGTGCAGTGGCGAGTCACCTTTTGCAGACTCTTGGTCTGTGTGTGCCATTGCCCCCGGAGATCAGGGCTAAAAATGCTTCTACAACAGAAGATTTCGGATGGTTGAGTTGTTGGACTGCATCAATTTGGTCAACTTTGTCGATTCTTTTGATTATTTGGCCTGAGGGGCTTACACGTCAGACCGTCTCAGGGAATCTCGCAAAGTTGCTGATCTTGCCGAAATTCTGCAAAGTCCGTTCGCTCAGGATTGGACCGATCCTTCGTGTGTGAGTTTCGGCGGAACGTCTTGGAATGGCACCAAATACGAAGTTTGCGTTGTGTTTGAGGAGCAACTGTTGCCAGGGGGCAACGAGGTTCACGCAGCGCGTTTCGGGAAATCTACGCTCACCTCGTCTGCGTAATCTGCGTAAGCGTTTTAATCTGAATTCTTTTGCCAGATAGGGGATCTTTTCTGACAAAATTTCTAAACCCAGAGCGCCTGGATTTTGAACACAGCGCATTGTTAGGGGGATGGAGTGTCGAATACGAATCTCCGGTTTGGTGATGGATAGTCCATTCCGGAACTAGGTTCCCCCCTGGTATTGCTGAAGGAGATCGAAGGATGAAGGACGATTTTGGAATGACTGCAGAACTGAGTGTGAACCGACGGGGTAAAGATCGTCGAGCCACCAGTAATCCGCGGCGAAATCGGGTCGAAGAGAATTTCGGCGGGAAAGAGAGCCGGGTGAGCGAGCGCCGGAAGGTGGAACGCCGTCGACAGATCGATCCGACGACATGTGAACGTGATTATAAACCGGACGAAGTCGAGTTCATGCGAGCCATGGACGACTACAAACGTCGCAGCGGACGCCAGTTTCCAACGTGGAGCGAAGTGCTCGAAGTGATCCGTGATCTGGGGTATCGCAAGGTCGCTGCCCCAACCACAACCTTCGAAAACCTCAGCCGTTAGAGCGTTTCAGGCTCCCGTGCCCCTTCAGATGGATCTGGTTCAAGAATTGCCGAGGTTTGGCAATTTCTCTGAAACGGATGCGAGGCATCGGACCTGTTGAGGAGTGGATTCGAAGCAGCAGGAGCAGTCGGCTCCATGTTACGTGATGTTTTCTTGGGATTGAAACCATCCGTTCCAGTTGATGCTGCTTCAGATTGTCCGCTGTGAGCAAGTGGCTCAGCGGATTGCGTGACTTGCAAGGGAGGCGATCGCAGCCGTCCCAATGTGCTCGTCACGATGATTGTCATCCGGAGTGCAGGCGGAAGGATTCGTCTGCACAGGCCCGGTTTTCTTCTCTCGTTCTTCTCCTGCTGATTCCGCTCGAATCAGGTCGCCCTCACCTCTTCATGGTCGTAATGGCTGTTTCCATCAAAAGACAGCCGGAAATGCGTTTTGTGCTCACGCAACTCTCTGCTTTCGTTTGCTCCCAATTGGTTCGGATACCGGCATTTTTGGGGGGATAACCCATTGGGGAATGGTGGAAAATGCGTCTTGGTCTTGTGGCAGGTTCTCTTTTCATTTAGAAGGGGAGGACGAATTGCTCGGGCTTGCTAGAATAATAAGGAAAGACAGTGGCGTATCCCGCTTTCCAATGATGGTTTCGATCATCGCGCTTGCTCAAACACACACAGGTGAAAGTGAATAACCGAATTGGGGTGGACATGAAAATGACAGGCATTTTCAATCCTGGCGATCACGTGATCTACCGTGTAACGAAACACAGTACTCGTCCAGGTCCGCGCGCAAAAGTTTTATCCGCCAGCCCCAATGGCGAAGATTACAAATATCAGGTGGATAAGTTTTGGGTCGTCGAGAAAGTGCTTGAAGATGGTCAACTGGTCCTGAGGACCCGACGAGGTAAGACACGAATCGTGCCAGTCGAGGATCGAAATCTTCGAACACCTGCATGGTGGGAGAACCTTCTCTATCGACGGCACTTCCCAAGCTTAGAGGCGGTGGAGTCAAAATCCGTTAAAGCTTCTGCAGCGAATAGCGGTAAGTAAGTCCGAAGACATCAGTTTGAATTTCAGGTCAGGCAGGGTGCGACAGATCGCGACCTGCCTGATTTCATTTGCCGCGATGCCGTTATCCTATCGAGGGATATCTCTCATTCTGTTGTATGGTCTGGGATCGACGTGTTTTTCTTCTCGATGTAGGACGCTCTGGCGGATGCGTATTCAGATGCTGAAATATCAATTTCCTCGGCCTGGTTTGCCTGTTCGTGCTGTTTGAAGCATTTGTTGAGATACGGCACACACCACCCGCACCCGGTTCCTGCCCCCCCGCATTCACTCAGCTGGCTCGGCCGACGTGGTTTGTGAACACGCAGGTAATTCATCACCTTTCTTTTGGTGACGTGAAAGCAGTAACAGAGCAGGTCGTCTGGTTTCATGATGTTGAATAGATGCCTGAGATCGCAGGCGACGGCCTTGAAACCGGATGAAATCGTCGAGTCACCAACCGCTTTGCCAGTGAGGACGGATACAGACTGAAGGCGGATACAAACGATTGGACGCCTCTCATTATATCGCAGTATCCCCGGTGACGTGAATCGCACTCTGGACTTCTGGAGTGATGTTCCTTTGTTCTTCCAGAGGAATTCGGAGGGAATGCATTGCATGAATGGCCGAATTCGAGAAGATTTCTGCCACCTGCAATTCCGCAGGGGATTTCTTCACTCTCCATTCAAGTCGATGCCGGGACAGGCAATGCCACATCAACAGTCAGATTATCTGGAAGTTCGCGTTACAAAGAAGAAGGGGCGCGGTGTCTTTGCGCGGCGGTTGATCCCCAAGGGAACAGAGTTTGAACGTGTCCCGTTGATTGTGGTGACCTGGAACAAAATCGACGAGTCCGAACTGGCTCACTACGTTTACACGTGGACTGAAACGAAGGCGGTTGTCGCTCTGGGCTACGGGTCGATGTACAACCACAGCTTCGAGCCGAATGCCTACTACGAAGACGTGGGTCGGCAAACAAAAGCATTCACCGCGTTGCGTGATATCCAGCCAGGTGAAGAAGTCACGATCAACTACAACGGCGACCCAGAAGACAAAACGAACGATCTGGGATTCGACGTTCTCGCATAAAGCCCCTGTCTGCTTCATTCTTGAGCCGGTGAATCACAATCACCGGCTTCTTTCTTGCGCCGACGTCAGTGATGATGAGAACTGTTCAGTAGGCGTA
>JBEBTF010000140.1:0-10602 GCA_040393865.1 Planctomicrobium piriforme | reverse complement strand
AAGCAATCATCCGAAATCAGACGCGCCTGAATGCACTCCAAATGGTCATCGCCGTACGACGGTATCAACTGGCCCACGGCAAGCTTCCAGACTCGCTTGACGTCGCGGCGAAAGAAGCGGGATACGAAGAGGTCTTGACCGATCCGTATGACGGGCAGAAGCTCCGATTCGTCGTACTGGATGGGCAACCGATTGTGTATTCCATTGGCAAAGACAGGATTGACCAAGGCGGCAAAGCTAATTGGAAGGACGGGGAGGAACCCGGAGACTTCCTCTTCCCTGTCCCACAACCGAAGACTCCGTGAATCTCACCAGCGTCTCGATGATAGCGTAAGGCTGGCTCGCTTTCGTCTTCTTCGTCTCGATGTATGATCTGAATGACGACGGCGAAGGAGCCAGCATGACTGCCGCAGTAACAGAATCTTCAGACACATTCACGCAGCGGTTCGCCCCGTATGTCTTACTGTGTCTGATCTGTCTCAGCTTTCTGTGGCAAACCTCGCTTGTCCGGAAAACACAAAGCCCAACATACGATGAGACGTACTATCTCAATTGCGGGCTACAATCGATTCACGACGGCAGGCTCGACCCGCGAATCTGTGCAGAAGGAATTGCTCCACTCCCGTTGATGGTGACGTATCTTCCGGCACTGGCCTCAACTGGGGGAGAAGCCAGACCGGTGCCATGGGTCGGGCAGATCAAAGATCCGGAGTATCTAACTGGACCGCGGATTCTCAACTCCATTCTGTTTGGGTTGCCGTTGCTGATCGTGTGCTTCTTCTGGCTTAAAAAGCGGCAAGGTCTCGTTGCCGCCATGACGGGGGCGACGCTGGTATCTCTCTCGCCGCTGATTGTCGCTCACTCCTCACTGGCAACAATGGATTTGGGTTTTGCGTTTGCTGGACTCGTCGCGCTGCTGGCTATCGGTTGGGCGATTCAACTGCCAAACTTCAAACGTCTCGCACTCGCAGCAGCTGCGACAGCGGTGGCATTGAGTTCCAAGTACTCTGCGGTTTTTCTGTTGCCGACGATGCTCGCACTTTTGCTTTTCACACCGAAGTCTGGTGACACAAACCCTAATCAGCCTCTACGAGTTCAGTCGCTGAGAGGATGGAAACAGGCAATCAAACTGTTCGTTCTTTGGGGAATCTTGATTTTGCCAATCTGGTGGGCACTCCATCTCTTTTCGTTTACTGGTCCATTGAAGAACTTCCCATTAAACGAAACTCCAGACGATTCCCCTTGGGTGCAAATTCTTGGACGCGGCCCTTGGGCGGACTGGATCATGGAACTTGCTCATCACACGTTGAAGCGACCGGCCCCCATTTCAGGAGTGCTATTCCAATACCTGCACAACAAAGCCGGGCACCCTGCGTACCTGATGGGAGAAGTGTCCCAGTACGGATGGTGGTACTACTTCCCGTGTGCATTCGCGTTCAAGTCGACGCCCATCGAACTCCTGTTAACGGGCTTACTCGGAATCGCTGGACTCGTGTCACTGCGATCCCCAGTTCAAGCATGGCGGACACTCGACCCTGTCCTCAAATCAATTCTGATTGGCAGTACGATCTTCATTGCATTGGTGCTCACAGCGAAGATCAACCTGGGGGTGCGTTATCTGATTCTGCTGTACCCCATCCTGATCATTTGCGGAGTCGATCTCCTCGCGAGCCTTCTCCGAACTCGCCCCCGTGCGTTCGCCGGAATCGCAGTCTTGCTGGTGGCGATCCAAGCCATCAGTTGTCTCGGTTCGCACCCTCATCAGATTGCATACTTCAACGCGATCTCAGGAGGACTCCCCAACGCGAAGTATCTTCTCTCCGACTCAAACATTGATTGGGGTCAGGATTTTCCGGCACTCCATCGAACGTTGGGGGAATGGAATCACCCTCGGGTGGCACTTGATTACTACGGGACTGCACTCCCTGAGGCATTCGGCATTCAGGCTGACTACTTAGACGATCTGAAGTCACCGTTGGAAGATTACGACGTTCTGGCAGTGTCACTCACCAAACTGCAGTTTGGTTCCCGATCCGGAGGCTGTTACGAGCAACTTTGGAAGCTGAAACCTGACGCCGTCGCAGGGGTCTCGATTTATCTGTACCGGCTGGATCGCCCAGAAATACGGGAAATATTTGCGAATTCCGTTGAATGCGTCCGGCGAAAACCAGAGCGAAATTCCCTCTGAACTGAGTCTAAAATCGACTTTTCTCAGTCTTCCAGCAAAACTGAAACCAAATCGCTAAAACCTACCCAGTTTTGCAGCATTTACAAAATGCCCTTTTCCCATCTTCACATTAGCGGTAAACTCTCGCCAATTCCGCAAATCAACATTTTCATCAAAATCCACTAATCCATATTTCGATCAAGGGATGTTGTTGGGGGAAAGGATTCCGAACCCATGTCTCGCCAGGGCTTTCGATTCGTCCACGCAACAAGTTTGTGTCTGGACGAACATTTAACCGGAACCGGAGTTCTGTCACCTGAAGACAGACAGCTGGCAGAGGACGCTACGTTTCGAGCTTGGGAAGCGATTGTCGACACCTGCATCGGTGCTCAGGTCGAATTCCTTTTGCTGACGGGGAACTCCTTCAACGCCAAAACCAACAGCCTGCGTGCGCGCGTCGCACTCGAAAAAGGATTCGAAAAGCTCGCTGCCCACCACATCTCTGTGTTTGTGGTTCCCGGCGTGCTTGATCCGGTGTCTGGCTGGAAGCGAAATATCAGCCTGCCTCCCAACGTGACGTTGCTCACCGCAGATGATCACGAGCCAATTGCCGTGATGCGTGATCAACGGGTGATGGCGTCGATCTTCGTCGTTGCCACCCCGAATTCTGATGAAACCAAATGGACCGGTGCTGGTCCGACCGCTCTTGGAAAACATCAAACCCCGTTTCGAATCGGGCTGGTCGCAGCAGGTGCTCCGTTGCGATGGGTGAATGGTCAACCTGAAGTGGACCCGGCACAGAGTACCGTCACGGCACCGGCGAAACTCGTTCAGGCAGCAATCTCTCAACGCACCGATTACATCGCGTTGGGTGAAGGCGTCCCTCGCACGGAGTACTTCAATGGGGGAATCGCACACGACCCTGGCTGTTCTCAGTCACTGACCAGAGCCGTCACCGGTTCTCGTGGATGCAGTGTTGTGAACGTCGACGAAATTGGTGAAGTCACCATCGACGCCGTTGCAGTGGCTCCAATTCGATGGGAAGACTTCTCGATCACAGTCGAAGCACATCACAACCAAAACGATCTCACAGAGCGTATGGCTCTGGCGTTGATGGAATTGACGCCTGACAACGACGAACGGCTCTGGATCATCACCTGGAAGATTTCAGGATCAGGCCTCCTGTTCGACTCGCTGTCTGATCCAAAGGCCAAAGAAGAACTTTGGCGAAAACTTGAGTCAGAACTCACCGGGGAACGGGCTGTCCGTCGTCTGCATCGCATGGAACGGAGTGTTGATGCTCCGATTGCAGCAGTGGTCAGCAACAATCCCGGTGAGACACGACTCTTGCTGGACTTTCAAGACATTCTCAAGGAATCCGGCGACCAGTTGCTTGATCAACTGCGAAGGGAACTTCAGGACCTTGACTGGATGAAACATCACGACACTCGGGCACTTCGAGACGCAGTAGGGCAGCTCTCGAAACAAGGTGTTTATCGACGTGCTCAGGCACTTGCAGCTCAATGGCTGCAGTAAACCGCACGCAACCGTCGAGGTCACACTCGACAACCGAAAAATCAGGTAATGATTTTCGGGACCAATTGAGAACAGATCCAATTCAACCTGCCAACACACAGTTGAATCAATTTGTTCAAAGACAGACATAAAAGGAATGTGGTGCTCCGGTAGTTTGCCGGGCATCGACTCATCAGGGACCGTGTTCGATGCAGCTTCGTGAAATCGAGATCGACCGCTTCGGCATCTGGCAAGATGTGACGTTGCCGTTTAACGAACGCGGCGTCACCGTATTGTATGGGCCGAACGAAGCCGGAAAATCGACCATCCTGCGATTCATCCGCGGCGTGCTCTACGGGTTCCTGCCATCGGACGAAAAGAGTTTTGGCCCTGACGCGAAGCCCATCGAGTGCAGTGGAACACTGCGCCTTCAGCATCTCGGAAAAGAATACCGACTTCGGAGAACGTCTCAGGCTGGCACCAGAGGACGACTGGAAATCAACGGCCGCATCGTGCGCGATGACGACCCACTTCTGAAAGCGATTGTCGCTGACACTCGCGAAGCAATGTTTCAGAACATCTTCGCAATCGGCCTGCCAGAGTTACAACAGCTTGCCGCTCTCAGTGGCGATGAAGTTGCTCAACAGCTTTACGGTTTGTCGCTCGGGCCTGAAGGTGACCAGATCGTTCGAGCTCATCAAGGCTTCAATAAAGAACAGAGTCGCTTTGTCGTCGCACCAGAAAAACGCGAAGGCGAGCTTTTCACACACATCAATCGCCTGGCACAGATCGACAAAGAACTGTCGCGTCACGCTCCAGTCACCGACAAACACAACAAGTTGCAGTCGCAATTTCATTCGATCGAAGATGAGATTGCCGACGCACAAAATCGACGCGCCGAAGCTGAGTACGATCTTCGTAGTCGAGAATTTGTAAATCGCATCTGGAGCCCTTGGCGTAAAGAAAAAGAACTACGGCACCAACTCTCTTTGCTTCCCCAAGGAGATTTGGACAGAGAAATTCTTCGCCGATTCGATCAGTTGGAGTTGGAGCATTCTGAGATCAATGATCGGCGACAAGCCCTGATCACCGAGGCCAAAACTCTTCAGGCAACTGCGGAAGAAATCCCGACACGTCCTGAACTCGAAGAACACGCCTGCGCAATCCAAAGCCTGTTCGAGAAGTCTCGCATCATGGAGGCGCTCGATCGGTCACTGGCCGGAGCGCAGGCCGAGTTCGAGCAGACGCAGCGAAACGTCAACGCCCTGCTGGGAAAACTGGATGGGCATTGGGACTTCCATCGACTGAATCAGTCAGAGATGGGGCCTGCCGCCTACCAGCGTCTCTGGACTCAGGCCAATCTTTATCGAGGAGCGTGTCGAACCCGATCCCGACTGATTCGCCGCCATAAGAAGCTGAATGGCACTTTACGTTCATTAAAGAACGAATGGAAAACATACACAAAGGATCTTGGAAAGCTGACCATCGCCGACGCTCGCAAAGTCTTGCAAAAGCGTCTGATGGAGATGGAAGAACTACGCGGGCTCAAGATCCGCCGTGAGCACCTGAAGAAGGCGATGGAGCTCCTGAATCGGGAGATCGGTCCTCAGGTTGTTGAGCGAGAACTGCCTCCATTCTTCTGGCTGATCCACACATTCTTTATGTTTGGTGGGGCGGCATTGATGGCGGCGGGGATCCATGCGGCCCTACGTGGCTATGACGGGCTTGTTGCAGGCAAAGCCGCCGCCTGGATTGTCGGAGCCTGTTTCGTGCTCCTGGGCGTTGCGTCCATGGGCACGGTCTGGGCGATGAAGGAGTACTTCCAGGTCGTCGAGTTCTCAACACCAGACATCGACGCGGAACGTGAGAAACTCGAACACGAACTCCATCGAGTTGAACAGGCAATTGACCGCATTCTTCGACGAGAGGCGTCTCAACAACTGCCTCCACTTGCCACCGTTAATCCTGGGCCAATTCCACAGAATCAGCAAACACCTGCAGTTCCAGCAGCTCCGTTGACCGATGACGAAATCATCCATCGGATTCGTGAACAAATTGCGGACCTCGATAAGCACGAACCGATTGGGCGGCGAATCGAGTCACTGCGACAGAAGCTCAGCCGACTCCGACTCGCTCTTCAAGAGCAGCAACGTCAACACGGGCGTATCCGTCGCGATTGGACTGATACTCTTCGCAAACTCGGGCTCTCCGAAACGCTCAAGGTTCCCCAAGCATTCGAACAGTGTCAGATCCTGTCTGAAGCACAACAGATCATGCGTGACAATGACGCACGGCATGAAAAGGATTCTTACCAGCGTCAGGAGCTTCAGGCATACCACAAATCGATTCAAGATCTTGCCGGAAAGCTCGAAGCACATGACTTCCGGATCACGAACTATTACCAGACTCTGGCGGACTGGGATCGTGAACTGAAATTGCAGGGAGAACGTCGACGCGAACGACAACGCCTGCGCCAAACAGCAAAAGACAAACGACAGCAAGCCGCCCAACTGGTCGAGCAGATCGACCAGATGCGCCGCGAACGCAGCTCTCTGCTCAAGCAACTCGGCGTCGGTGGTCGTGATGAAATCATTGCCAAGCTGGCCGCGATCGACGAACGAAACACACTCCAGCACCAGATCAAACAAGTCGCGGAAAACATCCAGAAGATCGCCGAAAGCGACCCGGAAATCGCACTCTCTGAAGAGGATCTGGATCACTACAATCAGGACGAAAACAACGCAGCAATCGCTCAAGCACGAAACGACATCAATCAGTACGACGCCAGTATCAGGTCTCTGCAAGAGACACTCGGACGGGTGAAAGGTCAACTTCGCGAGATCGAAAACGACCGCACACTGAGCTCGTTGCGATTCGACAGAGAACAAGTCCTCTTCGCCTTGCGTGAAGCGACCGAAAAATGGGCAGCAACCAAGTTGGCGGATCAGGTTCTGACAAGGGTTCGCCAACGGATCGAAACTGATCGGCAGCCTCGCACCCTGCAGGATGCATCGGCCTATCTGCAGCAGTTCACCATCGGCAAATACACTCGAATCTGGACCCGACTTGGCGAGAAAGCCTTACTCGTTGACGACGAGAAAGGTCAGGCCTTCCGAGTCGAACAACTCAGCAGCGGCACCCGGGAACAGGTCTTCCTGTCAGTCCGTCTCGCCATGATCCGCGACTTCGCGCGTCAGGGAATCGAGATGCCGATGGTCCTCGACGACGTGACCGTCAACTTCGACCAGTCACGTACAGAAGCGGCTGCACGGACATTGATGGACGTTTCTGCACAGGGCCAGCAAATCCTCCTGCTCACCTGTCATCTCCACTTTGCCCAGCTCTTCCAGCAACAGGGGCACGAACCAATCTGGCTGCCTGCATTGCGTGGAGAAGCTCAACTGCAAAGATAACTGAGTCTCCCATTCCCGTTCTCAGCAGGAACCCTGCTGTCACTCGAATTTGAAGGTCGGCGAACGGACATTGCCGAGAATCCTCGTAAGGATTAGATTTCAAGGATGAATCTCACGCAGTCGCAGTTCATGAATGTCCCTGCGACAGTGGCACTCTTCAGAGCGCCACTGGTGATCGTTTCACTGATTCTCCTGCTCATTCTTACGCTCGCGGGATGCATTGGAACGCGGAACAGCACTGCCCAGCTTCCAAACAAATACGAGATCACAACCGGCGATCTGATCGTTCGGTCTGATCTGAAGATGAAGCAATCGCATCCGTTGATTCAGGAATTAAAGCAGATTCGTGCCGAACTGACGGCCGCTCTGGATTTGCCTGCTCCAACACGCCCCGTTGTGATTCACCTCTTCAGCGATGAAGAACGATATAGCGACTACATGCAGGCACGGCACCCAAATCTTCCCAAACGTCGCGCATTCTTTATTGGGTCGCCAACAGAACTGGGGGTCTATGCTCACTGGAGCCCGAACGTCGAAGAAGATCTGCGACACGAATACACCCACGGGGTTCTGCACGCATCTCTGAGGAACGTCCCTCTGTGGTTCGATGAGGGATTAGCAGAATACTACGAAACACAAAGCGACACCCCACGAAGACTTCACAGAGAACACACCCAACGACTGGCAATCGCGTTGAAGAATGGCTGGCGTCCCGATCTGACACGACTTGAGAAAATCGAAGAAGTCAATCAGATGAGAACCGCTGACTATCAGGAATCCTGGGCTTGGATTCACTACTTCATGCACGACGCACCTGATGGTCGGGAACTGCTGGTAGAGTATTGCAAAGAACTTCGAAAGCCCGGCAAATCGCCCCGATTATCAGATCAGGTGGCCGCACACTTTCCGGATGCAAATATCCGTCTCGCCAGCTACATCACATTGTCACTCACAGACAATGGTCGAGTCAGTTGGGTCAACCATGAACGGCAGATTCCCGGAAAGGCGACTCTTCAGGATTAGACCATATCGGTCTCTCCTGTGGCCGCGCAGCAGCCTTCTCGACTTGAGAAAAGCTGAATCCCGCGTGCCAGATTCGCTACATGATTTCTGGAAGTAATCTACCCCGGGGGCGTCATCTGACCTTTGATATCATCAGCACGCAAGCGAACTGCTCCTGTCATTTGAATCCCCGGCTGAAATTCCCTCGATCAGCCGAACAATTGCCTCATCGCGACTTGATCACCTGTGCAGGTGGAGCCAGAATCTGATGAGCAGTGCAAAACAAGATCCTTGAACCGCGACAGGTTCGCACCTTTTCGATCCTTCGCATCGCAAGCAGATTCATCAAAACAGACCGCCTCCGATTGCTCTGTTGTACTGCAACCAAGTCAGCATCACCCCGTTCATGTGGCAGGGATCACCACCAATGGTTTACGTCTGGGCCACACTCCTGCTTCTGTGTAATTCCATCGCGTGGGGAACCAATTTCTTTGGACTCCCCGGGAATTGGTTACTTCTCTTCTTTGCCATCGTTTACAAAGTCGTTCTCCCAGTCGACCTTCATCCCGCATTAAGTTGGAGCGGATTGGGGCTGCTCGTCGTTATGGCCATCTTTGGCGAAATCTGGGAGTTCGCATCAGGCGCATTCGGAGCCTCCAGACAAGGCGGAAGTCGACGCGGGATCATCTACAGCATTCTCGGCTCGTTTATCGGCAGCGTGGGTGGAGCATTAATCGGAACCCTGTTCATGCCGTTGATTGGCTCTTTGATCGGAGCACTGGTCGGTGGTGCGATCGGCGCCTTTGGTGGAGCCTATCTCGGGGAACATGGCCGCGAACATGAGGAACGCATCAACATTGGAAAGGCGGCCATGATCGCCCGGCTTTTCGGTACAGCAGGCAAGCTGGCCTGTGGGTTGGTCATGCTGATCGTCGTGACAGTTGACGCATATTCAGACTTCGGTTTGCGTAACGCCCCTTAACGTGTAAACTTCGCGACACGTTTTTGGTCTGAATGGAGAAATTCAGGCACGAGGAGTGGCGCAGGTGGCGTCGTAATCGTTCTTCAATGACGCCACGAGATCTACCTAACCTCTTGTCGGTGAACAAATTGGGGCTGTAGCTCAATCGGTTAGAGCAGCGGACTCATAATCCGTTGGTTCTCGGTTCAAGTCCGAGCAGCCCTATTTCTCTTATCTGCCATGGTGAGAAGAATTTCCAGCGTATCCTTAATACTGCTGCCATCACATGCGATGCCCCGGTAGTAGTACTGCCTCTTGTTCGCACTCACTGGACAACTCGTTTCACCGGCGGCAAATTCCAGGTTCCATTGAGAATCGATGGAGACTCTTCTCTGGGCCCGTACATTCGCAACATTAATATGAATGGGCCTTTCGGGGCGGGCAGCCAGTTTTCCTCTTTCTCTTTACCTGGCGACTCATTCTGAAAATAGAGCGTCAACGAGCCATCATCGTTGTACTTCAGTTTGTTCCTTGGACCGACAGTGAACTTATTCAGTGGGTTGGGAACAAACCACCAACCTTGGTCGATTTCATACATCGTGATCGACCAGAACCCGTTGACCGGAGGGGTCTCTCCTTTGAGGAACGTCAGCGTGTACTGGTTCGCTCCAGTCAGCTTCTTCCCTTCACTATCCACTTCCGAATACGGATAAACGGCATCCTTCTCACGATTCGCTGGCCAGCCGAACGCTGCAACGACGGCTCTCTTCAGGTAGTCGGTTCCATAAACACCCAGACCCTTGGTGATCACCCAGCCATTCATCATTTCGCCCAGCGAATCTCTACTCGACTGGATTTTTTCCAAGGCCGCTTTTGGAATCTCCTTCAGGGCCTTCTGTACATCCGGACTCAGTTTCGAGATCTCAAACGGCTTGCCAGGCACAATACCGATTTTCGCCATCCGTGTAACAATCGGCGCGTCTTCCGGTGCCGGTGGAGCGACCTCTCCCATCAGTTTTGCCATCAGGTTGAAGTATTGCTCAGTCGTTAGATCGAGAATCGCCTTCTGTGGCTTCTCTGTCATGCTAAACCCAGGATCAGGGTCAACAGGAGGAGCCTTGTAAACGAATGGCTTCCCCCATGCTGACAGCGGAGTCAGCTTGTACTGCGACTGAAGCACGTTGACCGCTTCGTAATCTTCCTCCGTTCCATCAGCATAGGTCCGACCGAGAATGACCATGTATCTTGTCCTGACCGGAATGTGTGTCATCCCATCCGGGATCTGCCCCTTCCAACCTGGACCAGTTAACAGGAAGTTCGTCGCTTTTCCTCCCTGTATCCGAGACCCTGGTGAAGCAAACGCGGTCATCCAAAGGTCCACCATCTCGAATAAATAAAACCGCTTCCCCAAATCCGGATGACTGAAGACCATCGGCTCTACAAGATCGAGCCACGCCACCGAATAAAGCGTGTCGGCGTTTGGCGCAGAAACACCGCGATAGTCTGCTGGTGGATAGCGTTTGACATTCACAAACTGCCCCATC
>JBEBTF010000139.1:0-10616 GCA_040393865.1 Planctomicrobium piriforme | reverse complement strand
AATAGGACTGAACGAAGGCAACAAAGACAAGACATCGGCCAACGGGAGTGTTAAACTGTATCAATCAGAAAAGCCTGAAGTGATTTCGCGATTCTTTCGCTGATCCGGACGTAAACAACCATCAAATTCGCTTCAGGCTTCAGCCGAATCTCGTCGATTTAACGACACAGGAAATTGGGCAAACAAAGTAGACAGGACGGCGATTTCACACGCAGGCTTGCCGTCCCAATAGAGTCTGCTCTGAATTCACGATTTCCGCTTTCCTGATCAATTCAACAGAGAATCTCCAGCAGTGTGGCGGTTGATGCAAAACGAGAACTGTTTCTGACCGGCGTGAGGCCGGTAATGTGAAGGCACGCATCGTATGCATTCTATTTCCCCGCCCAGAGCATCGGGCGTTGATTTCTTTTACGAATCAAATTCGGATCCCGTCCATGGCTACTGATTTTCGTTTGAAAGAGCAGTTGTCGGCACTTACCGACCGAATTGTCGACAGCTATCTGGAAATCGGTTCGATCAACCATCTCCAGCACTGCCCATTACCCAGTACGTCGGCAGTCATCGAGATCATCAACGACCTGAAGGAAATTCTGTTCCCCGGTTATCACCGTCGCCAGAATCTTCACTTGGGGAACGTGACCTACTATGTGGGCGACCTCGTCGATGGGCTTCACGATAAACTGACTCAGCAGATCAGTCGGGCACTTCGTTACGACTACGATCAAAAACATGGCCCACATTCGTGTGACGAACGCAGGCTCATTGATTTTGAAAGTCGCGGACAGCACGAAGCAATCCGTTTTCTTGAATCACTCCCGGAATTGCGTCGCACGCTGGCAACCGACGTTCAGGCCGCCTATGACGGCGATCCGGCCGCAAGCGGTCTCGATGAAATCGTCTTCTGTTATCCCGGTCTGGCCGCAGTGACCGTGCATCGTATCGCACATCAGTTGTATCGCCAGAAGGTGCCGTTGATCCCGCGAATGATGGCTGAACACTCCCACAGCCTGACGGGCATCGATATTCACCCAGGCGCCTCGATCGGTCCGTCATTCTTCATTGACCACGGGACAGGGGTCGTGATTGGCGAAACGTGTGAGATCGGCACCGGTGTGAAGATCTATCAAGGGGTCACGCTCGGCGCATTGAGCTTCGCCAAAGACGGGGAAGGGAACCTCGTTCGCGGCAATAAGCGTCACCCGACCATTCAGGACCGTGTCGTCGTTTACGCGAATGCGACAATCCTCGGGGGTGCGACTGTGGTGGGTGAGAGTTCTGTCGTCGGCGCAAACGTCTGGCTGACGAAAAGTGTCCCACCAAACACCATGGTCACGATTGAAACTCCTTCGCTGAGGCTTCGCGAAGCATCTTAGAGCGACTTGGGCTGGAGTTGATCCATCGACGTCAATCAAGCGACATACTACATCTAAAACAGCGACGCCGGACCAGCTTTAGTTTGCTGATCCGGCGTCTTGCTTTTTGAATATCGATTACGAAAGTTCGAAATCGATGGGCGTTACTTGTCCTGAATCTTCAGCTTGAACTCGTCTGAGTTCGCTTTCAATTCAGGGGCATACATCCCTTCGGCAACCGTCGGCAGGGCACTGAACTTGCCTGGAATTTCTGCCCGGACACGATACTTCACGGAATGCTTTCCTCGCTTCAGTTCGCGGAGGAAGAACACCACACGATCGTCACGGAATTCCACATAAGCTCCCAGGCCACCTTCAGTGTAACCGCTCTGCAAATCGACTGGCTCGCACCCAGCAGCCTTGGCATCTTCGAAGATGACGTACTCGTAGTCGTTCTTGGAATCGATTTCGAGTTCGATCTCCACAAGATCCCCACTCACGACCGCTTCAAGTCCCGCCAGCTGGTGTCGAGTGTACTTCTTCACCTTCTGGTCGATGGCCTGTCCCCGCGAACCAGCGACAGTCGAGGTTGCAGACTTATCTTCCACCAGCTTGTAGTACTTCCGACCGACCTTGATTTCCAAGCCAGTCGCGGTGATGTTGTCTTCCTTGGTGAAGTTCGTCAGGTAGGCGTTGTAATACAACGGACCGACAGCAGACTTCTCATCGCCCAGCGGTTTTCGCTTGAGTTCCAAAGTATGTTTGCCTGCCGCGAGTGCTTCACCTTCGACCACAAAGACATTGTCAAAGGTGAACAGGTCTTTTGCAGTGATCTCGACAGACTTCTTCAACTCGCCATCCAACCAGACTTCAACAGTAAAGTTTGGTTGAGACTCTCCAGAGGCCATTGCAAACTCAGCCAGAGCTTCGATTGCATATGCAGTGTCTCTGGTGTTGTTCCAATACGTCCCATTCCGACGATTGTTGATCAGATACTTTGCGAGTTGAGACGCTTTCGTCGACTTCGCATCCACCTTGGTCAACAGTTTCAGATAGAACGCATTTGCTTCGGTTCGACTTCCATACCAGAACCACCAGTCATTGCTGTTCGGCAGGTCAATGAATGCCGTCTGGTTCTCTTCGTCCACCTTCACAAACTGATCAATATTGCGAATCACCATATCTCGTTGCTCAATCGCTCCGAGCTGGTGGAACGCCAACCCCATCAGGGCCTGTGAATACAGAGAAAGATGAACGCGATCCCGGTACAGGAATCGCTGCATTTCTTCGTTCTTGATCCCGGCCTCGACCAGCACGTGGAACACCAAGGCATCAATGTTCGAAGCCTGCGACCGATACTTCTCAGTTCGCTTCGGGTCCTTGGCGTGGCGTTCTCCTTCCTGAAGCAGTTTGACCTCTTCGTCCTGTGACCGAACAAGCCACTGAACGCCTTTATTCAAAACGTCCTGAGGAATCGCAACTCCACTCTTCACGGCCTGCTGGAAGCCATGGACGATCACAGCCGTGGTATGTGGCCATGAGCGTTCTCTATAGCCAGAGAACCAGCCCCAGCCTCCATCACTATTCTGCATGGAAGTCAGGTCGCGAACCCCGGTCTCAACCATCAATTGAACTTCGGCATCATCGAAGACAGGGTTGCGGTCGAACCGTTTCCATTGCTTCGCCCGTTCGGCAGCATCACCCAACTGCTGAGCATTGAGATTCGTTCGTTTCTCCTGAATCTCTTTCAGGTTCACCCCCATCGTCTTCAACAGATGATGCGTGATGACTGTCGGGACAAAACGATTCAATGTCTGCTCGGTACACCCGTAAGAGTAATCGACCAGGTAGGGCAGGGCATCAACCATAGCACCGGCGACCGTTGGGGAATACCGAACTTCGAGTCGAGTCTGTTCAGCGATTCGTTCAGAAGGAACTGAGAACTCAACCTTTCCGGTGTTCTGATCCGGTCGGATGACGCCAGCAAAGGATTCTGTCTTGGAAATTCCATGGACTTTGACTGGGAACTTCATCTGCATGGCGTCCGACTCTTCGTTGGTCAGCGCCTTCATGGTGATAGTCGCGATCCCAGCTTGAACCGCTTTCACAGTCCAATCGACTCTGTGTTCTCCCCCTGCAGGCACATTCACTCGAACACTCAGCTCTTTAACGCCGGTGATCTCAAGCTGATCAGTGATCAACGATAGAGTGTCTCCATCGAGCTCCAGCTGAACAGTGACCTCTTTTTCAGTTGGAAGGTAATTGTGAACCACAGCAGACAGGACCACTTCATCACGTTCAACGAAGAAGCGAGGAGCCTGAAGGCGAACGATGATGTTTTTCGCGGTGACGACCTCGGCCGTCCCTTCGCCAACAACGGTTCCTGCCCCCATTCCCCAGGTGCGAATCTTCCAGCTGGAAAGATTCTCTGGCATCTTGAATGTCACTTTCGCAAGACCGTTACCGTCAGACGTAACATCCGTCTTCCAGAAGGCTGTGTCTGCGAACTCAGAACGAATCGTCGGCTGGACAGGCGTATCTCCGCCGGCAGCATCTGCAGCGGCGGGAGCCATCGGGGCAGCAGCAGGCATTGGAGCTGCAAAGTTCATCCCCTTTTCCATCATCTGAGGCGCACCGCGCATTTGTCGCCCAAATCCGCCTCCGATTCCCCCTCCCATTCCGCCAGCCATGCCTGGAGCGGCATCCATGGTCATGGCCTCAGGCATATCTGCGACCTGATCACCAAAGACTCCCAGATTTTCCATGATCACTTCCCCTGTCTTACGCAGGAGAGTTGACCAATGAGTCAGGTTGTCTTCTTTATTGATGTGGTGATGTCGCTTCCATCCCCAGAAGAAGGCTTTGATCTCCTCAATATTTGAACCACCAGAAATGTACTCAACAGCGCGGTCATAAACACTGATAACGAGATTTCCAGCGAACGGATTCCCTTGAGCGTCCGTCACTTTCAATTGAATTTCAGCTTCTTGCCCCGGCAGGTACTTTGCGTTTGAAGGGAGAACTTCGATATTCAAGATCCGCTTCTCAGGCGGGACCACCAACTCTCTGGAAAGATTGAAAATCTCTCCTTGTGAAATCGTCAGTGCCTCGACATAGAAGTTCGGCATGTCCTTGGCTTCGACAGGAATCTCGACGATCTCGCTTTTCCCGCTCAGCTTCAACACCTGCGGTTCTTTTGCGGCCACCCCGTTTACCGAACGGACAAACAGAAGCACTGTTGCTCCTGACCGATTGGTGTTCACCATCAACTGAACGTTCTCGCCCGGTGCGTAGGTCTTTTTGTCCGCAATCAACTCCAAATCACCAAACTGGAACTGCGAACCATCAAAGCCTTCACCGCGAATCACAAACAGATGGCCCCCTTCAATCACTGGGGCATCGGCAGCCGTTTGCATCTTGTAAGAAAGCCGATACTGCCCGGGCTCGCTCGCCTTGATCATCTGCTTCGCAGAGCCGTCGGCGTCGGTTTCCAGATCCCAGACTTGTACAGAAGTCTCGACCAGCTTTCCTTCAGGGTAACTCAGTTTCAAAAGTTCCAGTTTTCCAGAACCTTTAATCCCTTTCCCATCCAGTGATCGAGCTTTGAAATCCGCCTCAATTGAGTCCCCGACGTTGTAATAACCCCGGTTCGTCCAGACGGTGACTTTATACGGTTCACGTGAGACGAGCACATTGCCTGACCCGACGATGGTCCTACGAGACGCATCTGTGACCTCAGCAGTAATCGTGTATTCATGGTCTTCGTCTCCATGAAGCTCTTTTGCGAGAGAGGTGTCGATCTCAACTGACACAGTTCCGTCAGGGCCAATCTGGACCTCCTGATCGATCACCAGTTCCGGCGGATCAACGCTGAAACCAATCGGCGGGACAATACAACCCCAGCGATGGAATCCAGGGTGCCAGTTTGATTGAGGAGCAAACCACCAATAGCCATTGCCATACAGCCAGTCCCATGGATCGACCGGGAACCATTTCGACACTTTAGCAGAACGCTCAACCTTGAGTTTCACAGTCCCCTGAGTGACAGGGGCCCCGTAGTAATACTTCGCCTGAATTTTGGCAGTGATTTTGTCGCCCAACTGAACAGGGGTCTCAGGTGACTCGACCGTCACTTCAAACTCAGGCTTCTTGTATTCTTCAACGCGGAACCCCAAGAACTGGGAAACGTCCTTCCCGTTCGAAACCTCAATCTGGTACTGGCCGAGCTTCGCATTCTTCGGCAGAGCATGTTCCGACTGAATTGCTCCGAACTCGTCCGTGGTCAAATTTTTCTTGAAGACCTCATTTCCCAAAGGATCAATCAACTTCACGGTAAACGGCTTGTTTGCAAACAGCCCACGATCATCTTTGCTGTAATCTGCCCGACGGACCCAGACCTTGTATTGCACCTTCTGCTCAGGGCGATAAACAGGGCGGTCCGTGATGATGTAAGCTCTCGAAGAAACGTCGCGAATATCACTAAACGGATTGAACCAGACGTGATTGAATCCCAGATAGGCGTATCGCCCGGCAGCAGAACGAGCAATGGCAATCCATTGGTACTCAGGAAGCAGAAGAGCAGGGTCAACAGTCACGAGTCCATTCGCGTCGGTCTTCTTGGCAAACTTCGAGGTGACAACCTGAAAGTCTCCTCGTCCGCGTCCCGGTCCCCGTTGATGCTTCCAGCCGAAGAAATCGAGTTGTGCATCTGCAACAGGTGCCCCTGTGACCGCATCAGCGACGTAGTAAAGTGCCCCCTTGGCAACTCGCTTCTTCACGATCGCTGTATCTTCCACCCACATCACAATCCGGCTGATGTTTCCATCGGCCATCTTGGCGGTAACGAGATACGCTCCGGCCTTCTGCAAGGGAGTCGTCACGCTGATGCGTCTGTCGAAGTGCTTCTCACGTGGCTCCAGTTTCAGCGACCATGTTGCCACCTTTTCGCCGAGATACTTCGATTCGCCTTTGTTGACGATCTGCATTCCGATCTGCTCGATCTGAATCTTTTCCCAATCCACCTCAGCAGGGCGAGATTCCAGATAAGCCTGAATGTCTGCGATCAGCTCAGGGACTTTCAGGCGAAACGCGGTGAACTCAACAGAGGTTCCATTGCGGAAACGATAATCCACTTGAGCAGGTTTACCGGCAGCGACATTCTGTCGAGGTTCGAAGTCTCCCCAGTTGCCTTCGATCTGTTTCAACTGAGCATTACGACCGTCGGCTTCATTAGGGAATCGCTGCAGACTCTCCTTCAGAATCTCTGCAGCTTTCGGATACTGCTGGCGATTCAAATAGACTTGAGCCAGCGAACTCAATGCGACGCCAGCTGTGCTTTCTGATTTCCCGTCAGCAACTTCTCTGAATAACTTGATGAAGTTGGCATCCGCTGGCAACTTGAATCGCTTTGGTCCAGTTGCAAGCTGAGCGATTGTTTCGTCATCACTCAAACCAGAGAGAGACCAGATCCCCTCTTCACGAGTCAGTGAATCTTTGGCTTCCGGCAAGAAAACGCCAGCTTCTCGAAGAGTGGCGACTCCGAATTGACTCAGCAGAAAGTTGGCATACTCCAGCTTCACAGCGTCCTGGCGATCCGCGTCTGCAGCAACGATTTGACTCAGGCACCAGCGCCAACGCTCCCCGTCACTCTTGGCTGCGTCAAATGATTCAGGAATCGCATAGAAGATGGGATTCCCTTCAGCATCGACAGGTGTTCTGTTCGGGGCACGATAACCACCAAATCGCCCAAAGCGTCGCATGCTTCCTTCTGGGTAATCTGGCAGCGTTTCCAGATCGGTGAGAACCTGAAGCTTCCAGGCTCCTTCAGACTGATCCAACAATTGAGCTGCAAAATCACGGAAGAAATCCGCTTTCAGCTTTCCTTCAACATCAGCCGAAATCTGCTGACGAGCGGCATTCATCCACATCAGGGACTGCACTCGATCACGTTCATTAACATCAACGTAGCTTCCGCCGCCCCGTGCATTCCCGCGAATAAATTCGCCTGCAACGATCACCCCAAAATGGGGAGTGGATTCGAGAACCGTCGCGGCTCTCCACAAGCGTCTCCAATCAGAATTGTTGATCGCAACAAACTCGTGCAGAAGCTTGTCGATCTCCCCGAGCTGTTGCAGCCGCTGAAGACATGCCACTGCCATCTCCAGATGACCACCGGCCTCGGCCCCAGACAATCCCGGTGTCAGCGACAGATGGCGATACGTCTGATACGCATCCCGAAAATTCCCATCATCAAAGTTCTTCTTGGCCTTCACGGCATCAGAATGCGGTGGGCTCGGTTCAGCTGCCATCACAAACAACACTCCAGCCAATGGCATTAACACTGCCAGCAAACACGCAGAAACCGTCGCGAGGCGAAACATGGGATTCCTTTTCCACCTGAATCCATGACGAAACGAACAAACTCACACAAACGCCGTCAGTGACAATATTCAATCAGCGAACCGAAGAACGGAACAGCCTGTCATTACCGGGAAAATCCCAGACTGTCTCAGGGAAAACAGTGTCGAAAGACTGTCCCCTCAGGCGGATTCGCAATTCGCATATGTTCATCATGAACAGAGTAGCCTCCATCAACCTGACTGCATTGGCCCCGCAAAAACGGGAGAATTCGCCAATCGCATCAGGGAATCTCCCTCTTTGATACGATTCGGGAAACAAAAGTTCCATAAAGTTCGCTCAAAAGTGGCGATTTCCCGGTAAAAAAGACTTCATATGGAGATTTATTTTTCTTCAGTGATGATTGACTTTGCGGTGAACGTCGGCAACCATAAACAGAGCACAGCAGATCGCCTGTCTCTACACCAAAACATGGATGTTTCGGTATCGCGGTTCGAAGGATCGAACAGGTTCAAAGACAAACAATGCATCCCATGCAATGCATGTCTGTGAGACCAGCCATTTTTTCCCGAGGTCCCTCGATTATTCCAATCTCCCGTTGATCCACATCTCGATTTCGATCGTTTTACAGTAGATCGTTCAACACGCATTCATCCCGACTTCCAGTTTTATTCTCTCAGCCGTGAGGCCGTTTTTATGTCCGCCGCGAGAATTCCGATGATCGGAATCGTGGGGGGAATTGGTTCAGGTAAATCAACCTTAGCCACCGCCTTACAAAGTGAATTTCGGACCTGTCGTCTGGATGCGGATACAGTGGGGCATCAGGTTCTTCGTCAGCCAGAAGTTCGGGCAACGTTAACAGAAAAGTTCGGTCAGGAGATTCTGGGACAGGATGGAGAAATTTCCCGTCCGTCACTTGCGCGACTGGTGTTTGGAGAGTCAGCAGAGAAACAGGCCGCCCGAGCATTTTTGGAACAGACTGTTCACCCAGTTATTCGGAAGGAACTTCACGATCAGATTCAACGTCATCGGATTGACCGGGACTGCGACCTGATCGTCCTTGATGCGGCATTATTACTGGAATCCGGCTGGAGCGAACACTGCGATGCAATTGTGTTCATTGATGTCCCGCAAGCGGTCCGTCTCGCTCGAGTCCAGAAACGAGGCTGGGATGCAGCCGAACTTGAACGCCGTGAGCAGAGTCAACTCAGTCTGAATGAGAAACGACAACACAGTGATGTCGTCATCGATCAATCTGTCTCAATCGAAGAATCCGCAAAGCAACTCGCCAAATGGATTCGGACACGATTCCCTGAACTCAATGTAAATCAGCCACAACCTGCCTGATCAGATCCTCAGGCCGTTAAGTCCATTTCCTGGTCACTTTGCCCTCCCTCTCTGGGAATGCAGAGCCGACCGATTCCTCTCTCCTGAACGATTGCGAATTTCGAGGACGAACATGCCTAGAACCTCGCCTTCCGCGTCATCACGCACGCGACAAACAGATTCCAGCGCACAGACACCATCGACTTCAGCTTCTGCCCCCGCGGAAGAGGCAGAAGCCATCTATGATCCGGCGGATTCACGCTACGAAGACGCCAAGCACAGCGATATTCACATCGCAGCGCTCCAGCGAATGACGATGAAGGAACTCATCGAACTCGCTCGAAACGAAAACATCAGCGAATACACAGGTCTCAAAAAGCAGGACCTGATTTTCCGCATCCTCAAAGAACGGACCAAAATGAATGGTCTGATGTTTGGGGAAGGCACCCTGGAAATCCTGCCTGACGGGTTCGGGTTTCTCCGGAGCCCTGATTATCACTATCTGCCATGTCCCGACGACATCTATGTGTCGCCGAGTCAGATTCGCCGATTCGGATTGCGAACCGGTGCGACAGTGGCGGGCCAGATCCGTCCGCCGAAAGAGAACGAACGCTACTTCGCACTGCTGCGTGTCGAAGCGATCAACGGAGCCGATCCGAACCTCGTTCCGATCAAAGTCCCCTTCGATGATCTGACTCCGCTGCACCCCAAGGACCGATTGGTTCTCGCAACTGACCCGGCCGAACTCAGCACGCGTATTGTCGACATCGTCGCGCCGATTGGCTTCGGACAGCGCGGATTGATTGTCTCTCCTCCGCGAGCAGGAAAAACTGTTCTTCTGCAGAAACTGGCAAAAGCCGTCCTGGACAATCATCCGGAAGCCTACGTCATCATGCTGTTGATCGACGAACGCCCGGAAGAAGTGACCGAGATGGAACGTCAGGTCAAAGGAGACCACTGCGAAGTGATTTCCAGTACCTTCGACGAACCACCAAGCCGCCACATTCAAGTATCAGAAATGGTCATTGAGAAGGCCAAACGGATGGTTGAATACGGCCATCACGTTGTCATCTTCCTCGATTCGATCACACGTCTTGCCCGCGCATACAACACCGAATGCCCGAACTCAGGGAAGATCCTGACCGGGGGGGTTGATGCAAACGCACTTCAGCACCCAAAACGCTTCTTTGGGTCCGCACGTGCGGTTGAAGAAGGGGGAAGCCTGACGATCATCGCGACGGCTCTCGTCGACACCGGGTCGAAGATGGACGAAGTGATTTTCGAAGAGTTCAAAGGAACCGGAAACACCGAACTCCACCTCGATCGCCGCATGGTCGAGAAACGAATTTGGCCAGCCATCGACGTCAACAAGTCTGGGACGCGCCGTGAGGAACTGCTGATGGGCGAAGAAGAACTTCGTCGCGTCTGGATTCTTCGCCGGGTTCTCAACGACATGAATCCCGTTGAAGCGATGGATCTGTTGACCAACCGGATGCGTCGTTCAAAAACAAACGACGAATTCCTCCAGTCCATGAACCTCAATTGATCCGCCTCTGTCTAACGATCTGAGGCCAATTGAGC
>JBEBTF010000138.1:0-10707 GCA_040393865.1 Planctomicrobium piriforme | reverse complement strand
GAAATCACGATCATGACGAGCAACGTCAATCGGATAGACCAACCACTGACGGAGAAGGTTCTTCGAACCGCAGCAGGACTGGGGATCAAGCGTTACCGGATGGACTATTACAAGTATGACTTGAAGAAGCCGGTGATTGCACAACTCAATGAATTGAAGCCGGTCGTTAAAGATCTTGCGGCTCTCAATCGGGAATTAGGGATTCAAGGCGTTTATCAGAATCATGCAGGCCCGAACTATGTCGGAGCCGCTATCTGGGACATGCAGCAGATTCTGGAAGGAATTCCAAAGGAAGAAATTTCTCTCGCTTACGACATTCGCCACGCAGCAGTCGAAGGCGGGACAACATGGCGAACAACCTGGAACATCGCTCAGCCACACTTGGGTTCAGTGTTCGTTAAGAACACGCGATGGAAAGGAACCAAGCTTGATGATGGCCCTCTCGGAATGGAGGATAGCCTTGTCACTCCCCAATTCTTCAGCATGCTGAAACAATCCGACTTCAAAGGTCCCCTGTCGATGCATGTCGAGTACCTGCCGAAAGAACCGCCCGAGGTTCAGATTCGGGAGATTCACCAAAATCTCACAACGCTTCGGGAACTACTCGCCAAGTCCACATGACCTCTCCGCCAGAGAGGCGCTTCGCTTGGAGTGCGATGATTCGTTGAGTTCAAACTTTGTTGTGTCAGTTGCTCAAGAGAATAAGGAGTCCTTGGAATGGCAATTCATCATGCGCAGCCAGGTGAGGTCGTCAATGTGAGACCACTGGGGGATCTGCTTTCTTCAACGAAGACAACAACGCTAATCAAAACGTCCCGGCTGGAAGTGATTCGCCTGGTGCTGCCAGCAGGTAAAATCATCCCTGAACACAAGACTCGAAATGAATTGATTGTTCAGTGCCTGGAAGGACAGGTTCGTTTTTCCACCATGGGACAGACTAGAGAACTGACGGCCGGCGATTTACTTTTTCTGTCTGCCGAAGAACCTCACGCGGTCGAAGCCGTCGAGAATTCGTCGCTCCTGTTAACAATGATGCTTCACAATCCCTGATGGACAGGGCCTGATGAAAACGGATTGTATTCGACGGTTGAGAAACCTGCTGAAAAACAAAAGCCGCCCTTGCGAAATATCGCGCAGGGCGGCTTTGCTTTGGAATTGCGGTTGCAACTTCAAACCTGAATCGGCGCGTTCAAAACACTATGTTGTGTAGTCCGCGTTGAGGTGAACGTATTCCGCGGTGAGATCGCAGGTCCAATAAGTGACTTGAGCGCGACCGAGTCGGAAGTGAAGGTCAACTGACACAGTGCCGGACTTCATGGAGTTCGAGAGTGCCGCTTCATCATAACCGACCGGCCGGCCTGCTTCGTAAATCACGACTCCATTCAGCACCAGCGACAGGTCTTGTTCCTGAAATGGAACTCCGGCATACCCTGCTGCGGAAACAATTCGTCCCCAATTCGGGTCGTTTCCGGTGATGGCTGTTTTTACCAATGGACTGTTGCAGACGGCCTGCGCGATCTTTCTGGCGTCAGCGTCAGTCGGGAGTCCGTGAACATTTACGGTTACGAAATGCTTTGCCCCTTCAGCATCACGAATAATCTTGCGTGCGAGTTCCGTGCAGACATCGTTGAGGATGGATTGAAACTGTTCCAGTTCCTCAGGCGTATTGCATGTCACTCCTGAGGCCCCGTTGGCGAGCAGCAGGACTGAATCGCTGGTGCTGGTGTGCCCTTCAACCGAAATGTTATTGAAGCTTCGGTTCACGGCAGCCAGCAACAGCCCACTGATTCGATCGGCAGGTAACGAAATGTCGGTCATGACAACGGCCAGCATCGTTGCCATGTTAGGAGCAATCATCGCGGCCCCTTTGCAGACGCCGGTAATTGTGCCTTTCACTCCATTCACTTCCAACTTCCGAGTCACCACCTTTTCAACGGTGTCGGTTGTCATCATCGCCTGAGCAGCCAAGTGCAGATTGTGAGTCGTTGGCTGCAGCTGCTGGCTGGCATCACGGATACCAGCGGCGATTTTCTCCATCGGCAGAAACTTCCCGATCACGCCGGTCGAGCAGACCAGAATGTCGTCTTCATGCGCGCCGACCCGTTCAGCGACGAGTGCGGTCATCTGTCTCGCATCGGTAATTCCGCGTTCACCAGTACACGCATTGGAATTGCCAGAATTGATCACCACCCCGCGAACAGTCTCTGCAGGCAAACGGGAGCGAGATACGATTACCGGAGCACCAACCACGCGGTTCTGCGTAAATACGCCTGCTGCACGAGCACCGGTCTCTGAAATGAACAAGGCAAGATCAAGTTTGCCGGATTGTTTGACCCCACAGGCAATACCTGCGGATTGAAAGCCAATTGGAAGTGCGTCATCAATGTTCATACAGAATCCAGTCTCAAGTTCCAGTCACATTTCGTCTGCGTCAGATCAAAGATCAGTGAGCGAATCGCCCCGTAGAAAACGGAAAACGCAATGATCGCGATGAATTCGGCGATCGTCGCATCTTATATCGTAGACCCGACTGGCCCCGCTAAGGTTACTGAGTATTTCTCACGCACTACTCGCATCAAAGATCAATTGATTGCAAGAGTTCGCCCTGAATGCAACCCTGTCATATATCTGCCCAGATTCCCATCGTTCAGTGCAAAACGATTTCCGAGCCGAAGTGATCTCCTCAACTCAGGCATTAGAGGCGAATGATCCGTCATGATATCAGCAAACACTCACAAGAAAGTCCGGTGGTACCAGATCCATCAACGACAAACCAGATTTTTCCTGAACTCACTATGAAAATCTATTTTCCACCGCGCGCTCTTCCAGACCCCCGACGATAACCCTTCTAGGTGGGGAGACCGGAAGATTGAGTCAGGATGTGGCAGCATGGACAGAAACGTCAACGTTATTGCTCTGATGAAAGACGGGGAGCGATATGTCTTCCTGTATGATGAATCCAGTATTGCCACACTGCTTCAGACGCTGGGAAAGTATGCTGCCGATCCAGAATTAAATTTCACCTGGTACGACGCAGCAGTCTTAAGCCAGAAGGTCCGACGCCTTCAATCGGAAAAGCCTGCCCTGCCGGCTTCCTCTGAGCCATTTCGCCGAACTGCCTGATCGGTCCGTGTCGTTCTGTCGCGCACAGCAACGTTGCATGCTTCGAATCAGTTGCCTGTCGAATTCTCCCTGACTATTTCGATAGTTACCTGAACGATCAATCCCATGCAGAGTTCAGTTCAACAGTTTCTCCGATTTCTAAAGCTCGAGCGAAACGCCTCGGATCTGACGATCAAATCGTACGGAGATGATTTCGCCAGCTTTTTCGACTACCTGGAAGATCGAGTCGGCGGGGTCGCTTCCGCAGACCAGGTCACAATCCCGATTCTTCGTGGTTATGTTTCCTATCTTCACGAATGTCAGTACGCACGAACGACAATCGCACGTCGCCTTGCGGCATTGAGAAGCTTCTTCCGGTACACAACGCGCGAGGAACTGACTTCCTCCAATCCGGCTCAAACTCTCCGAACACCACGAGCGAGCCGCAAACTTCCCCACTTTCTGACAACCGATCAAATCACGACACTTTTGGAAGCTCCGCCGGCCAATGATCCGATGGGGATTCGGGATCGTGCCATTCTTGAAACGCTTTACTCCGCAGGGCTACGCGTTGCAGAACTGGTTGGCCTCAATATTTCCGATTGGGATCGGCAGGCAAATGTCCTGCGAGTCTTTGGGAAAGGGGCAAAAGAACGAATCGCTCCGATCGGCTCTTTTGCATCCAAGGCTCTCGATCACTGGCTCGATGTACGAGCTGTCGATGTGCAGGCCCCCGCAGATGAGCACGACGCCCTGTTTCTCAACCGATTTGGACGTCGATTAACGACGCGCAGCATCGGCCGAATGCTTGAGAAATATCTCAAAGAGACGGGACTCTCATTGTTGACGAGTCCTCACACACTGCGGCACAGCTTTGCGACTCATCTCCTCGATGGCGGGGCTGACCTTCGAAGTGTCCAGGAACTGCTAGGGCATAAGAGCCTGACGACCACGCAGATCTACACTCACGTCAGCACGAGACGAATGCGCGAAACATACGAATCCTCGCATCCTCACGCGAATCGGGCTCCAAACTAGGCCAGTTTGGTCTATCAAGTGGTCGCGCAGCGCGCGTTATTGCCCGTAAATTACATGACGGGAAGCAGTGTAGGGTTCGAGAGTCCCATTCTCTCCAGCGGTGTCGGCTCATCGTCGCGCGAAAGGACGGAGTCGACGAAGAAATAAAGCAACTGGCGAATTTCGTCCGACTCCACAGCATCGGCAAGAGCTTCCGATCGCTCACGAGATTTCTCAGCGAGAGATTGGGCCTTCTCGAAGACTCCTAATGACTCGAAGATTTCTCGCAGCTGTCTGAGACGCTCCGAATTGCTTCCTGTCTGTTCGTAGATGGATCGAATCCTGGTGCGCACTTCTTCGGTCGCACTTTGCAGCGCCAATGCCAGCAGCAACGTTGGTCGGAGTGCAAGGGCATCCTGTCCGGCGACCAACTTGTTATCGTTGTCACCCCGCCAGTCTTTGAGGTCGTTCAGGATCTGGAATCCGACTCCGAGCTGACGGCAGAATTGCGAGACGGTTTCACGATAGGGAGTGACATCCCCTGTGAGGCGAAACCCTGCAATCAGTGCAGCCTCAAACGCAGGAGATGTTTTGAGTGCATAGATTTGCAGAGCGTCCAGTGGTGTGAATTTCCAATCTGGGGACTGCTGCCAGGCCATTTCGGCCCCCTGACCGTCACAGAGCTTGATATGCGCCTGAGACATCGCTTCAACAATGTCGCATGCAGCATCGCTTCCGATCTCAGGCCGGGCTTCGTTCACTAGCCGATAACCGAGACCGATGAGGTAGTCGCCAATGTTAATGGCCTGACCTGTTCCGTGAACGCGATGCAATGTCTGGCGACCGTACCGATACAGGTCGTCATCCTGAATGTCATCGTGAACGAGCGAAGCCTTGTGGAATGCTTCGATCGCCATCGCAACACGAGAGACTCCCGCAGAAAACGGGGCCTGCTGGGGATCGCTCCGACCGTTGACACAGTCCCCCCCTTTAGCGGCGTCATAGGCAGCCAGAGTGATAAACGGACGGAACCGTTTGCCCCCATTCGCCAGCCAATCGAATGCCGCATTTTCCGTCAGGCCCAGTGGAGATAGAGCCAGTTCCGGGGTCGTGCTGCGAGCACGGGGAAGTAGATCGGAGAATCGCCCAGTGAACAAATCACTGGTGCATCTCATCAGCGAGACATAACTGCGTGTCATGGGGGCAGGCAACGGTTCATATTTTTCTAGCACATCCCAGACCCAGGCTTCATCGAGCGTGGTGTTTTTGCAGTCCCCTGTATGCAGCGGGACGGCGTAACTGGGAACTCCGGCAATCAATACTTTATCGATCGCCTTTTCGAGTACATTCAGGCATGCCACCCCGAGAATGCCGTCGACGTACCCTTCAACGATGATACGAAGAACAACAGGCGAACCTTCCGCAACCAGAACTTTATATCCAAGTTGCTCGGCTCGAACTTTATAGTCGGCAATTGAACAGGCGCCACACTTCTCACACTCAAGCCCGAACTGACTGTACTCCGCTGGACAGCCCGCAGCGTGCTTCAGGCAATGCGGTAACAGCAACAGTCGTCGCTCAAACGGGATCGAAATAAACTGTTGTTTCCAGAAGAAGTTCCCGATCAGCACCATCGCAAAGCCGAGATAGTGCTCCGGCTCGTTAAGGGATGCGAGTAATTGGCGGCCCCAACCTTCCAAGTCGTTCTTGGAGAATGGTTGCGCTTTGTCCAGGGTTTTTGCAAACTCTTCTGCAGCGAGTTTAATCCGTTCCCTGTCGGCCAACTCTGAGGGCACGACCTTCAGGTGAGTCGTGCTTTTTCTGCGAACGCGTTTTTGCGGGAGCGGATCATCTTCAATGTCCACAAAACGTCGCAAATCCGCGAGAGCCGCATCCAATGATCCTTTGGATGAGGCTTCTTGCGCGTCTGTCGGGGATTCCAGCGACGGTTCGAACATAGGTATGGAAAGCGAAGATCAGGATTCAGGGGGTAGAGAGTTTCCGGCTGACCTCTGCTCCGGGGAGCCCGATCTCTTTTCTGGCACTTATTCTCAGCGCGGAAGCGGCAAAAATTAAGGGATACAGGTCCTCAAAGTACCATAATTTCGCGAAATAGAAACCAATGGGCGCTGCTTCCGCAACTTGCCCCCGTTCGACTGCTTCTACCAGCCAATTCAGGCCGCGATTTATCGCGTCCGACGCAACTGGTTCTCGTTGCAAAACTTCTAACGCAAGCGATGTTTCTTCGATCGAGGACGGACAGCCCTTTGTCCCGCCCCAACCGCCATCCTCATTTTGAGCGGAACAGAGCCAGTTCAGACCGGCCTGAGCCGCAGGCAAATGGAATTGATCTGTCTCAAAATACGCCAGCAGAACTTTGGATGTCCCGTAAACGGGATTGATGTCATCAGGCGCGTGTTGATTGCCGAACCACAGTGGGAGCCAGGAACCATCTTCCCGTTGTTGCTTTTCGAGGAATTGAAATCCTTTTTCCATGGCCCGTTGAACTTGGCGTCCGAATTGAACTTTCTGCTGCGTTCGATGAAGTGCCCTGAGACAGTGAGCTGTGATGTCACAGGAGCTTCGATCGAATGGCAGAGTTCCCCATCCGCGACAAAACGTCGGCCATCCCCCATCCCGGTTCTGCAAGTCGAACAACCACATCGCCGCCCGATGTAGCGCCATCACAGTCGTCTGATCAAGGTTCCCCTGCGTCAGATTAAGAAGTGCGAGCATCGCACCGGGCGTGTCATCGGCATCAGGGACACCCCCAGACAAATCGGTCCATGCCCAACCTCCGGGGGCCGCGTTTGTGTAAGGATGTACCTGTTGATATTGCTGTTTTAACAACCAGTCGACGATGCGGACCCGTTCTTCCTCTGTCACGTCTCCCTGAACGGCATTCACCGTCAGCGTCGTTACCCAGGTGGAAAGATTCGTATCGATCGGCCAACTGCCATCCGATTGAACAGAAGCAATGAGAAACTGCGTTCCACGAACCACGACGGGATGCTGCACGAGCCCTTTAGCTGCAAGGCTCATTGTCACGAAACTGGTCAGTGGAGTTGCTTCAAGAAAGCCCCCGGTGGCCGGTTGTATTCGCTCGAGAACCTTCAGACTTCGTGGAACGGCCGCGTCTCTCAGTGAATTCAGAAGAAAATTTTTGGAACGGGCAAAGTGAAAACGCACCTGGCCAATGGCAATCAGCGCAGGTAACGCATAGCTGACCACAGGCAACTGGACGGCAGCATAAAATCGAGCCGGAATGCAGGCCAACTCAAAGGGCAGCTGTGAGACTTCGTCCCACGAGACCAGTCCCGCGAGAGCGCAATGAGTCAGAATCGGAACGGAAAAGGTTTTGTCTGTTCCGTACCGTTCGACAACAGCTTGAACACCACCAGCCCGTTGAATGTATGCAGCTGCCTTTTGAACAGTTTCCGACTGGGCAGCCTGTTCGCTTCCGGCGGCGATGAACGTGGCATGGGCGAGCATCGTCGTAGAGATGTTGCTCACACTCTTGACGGTATCGCCCCATCCGCCATCGTCGTTCTGGTGTCTTTTCAGCCATTCCAGTCCCCGATCAATGAGTGATTGCCAGGGGAAGTGAATTGGAACGTGGCCGTCGAATGTGAGGGCAGAGTCGGTCTGCGGCGGAACAGGTGTCTGCCGACGGACCTGCTCCAGCGCCATGACTGCGGTTGCGGTCGAAAGGGCTGAAGCGGATAAACACCCCGTCCAGACTGATTGAGAATTCTGCCGACTCCACAATTCCTGACGGACCTGTTGCCAGGCCCTTTCGAGTCGTTCAGGTTCCGGGCGTCGAATGGTTTTCAATGGGCAGATTGCTCGTTAACCAAAACTCAAAAATCAGACTAACAGGCCCGATTCCAAGAGCAACGCGTTATACGGATTGCTGATCAGCCATCTTCGAGAAGATCATTCGACCTGCACTGTTCTGCAGAACGCTGGTCACAACCGTGTCAACTTCCTGGCCAATTTGTCGGTTCCCCTGTTCAACGACAACCATCGTGCCATCGTCCAGATATCCAACACCTTGCCCGAGACCTTCACCTTCTTTGATGACCCGAATGCGGACGTGTTCACCAGGGATGAATCGCGGCTTCAGGGCATTGGCAACTTCATTGAGATTGACGACATCAACCCCTTGAACACTGGCGAGCTTGTTCAGGTTGACGTCGTTTGTGACAAGTCGGCCGTTGAGTTCACGGGAGATTTCAACCAAACGCTGATCGACGGTTTTGTCGGTTGCGACGTTTGTCTCGTGAACACGAATTTCAACCTTCGGGTCCTGCTGGAGTTTCTTAAGGACATCCAGTCCTCGGCGACCACGACCACGACGCAGTTTGTCGTGGCTGTCGGCGATATCCTGAACTTCCTGCAGAATGAATTGAGGAACAACGAACTCGGAATCCACGATATGTGTTGTCACCATATCGGCGATTCGGCCGTCGATCAGGGCGCTGGAGTCGAGAATCAGCGGACGTCCCCCTTTGAGTTCTCGTGAGAACTCAACATAAGGGATCACGAGCCGGAACTGATCCTTGGTTTGCAGCAGAAACGTAATACACAGATACGGCAGGATCAGTAGCGTCAACAATGAAAATGCAGCGTAAAATCCGTTCCCTTCATCCTGAAACAGATCCTGCATGCTGAAGAGTGGTCGCATTGCCAGATTGAACAGGTAGGCCAGCAAGACACCGATCAGCAGACCGAAGTACACCGCCGAAACAATGTCAACACGTTTCTGTGGGATCAACACATCCACAAGCAGAACGCACATTGTCAGAAGTGTCATCAGGCAGAAGCTGATAACGGGGTACTCCTGCATAGATGGAGGGGCTGCGTTGCTGGTGAACATGAATGTCGCCAGCGCCCCAACACAAATGAGGATGTACAAGGCACGAATCACAAGCAGCAGCATGGGATGTTCTGCAGGCTGGAGGATAGGGTAGCAGCCGTTACAGAACTCAAGTCGGCCTTGAATACTGTCGTAACGGCGTCAGTCAGGGGTGGTTACGGCCCGTGGTGGAAACAGGGATGCGCTTGCAGCAAATTGCATGAGCATGCCATTTGCGTTCTGTTAACACCAATCTGCAACGCGGCAATCAATGATTTCTTTAACGAGAATCGCGCCCCTGCCAGAGCGGTCAGGAAACGGACACTCAGTAAAGCAATCTGCGCTTGAAACGATCTCGTCATTCCAGTCTGGCACAGCAATCATTCGAATTGATTGCCCGCTCCTCAGGACTGACGATATCGATAACGACTTTCCGCGGGGCAAATTTTTCAGTCTCAATTGTACGCAATGATGCGTGTGACTGGATGATACGCCGCTTGTTCCCTGTTGCCAACGCTTCGCATGGTATCGCACCAGAGAAATTAACAATTGCCTGAAATGGCCGAACATCCACGTGGACTTGCACATTCGGAAATATGAACACGCCCCGTGGACCCGGCCGACATCCGCGCGATTACTCTTTGGGCTCGGATGTTGGAGGATCAAAGCGTGGAGCCTTCCAGTTCTGTTCGTCACTTTCGACAGCTGGACGAGAAGTTGTTGCTGACGCCGAATAGTTCGAAGATCCGCCGGTTCGGATATCGTCTTCGATTCCATTCATTCCCTTTTTGAATTCAACGATCCCCTTACCGAGGCTGCGGGCCACCTCAGGCAGTCGCTTGCCGAATAGCAGCAATGCGATGATGCCCACGATGATCATTTCCGGAGGTCCGATTCCAAACATTTCTCTCACCCCTTATGTGAATTGACACCGACATGACATCGGGAATCAGGTTGAACAGGCTGTCACTTTACGCCAACTTAAGTAACGCACTCATAACGATTTTCGGTGTGGTTTCAAACTGGACGACAGGCATAGAACGTTTTGCAGTCAGGAAGGTGGCGATGCAAATGACGTTACGGAATCTGTCAGGTCAGAGGGAACACCTTTGAAAGATCGTTTACGGTCTTGTTGACAGTCTAAAAAGCAATCGACTGTGTGTGGCTTTCAGAATCAGGCACACGGCGCACGAGTACCTGCCCGGAAAGACCCGGTCAATTGCACTCGTGATGGCCCACTCAGCATTGAGCAAACCCGGTTGAGCACTTGTAATAATAAAGCTCTGTTTTCCCAAGTCAAATGGATCGGGAAAACAGAGCCGGTTAAAACTTTTGGCGTTGACGTAATGTTAGGCTGCGTTGGTGTTTACTGCTCTTTTTGGAGAAGTGTCAGCCGACGCGTCGAGTCGGGCCAGTAATACCTCAGCGCATTTCTGCAGTCCGCCCGCCTCAACAACGGACTGTGCGAGTCTCTCAACGTCCGACCGGACAATTGCCAGTTCGTTGGCGTCACTGAGCCAGCGATCCAGAATTCGCTCGATCTCTGCGATGTGTGGACCCGTTTCCCATAGACACGGAAATTCCGGCAACACGGCACGCCCTGCAATGAGATTCGGCAAAGTCATGTACTTACAGGTGACCAGGAGTCGAGCGAAGAAACCCATGACCATTCCACCGCGGTACACAACAACTGCGGGTGTATTTCTCGCCAGTAACTCCAGACTCACCGA
>JBEBTF010000137.1:0-10715 GCA_040393865.1 Planctomicrobium piriforme | reverse complement strand
TGATGGAACATTTGCCGGTTCTCGAAGCAAAAGAGATTCGGGATCAGGCAGCGTTTCTGTCCGCACTGATTCATTACCGCTGGACGTCTGATGAACATGAACGTTTCCGTCACGGTATTACCCTGCTCTCCACTTTGACGAATCTGAAGATCGAAGACTGCTTTGGAGGGCTGTGGTGGTGGCAGGCAGGATGCGCGAGCCGAGATATTGGGTTGACTCAATCGGCCATTCAGATTTTCTGTAAGTCCATTGAAAACTCCTATTCGTTCCCGTTGCAGAATCGAATGAGGGCACTTCTTCTTAAAGATGACCCGGAACAACTTTCCCGCTTACCATCCGGAAAACGGGCGGTGGCAGCGCATCAGGCTCCCGAATCCTTTCAGGTGGATTCTGTTCTGGTTGAAGCTGAAGCCCAGTTTTTACAAGGACAGTACGAAGAATCGCTGCGGTTATGCCGCGATGTCCTCCGTCGTAAAAACGCAAACGAAACACATCACCTCAACGCGCTGCGCTTGCTTGGAAAGGTATTCCAGGCTCAGGGGCGTTATGAGGAATCGGTCCAATGCTTCACCGGGATTATTCCCAAAGACATCCCTCCGGCCCCAGGTCCGAGTGCTGCTGCGCAGAGGGAGATACGATGACCTTTCAATCCCGCCGTTTCAATTCCCGAAATCGCCTGACAACGTGGTTTCTGTGTGGCCTGCTCCTACTGGCTCTCAGCGGTTTATTGGCTGCTGGAGCTTCGATTGCCCATGGCGATGAGGCTCCCGGTGATGCCTCAGATTTTGCAACTCCGTTATTGGACTCCAGTTCATTTAATGCGTTGGCTTCACACGCTCTGACCAGCGAAGTTCCAGCAGATCAAGACTTGCAAGTCCTCAAGACTCAACGGTTCCGCGAGTTGAAAGGAAAGATCGAAGAACTGTCAGGATTACTGGAGAAGCAACGGGAAGCGCAGGCAGCACAGCCTCCGGAGAATCGATCATCGAACGAACCGGAAACGATCCCTCACTCTCAAACGACCAGGCGAATCCCTCCACCGGAATCACGTGGAACGAATGGTTCCGCAAAATCTCCTGTTGAGCAACCCGGGATGAGACCAACTGCTGAACCTGGAACCATTGGGGAATCGTCTCCAGTAACAAATGAATCGTCAGCCACTTCAGATTCTGCATTGTCAGGCAATGGTTCGATGCCGCCCGAATTGTCTGCAATGCCATTTTCCCGTCACGGCGTTGGCGAACAGAGACGAATGGGGATCGTCGTCGAACCATCGGATCAGTCGATATCAGCGCTGACTCCGGATGGTCGCACCCTGCATCCTCAAATCTATTCAGGCCCCGTTGATCGTTTTGCACTGGCGAGCAGCTTGTTCGGAACGGGAGATATCGAAGCCTGTCTCAGCGTGCTGAAGCAGATCGATTTCAAAACATTGTCTCGCGAGGATCAACTCTGGATCAACTATTTGCAGGCGTGCTGTCATCGGCGAGCCGGGCGGATTGACGAAGCACGACTGCTTTATCGTCGCATCATTGCCGCTCCGGAAGCAGACTGGATGAAGGACGTCTCGAAGTGGTGGCTCGATAATCTCGATGCCAAGAAGACAATGGCGGGAGATGCTCAAAAACTGAATACGACACTCCAGGCCTGGGAGGGAGAAATTGCAAATCTTGGAAAGAAATAAACTGGAAGCAGAACTCATCCATTTATTGCAGCGAGCGGAAGGACCGTATCGTCGCGCGTTAGCGCTGATTGAAACGAGCCTGCCCCAATCGCAGCCCACGGCGGATGACATCTCTGCCTGTCTGGTTCGACTGGAACCGTTAATGAAGCAGACAGAAGAAGTGGAACGGGAACTGGCTCCCTGTCGTCAACAGTGGACGGATGCCGGGTATCGGGCCACTCCGGAACTGAAGTCCGTTTTCCAACAGCATGGGCAGCTACTTTCAACGTTGATTGAAAAAGTGAACGCACTGGAGCAGCGCATGCAGGAACTCCGACGACAGGCACGCCCACAAGTGGATGCGGTTGTTCGACATCATCAGATGCAACGGGCCTACCAACATTCAGGGCGGACAGCATGAGTGACTCGAAGAGCCAACGGCTTTAAGCCGAAACTCGGCACGCCGCAGAAGACGTATGTGGCCGACATCGCAGCCGGGCTGCCAGTGTTTTACTGAAGCAACTTGCTCGAACAATCGCTGATCCAACTTCCCGCGGGGGCGGGGGAGGTTTTGATGGCACTGATTTATCAATCCAGGGTGATGTTGCAGGTGATCGACCTCGTGAAGAGGTATGCGCGCAGCTCCGCCAATGTCTTGCTATTCGGCGAGAGTGGAACCGGAAAGGAACTGCTCGCCCGCATGATTCACCAGTACAGTCCTCGCAAATCTGCGGAGTATGTTCAGGTCAACTGTGCCGCGCTCTCTGAAAACCTGATTGAAAGCGAACTGTTTGGACATGAAGCTGGGGCGTTCACCGGGGCACAACATCTGCGTCGGGGGCGGTTCGAAGCGGCGGGGGACGGAAGCCTCTTTCTCGATGAAATTGGTGAATTGCCGCTCGTACTTCAGGTCAAACTACTCCGAGTTCTTGAAGAGCGCGAGTTCCAGCGTGCTGGTGGAAACGACAACATACAATTCCGAGCCCGCGTCGTTGCTGCCACGAACCGGGACCTGATGATGGAAGCCTGTGACGGGCGTTTTCGCTCAGACCTGTATCACCGTCTGAATGTTCTCCCCATCACAGTTCCTCCATTACGCGAGCGACGTGAAGACATCCCAGCACTGGTCAACTATTTCGTACAGCAGGTGCAGCCCGAACTGGAACATCCCGTACGTGGAGTGACGCGTCCCGTCATGGAGAAGCTCTGTGGGTATCACTGGCCGGGAAATGTGCGAGAACTGCGAAACGTGATGCTGAGAAGTTGCCTGCTCGCCAATTCTGAGACCATTCAAGAAGTCGAACTTCCTGAACCATTGCTGGAACTCATTCCGAATCCGATCCCGGAAGAACGTGGCATCGTCACGCGGAATCTGCCCGAGGTCTTCCATGGGTTAACACTGGAAGAAATCGAGCGAGAGGTCATCTTGCGGCGCCTCGAGTTATTTCAAGGAAATAAAAACGAAGCGGCTGCGGCATTAGGGGTCACGGCACGTACCCTGCGTAACAAAGTGACCTTCTATCGCAAAATGGGTTACGCCTGCTGACTCGTAAGAAGACGTCTCAGGTTTCGAATGGAGAACGCCAGAACATAGAAACGTCCAGAGGAAGAGTTTTGGTCCTCCACTGGACGTTTCGAAATCAGCACCGGTTTCAGGTCAGTTGATTACCTGCGAGAAGTGGAAATGAATTCCTGACCATATCGTTCTCGCATCTTGCGAGACATGGCGGCACGTTCTTCTGCAAGCATGCCCCACATTTGAATTCGCTGGTCAGTCCCCGCAATGATTGCAGCGGCCTGACGTTCGCGAACCTGCTGTAGATTGCTTTGAAAGCTGTATGTCGGTTCCCGCCAGCCGATACCTCCCCAGACGTTGATTGATGCCCAACCAGGGTTGAACTGAGCGTCATACGTCAAGGTTCCCTGCTCTGCATTCACTGCAATCACTTGCCCCTGCAGTGAACGGCTCAGAGCCCGCAATTTTGAAGAGACACTTGCACCATAGTTGACCAGATCTGGATCAACTCCCTGGATCGGAAGTTCGTCGATCTTGTTCGCATAATTATTGAACCACAGGGCAATCTTCGCGGGGTTATTAGTGCGGCGACTGGAGCGATCGAGGTCATTTACCATCCGGTCGATCGACTGAAAGTAAGTTCGATTGACCCGCAACGAGTCAGATGGACTCGCACCCGAGGAGGCTGAAGATGTTGGAGTTGGGGCCGGTGGAGTGGTGACTGTTGGAGTCGAAATCCCCGGAACCGGTGGATTGGGCTCTGCATCCTGTGTAATGGTGATCAATGATAAGACCCGGTGGAGACTTTCATCACTGAAGGTTGAAGTCAGTGTGACAAACTTACCTTCGGAGCTGACTTTCGCGGAGTCGAAGTCCTCAATAGCGGCCCCCTGGTGACCAAGGATATCCAGGAAGACGGCCTTGACTTCGTTGCCGAGATTCCCAACGTCATCTGAAAATTCAAAGAGAACTCGCGCATTCGCCTCTTGGTTGATCTTGATACTGAGTGTGATGTCCTTGATTCCGCTAATCAATTTGGTCAATCGATCGCGATCGGCAACCGACAATGATGTTCCAAATCCGTGGTCCAAATGGACGCGGACCAGTTCTGGATCTAAAGAGTTCTGCAGATCGATGGCAAACAGGATCTGCCCCTCCTCGGCGACAACATCGGTGAGAAACGGAGTCAATCGGCCAGTTCGTCGCGACCGAATATCTTCCGCCCAGCGAGCGGCTTCCTGTCGAAACGCCGGACGCCGAATTCCATGGATACCTGGCGCAAGTCCAATCACGATTGAATTCCCTCTTGCGCGAATCGCGGGATAACCAGCAATCGTGAATGGGGTTTCATTCGTCTGTTTTGCCAGCGATTCGATCGTCACATTTTCAGCCACCTTGGAAAGGCCGGTTGCCCAAACCTGTTCTGCGGTGGATGGACGAATCAGATACCCGACCACAAGGGTGTCTACCCAGGAAGGAACTCCCCCTTGCCCTTGAATGAAGTTCGCATCTCCTTGGGCCGCCCAGTTTTCCTGCATCGCTCGCGGAGTGGCGAGAGACTCTTTATTCCGCACAATTGCGACCGCATTAATGTTATCCGGAAGCATTTCCGCAAGAGTTTTGACATCGTCTGCGCGGAGATCCGCAGGCAGGAGAAGTAATAACGATAAGAGTCCGGCCGGTCTGAACAAGCTGCTTCCGACCCGTTGAATCCTGTTTAGATTAGCGACCATCTCTTCAATACTCCCCAATCCGCAACATCGTAAAATGTGACAGCCAGCCTCAGTCTTGATCTTATCGTAAAAAAAACGAGTACAAGAATCGCGTCTACGAATTGCAGAAATTGTGATTGAATTTAATTAAGGCCGATTGAATCGACACAACCCCATCAAGGGGCCATTGTCAGGGAGAAACCATACTTTGCAGAAGGATCAAACCACAAACAGAGAGCAGGCTGAAAATCCCGAACAAAAACTCCCGGTCCTTCCATCGGAACGTCCGCCACCCGCGCCAGGTGTATCTGGCCGAGAGTATGATGCTGCCGCAAATAATTTTTACGCCCCAAAGCGACAGAGGAACTCGCCCGGCAGTGCCAATTTCCAGTAAATCGGTGACGCCAAAAAACACGAACCCGGCACTACCAATTCGAATGGCCCAAAGTTGCTGTGCTGTCGAAGCTGTCACCTTCCACATGAGAAACACAGCGACACCCCACCAAAGCCATGCTTCCGTGAAATTGAACCAGTCGTAAAGTGACCACGGCATTTGTTGTGCTACTTTTATTCAGAAGAGACCGAAGCTCATCGAGCGGCCGACTAGAGCAGTTTGCTCTACCAAGTGCCCGCGCAGCGCGGTTCTCGAGCAAAAAAACGCTGTTCTCCGCGTGGCGCGAACGGGTATGTCATATTGCAAGTTGCTCTGGGTTCAAGCTGTCAGAGAAGCGATGTTTACAATTCGAATCATTTCAATCGTCAGTATTGTTTTCGTCTTTCTGCTTCATTCGGCGCTGGCCGATTCCGTAATCGAGCTTGTCACCCAGGAACACACCTTTCAGGGACGCAACCTCGCCCACAACTCTCAATGGTGTTGGTTGGCCAGTACTGATGGCGTGTTAATGAAGGTGAATCTGCGAGAAGTCAGTTCATTTCGCAAGCTCAATCGAGACTTCACGCCAAAACTTCCCGCCGCGATTGCCTCTGAATTACGTGGCGAAGTTGCTTCCGGAATGGAAGTTCAAACACGAGGAAACTTTGTCGTCATTGCTCCAACCGGAAATGCTCACGTTTGTGCCGACGCGGCGGAGCAGGTTCATCGGTCGTTTTCGAATTACTTCAGTCGCAGGAATTGGGCACTCGATCAGTTGGAGTTTCCACTGGTCATCATGGTCCATCCCTCTCGCTTGGAGTTCGATAAGGAATGCGAAGCGATCCAGATTCCAACGTCGTCCGAACTCAAGGGATTTTATCATCCTCAAACGAATCGAGTCACACTGTACGTCGAGGTCGGGTCTGAAAATAAAGCGAAGGAAACAAGTAACAAAGGACTCCCCGACTCCGTTCGAAAAACGCTCATTCATGAAACGATTCACCAACTCGCTTTCAACACCGGTTTGCATTCACGCATTGCGGCAAATCCACGATGGGTTGTGGAAGGATTGGCAGTGGACATGGAAGCTGGGTTGCTGAATTCATCCGGCAGTCAGGATATCAACAGTCGCGTCAATAAAGACCGGCTTGATTGGTTTCGACAGTACCGTGCAACGCGGCGGTCTGGAACGATTGCCGACCTGATCTCAAATGATGAAGGCATTTACCAGAAGTCGCCGCTCGACTTTTATAGCGAGGCCTGGGCATTGACGTTCTATTTGTCAGAAGCCCGGCGTCCGGACTACCTCCGCTATCTACAGAGACTGAAGGAAAAACAGACGATGCACGCCGTCGATTCCCCCGAAGAGCGACTGGCCGATTTCCAAACTGTTTTCGGAAATGATCTGGCATGGATGGAAATTCAGTTTCTGCGATTTATCGATGGACTGGAGTCCAGATAGCGGCGATTAAAAATCACCCGAAAGCAGAACTGAATTACGGAATTCACCAGCGGCCACGAATCGTCTATGCTGATGTCTGGTCAAGAATTCGGTGTTTCTCCATTTTATGGCGGGCAGAATCGGACCGGAGGCGAGATGCTTTCCAGATATACAATGTATCGACGGCGTCCCATTGACGCGAAACCGTTACCTGACGGTATTCGGCAGGATGCTCGCTGGCGAACTCATCACTTCTTGCGTCCGACAGAAGAGATGGTGGAAGCATTTCTCCAGGATACCGGGCCATCGGGATGGAAACGGTTTCACGCAGCTTACCTTGAGCTGTTAAAGACGCGTTTTCATGACTCGCCGGAAGAGTTTCAAAAACTGGCGAGCCTCGCAACTGATCAGGATGTTTATCTCGGTTGTAATTGTCCGACTGAGAAGAACCCGAATGTGCATCATTGCCACACCTGGATTGCACTCGAGTTCATGAAGAAAAAGTTTCCCTCATTGGATGTTGTTTTCCCCGAATAACGATCAATTTGAAATTGTCTCGCTTCGCGACGAATAGTGTTTCAGTCATCAAGACTGTCGCCGAGCGGACACCTTGTCAAAGCTAACTGTACGAGAGAAAAGTTATGAGCAGCCGTTGGATTGCTGATCGGATGAATCAAATTGACGCCTCCGGAATTCGAAAGGTTTTCGATCTCGCGGCGAACATGGCCAATCCCGTGAATCTCAGCATTGGTCAGCCTCACTTTGATACCCCCGAACCAATCAAGGCTGCGTTAGAGCAGGCGGTTGAAAGTGGAAAGAATGCCTACAGCCAGTCACAAGGAATCAAGCCGTTAATCGATCTGATTCAAGCCGACGTTGACAGTCAGTACGGACACGCGGATCGCAAGGTGTTCATCACCAGCGGCACCAGCGGCGGACTCATGTTGACGCTGTCCGCATTACTGAATCCCGGCGATGAAGTGATCGTTTTTGACCCTTATTTCGTCATGTACAAGCACCTGACGACATTGGCTGGCGGCGTCATTCGGCCGATCTCCACTTACCCCGACTTCCGCATTCCGCTTGATCAGGTCCGAGCAGCGATAAACGAACGAACAAAGCTGATCATCCTCAACAGTCCAAACAATCCGACAGGCCACGTCGCCAGTCTGGAGGAAGTTCGCGGTCTAGCTGAACTGGCCCAGGAACATGACATCGCACTTTTGAGTGACGAAATCTATCGATCGTTCTGTTATGACGATGCCTTCGTGAGTCCCGCGAAATTTTACGACAAGACCATCGTGATTGACGGTTTCAGCAAGTCGCACTCGATGACTGGCTGGCGAGTGGGTTGGGCTCATGGGCCTGAAGAGATCATGCAGCAGATGATTAAGCTTCAGCAGTACACATTTGTCTGTGCCCCTCATCCCGTTCAATGGGCCGCATGCACGGCATGGACCGTTGACATCAGTGATCGAGTTGCCGATTACAAACGGAAACGGGATCTGATGGTCAAAGAGCTTTCCGATGACTTTGAAATCTCCGGCGCTGAAGGTGCGTTTTACCTGTTCCCACGTGCTCCCTGGGGAACCGGAACAGAGTTTGTTCATCGGGCCATTGAGAATGAATTGCTCATCATCCCGGGCAATGTTTTCAGTGGACAAGACACTCATTTCCGGATCTCATACGCTGCTCCGGATGAAACCTTGCTCAAGGGAGCAGAGATTCTGCGAAAAGTTGCTCGCCTAGGAGGTTAATTCCTGCCCTTGAGTCATGTTGAAAGTTTTTTGCCATCAGATTCATGACGATCTCTCGATCCATTCTGGAAAATTCCGGTTGGCTCAAGTACTCTCAGTGGTGATATCCTCCTGCCATTGACACTCTCACCAGGAAAGTAAATTCACGATGAAATTTACGACACTTGCGGCAGCATGCGCACTCGCCTGTCTCGCCCCTGTTGCAACGGCCAGCGCTCAGGAAACTTCCAAGCTTCCCAAACCGATTGTTCCAACCGAGAAAATCTCTCTGTTGAACGGGAAGGACCTGTCAAAATGGTACACATGGACCAAAGAAGACCATCTCGAAGATCCAAAGGGAATCTTCAAACTTCTTCCAGATGGAACCCTTCGAATTTCAGGTGACGGCTTCGGTGGATTGACCACCAAAGACGAGTATGCCGATTACTACTTCGTCGCAGAATATCGCTGGGGAACCGAAACATTCCTTTCACGTAAGGACAAGTCACGTGACAGCGGTGTTCTCGTCCATTGCCAGGGACCAGACGGAAATCTGGGACGTGGAAAAGACGGTTCTCCAGGTCCTTGGATGGCTTCAATTGAGTTCCAGATTATCGAAGGCGGAACAGGTGACATCCTCGTTCTCCGTGCTCTCGATAAAGACGGAAAAATGATTGAATCGACCGCCACTTGCGAAATCACCAAAGACCGCGATGGCGAGAACGTTTGGACTCCAGGTGGAACTGAAACAACATTCAAAAGTGGGCGTATTAACTGGTTTGGTCGCGACCCAGACTGGAAAGACGTTCTCGGATTCCGCGGTAAAAACGATGTCGAGAGCCCAGGTCAGGAATGGACAAAGATTGAATGCTACGCCAAAGGGGATACTCTGACGTATCTCGTCAACGGCGTCGTTGTCAATCGGGCAAAGAACGTCTATCCAAAGCAGGGAAAAATTCTGGTCCAGACCGAAGGAGCAGAGCTTTTCTTCCGTCGCTTTGATCTGTACCCCGTCCCAGCTGTGATTCCATAATCCAGGCTCGGGTCAGTTTAAAAATCAAAGTCGCAGTGTGCTCAACGGGCATGCTGCGACTTTTTCTATTTACCAGTGAATATCAGCAGCCATCTTGTTCACAACGCTCCTTGACATACCAGTATCACCAAGTGTACGCTCGAACACTACCACACTGCATATGGATGAGTTGTGAGCGAATTTAACAAGAGACCGGAACTCAAGGGACGTGGAGCCCAAATCAGGCCAGCTAACCGCTTTGATCGGATTCAGATTCTGGATGACTTCGAACAGGTTGAGTTCGATACTGAATTTCAGGAAGAACTCGCTCGACAACCGACCGAATACTTTGAGGACGACTCCAAAACGATTGTCTCAGAAAACGACAGTCCTGACGTTCCGTTTCGTTATTCGTTAAATCCTTATCGTGGTTGCCTCCATGGTTGCTCCTATTGCTACGCCCGACCGTTTCACGAATATCTGGGCCTGAACGCTGGCATTGATTTCGAGACAAAGATCGCAGTCAAGCGGCAGGCACCAGAATTGTTTCGAGAGTTCCTCAATCGAGACAAGTGGAATGCGGAACCGATTACATTCTCGGGGGTGACGGACTGCTATCAACCGGTGGAACGGCAGCTGCGACTGACGCGACAATGCCTCGAAGTGGCACTTGAAGCGCGACAGCCAATCGGAATGATCACCAAGAACGCATTGATCACTCGTGACCTGGATCTGCTGAAATCTCTGGCGGAACAACGGCTCGTGCATGCCAGCATCAGTGTGACGACGCTTGATCCAGAACTGGCACGGGTCATGGAACCTCGCACCAGTTCACCAGCGGCTCGATTGCGTGCCATCTCCGAACTCCGGGATGCAGGAGTGGCGGTCAACGTCATGGTGGCCCCCGTCATTCCAGGATTGAACGATGCAGAGGTTCCAGCGATCCTCAATGCGGTCGCCGAGGCCGGAGCATGGTCGGCCGGTACGGTTCTGCTACGTCTGCCATTAACCGTATTGCCTGTTTTTCAAGACTGGCTTTCACGAACGCAACCACTGAAGAAGGATCGAATTGAGGGACTCGTTCGATCTTGTCGGCAGGGGGAAATGAACTCGTCCAATTTTGGAGAGCGCATGAGAGGGGCCGGGCCGATTGCCGACCAGATTCGCCAGACGTTTCAGGTGTTTCGTAAGAAGTATGGTCTGGATCGGGCAGCGCTGGTATTGAATCGAGATGATTTTCGTCCACCTCGCCTGACTCGAGG
>JBEBTF010000136.1:0-10833 GCA_040393865.1 Planctomicrobium piriforme | reverse complement strand
AACAACTGTTGTCTTGACGGATTTTGTTTCGACGGGTATTTTCAATCCATCAGCCGATCTTGACCGGTCATGCCCTCCGTGTCCGCTGGCCTCTAGCGGAGAGATGGAGATATCTGACAGAAAGACTTCTCGGAATGCCTGCGGTGACAAGTAAAACGCGACATTACGACTCCCCACAGCAAGAGGCTTACCTCAACCTGTGGAAGACCTATGACAAGCTGAAAGAGCTCGAAGACAATCTATTTGCCGAGTTCGATCTCTCTGCTCAGCAGTACAACGCATTGCGGGTGTTACGGTCAGTTGCCCCGGAATCGATCAGCACCTCAGCGCTGGGGGGAATGCTGGTCACACGTGCCCCGGACATGACGCGGCTTCTCGACAAGCTGGAACGTCGCGGTCTTATTCAGCGGGAACGTCGCGAAGAGAATCGTCGGATTGTTCTTGTCGCGATCACCCCGACGGGATTGGACCTGTTGAAGCAGCTTGCCGAACCGGTGAAGCAGTGCCACGAAATGCAGCTCGGGCATCTGAATGAAAAAGAACTGAAACAACTGACTCAGCTTCTGGCCAAAGCGAGAAAAGAACCAACGTCGGTACGTTCCGAGATCGGGACGGAATGAGATTTGGGGAAGTGGGTTTTAATGGAGACAGCCTGGGGGCATCTCCGGGTGGGTTCGCTTGTATCCTTTTAACGAGACTTTGGAAAACTCATGTCGATCGTAAAAGAAGCAGACGTCATCGTGATTGGCGGAGGTCCCGCCGGAGCGACAGTTTCAACTTTGATTGCCCAGCAGGGGCGCAGCGTTGTGCTGTTTGAGCGAGAAAAGTTTCCGCGATTTCATATTGGGGAATCGTTGATTCCCGAGACGTACTGGGTACTCGAACGTTTGAAAATGCTCCCGAAATTACGTGCGAGCCACTTCGTTGAGAAATACAGCGTTCAGTTCGTCAGCATGAACGGGAAGACTTCGGCTCCGTTCGATTTCTGGGATAACAAACCGCATGAGTGTTCCCAGACCTGGCAGGTGCGTCGCAGTGAATTCGACAAAATGATGCTCGACAATGCCGCCGAGCAGGGGGTTCAAGTTCACGAAGGAGTTCGTGTTCTCGATATTCTGTTCGAAGGTGATCGGGCCGTCGGTGTTCGGGTGAAGACCGAATCAGGTGATGAATATGATGTTCGCGCCAAGGTCGTCGTCGACGCGAGCGGACAGAGCTCGATGATTATCAACAAGTTCAAGTTGAAGATCTCTGACCCGGACTTGAACAAAGGGGCGATCTGGACCTACTTCAAGGGGGCTCATCGTGCAGAAGGCCGCAACGGCGGGGCCACTCTTGTGTTGCAGACAGCCGAGAAGAAAGGCTGGTTCTGGTACATCCCGTTGCATGACAACATTACCAGTGTCGGGGTGGTTGCTGACTTTGATTACCTGTTCAAAAATCGGGGAACTGACCACGAGAAAACATACTGGGAAGAAGTGGAACGTTGTCCGGGCGTGAAGGAACGAATTCAGAATGCGGAAGTCTGCGATCGTTTCCGCGCGACGAAAGAATACACCTATAAGTCGAAGCAGCTTTCTGGTGATGGTTGGGTTCTTGTGGGCGATGCGTTTGGTTTTCTTGACCCGCTCTATTCGTCTGGTGTGTTGCTTGCTTTGAAGTCAGGGCAACTGGCCGCTGATGCAATTTGCGAAGGGTTGGCCAAGGGCGATACTTCGAAAGAGCAGCTTGGAGTGTGGGGACCAGGATTCACCGAAGGGATGGCCCGGATGCGACGGTTGGTGATTGAATACTACGAAGGGCTCAGCTTCGGACGATTCATTCGCCGTTTCCCTCATCATCAGGGAGACGTGACCGACCTGTTGATTGGGGATCTCTTCGAGCCAGAGCGTGAAAACGTCCTGCGGTCGATCGATCAGTTCCACAAGGAAGAAGGCGAAAAGGTCCTTCAGCACTAAAAGCGGACTTCAAAACCGTTTCGAGTGACGCACTGAATCCAGACAGTGCGTCACTTTTTTTGTTGGTGCTTACTGGAGTTTCGAAAAGGGCCGATGAATTCATCAACCCAGAGTCGGGCCCAAAGTCAGCCGAAGCACTGCGAACGGTCGTGTTCTTAGAGCACCTTGCGAAATAATTTTCACGCTTCCGCCACGCGGCGAGTTGCGTTTCATCAATCGAGACGACCGCAGCGCGGGCACTCGATAGAGCGACACGGTCTAAAATGAAACGAGCACAATGTCAGGGCAGGCCTGGGCATTGTGCTCGTTCGTTGTAGGTCAGCTTCAATTGGGAGCGTGAATCCTGAAATCCGCGCTCCCAATGAGTGAGCTTATCGACAGAACTATGCAGTGCGTGGGTTGATCTTGTCTGGATCAATTCCCAGTTCATTGAGAACTGCAGGGAGCTTGCTGCGGTCGAAACTTCCTGACTGTGAAAGTGCTTCCAGTGTCGCGTAGACAGTGCACTCAGAGTCGATTTCGAAGTGACGACGCAGGACTGGTCGAGTATCGCTTCGGCCGAATCCGTCGGTTCCCAGAACGGTGTAGGTTCCTGGGACCCATTGACGAATCTGGTCTGGCACCAGACGAACGTTGTCGCTGGCTGCGATAAACGGACCTTTGACTCCTTCCAGCACGCTCATCAGGTGAGACTTGCGTGGAGTTTCGGTTGGGTGCAGGAGGTTCCAGCGTGACGCTTCCATAGAAGCTCGGCAGAGTTCGCTGTAGCTGGTGACACTCCAGACATCGCAACCGATGTCGTACTTCTCTTTCAGGATCTGCTGAGCCTTCAGCACACCATTGAGGATCGTACCTGAGCCGAACAGCTGAGGACGCTCTGTCTGGTTTGCTCCGCTCTCGGTGCTCTTGAACTTGTACATCCCTTTGAGAATGCCTTCGGCGATGTTGTCGCCTTCAGGCATTGCCGGCATGTCATAGTTTTCGTTGTAGACGGAGAGATAGTAGAAGATCTCTTCGCCGTCTTTGTACATCCGACGCAGACCGTCCTGGATGATGACAGCCAGTTCGAATGCGTAGGCTGGATCGTAAGCCACGAGAGTTGGGACAGTTGTCGCAATCAACTGGCTATGACCGTCTTCGTGCTGGAGACCTTCCCCGTTCAGCGTTGTTCGTCCGGAAGTTCCTCCAACGAGGAAGCCCTTAACGCGGCTGTCGGCTGCCAACCAGATCAGGTCACCAACACGTTGGAACCCGAACATTGAGTAGTAGATGTAGAACGGAATCATGTTCATGTTCAGGTTGCTGTAGGCGGTCCCTGCAGCAACGAACGAGCTCATGGCTCCTGCTTCGTTAATCCCTTCCTCAAGGATCTGACCGTCTTTGGCTTCCTTGTAATACATCAGGCTGCCATTGACGCGGTCGACTGGCTCGTACAACTGGCCTTGGCTGTTGTAGATCCCGAACGTGCTGAACATCGACTCCATCCCGAACGTACGTGCTTCGTCCGGAATGATTGGCACGATACGGTCGGCGAGGACTTTGTGTCGCATCAGTCCCTGAATGATGGCTCCGAAAGCCTGGGTCGTGCTGACTTCCCCTTTGCCTTCGGTTCCTTTCAACTGTCGGGCAAATGACTTGTCGTCCAGATCTGGCGTGTCCAATCGCTCGGTTGTTGGCTTACGAGCTGGCACGTAGCCGCCGAGTTGTTCGCGGCGTGCTTGCAGGTAAACCGCTTCTTCGCTGTCCGGTGCAGGGCGGAAGAACGGAATCTTCTCGGCTTCGGCTTCACTCAGTGGAATGTTGAACCGTTTGCGGAAGTACTGAAGTTCTTCCTGGTTCATTTTCTTGTTGTTGTGAGCGATGTTTCGCCCTTCGCCAGCTTCTCCGAGTCCGTATCCTTTGATGGTCTTTGCGAGAATGACGGTCGGTGCGCCGGTGTGTTCGGTAGCAGCTTTGTAAGCGGCGTAAACTTTCTCCGGGTCATGGCCACCGCGACGCAGTTTCTCAAGCTGCTCATCGGTCAACTGGTCAACCAGTTCCTGCAGTTCCGGATCTGAACCGAAGAAGTGCTGACGGATGTAAGCGCCCCCTTCGACGACGTACTTCTGGAACTGACCGTCGACGATTTCGCCCATCCGTTTGATGAGCTTGCCGTTGAAGTCACGGGAGAGCAAAGCATCCCATTCGCTTCCCCAGACGACTTTGATGCAGTTCCAGCCAGCACCTCGGAAGGCGCCTTCGAGCTCCTGCATGATCTTGCCGTTTCCGCGGACCGGACCATCGAGACGCTGCAGGTTGCAGTTCACAACCCAGGTCAGGTTGTCCAGGTGTTCACGGGAAGCAAGTGTGATTGCGCCCAGTGATTCTGGCTCGTCGATTTCCCCGTCCCCAAGGAACGCCCAGACGCGGGATTTCGAGGTGTCGAGCAGGCCGCGATTCTGCATGTATCGCAGGAATCGGGCGTGGTAGATCGAGCAGATTGGTCCCAGACCCATGGATACGGTTGGGAACTGCCAGAAATCTTCCATCAACCATGGGTGTGGATACGATGAAAGACCCTGCCCACGAACAGCCTCCTGACGGAAGTGTTCCAGATGGCTTTCGTCGAGACGCCCTTCAAGGAAGGCGCGAGCGTACATCCCTGGAGATGCGTGTCCCTGAAAGTACACCATATCCCCGGTATGGTCTGCAGTGCGACCATGGAAGAAGTGGTTATAGGCCACTTCGTATAGCGTTGCTGCAGACGCGTAAGTCGAGATGTGCCCCCCGACTGCTCCGGCTTTGTCAGTCTTTTTGTTGGCTCGCACGACCATCGCCATTGCGTTCCAGCGAATGATCGATTTGATCCGGTTTTCGATGCTGTGATTGCCTGGATAGCGAGGCTGTGACGAAACCGGAATTGTGTTGACATATGGCGTGGTGGCCATGAACGGAATCATGACGCCACGGTGATATGCACGTTCACGGAGACGAACGAGCAACTGCTGAGTTCGTTCTGGTCCGTAGCGATGGAGAACGTCTTCAAGCGAGTCGTACCATTCTTCCAGTTCAACGGGATCAATGCTTTCCCGAAGCCCTTCGACCGAGGTCTTCGCGATTTTGTCCATCTTGTTGACGACTTCATCAGTGGCCATATTGACGTTCTCTGCAACTGGAAATTTCAGGAGCTGCCCGTGAGAGCACTTAACGATATGTTCGGTAACTTAATGTTCGATTGAGTGCGGTCTGCAAATCGAGATTCAGGTTCCGCATCCTGTCCTGGGCTCAGTCATTTCAAATTGGAAGGTATACCGCGTCTGCTGTGTCTGGCCGGAAAAAGCCCTTTGGCAAGACTGTGGGGGTAAGCTTGCGGAAATGGAACTTCAGGCTCAAAGGGAATATCTTAGCAGGCTTGGCGATGTTCTGAACCCCACTTGGGAAGGATCTCCTTTTTCCCGGCAGTGATCGCCGGTTTGACTCCGATTTCAAAATGTAAAGAAAGCTTAATTTCTTCATCTGGACAGGGAGCACCTCTCGGATTCCTGCTCAGATTTTCGGTTCGCCGCTTGGAATCGTTGTCGTCGTGCCATTCATTGCATTTCAGGTACTGACAATCGCAATCAGATTGCCTTGTTGCTGCAAGTCTCTGTTTTGATTTGTGTTGCGAAATTTTCTTTTCGGTGTGACGTGGCGACCAGTGTGAAACTTGCTGGCGTTTGGAACGAAAATCTGTCACTCTCGTATCAGACAATCTCGATGGTTGAATATGGAGTTTTCGCCCGTGTTTCGATATCTGCTTATCTGTTGCTTGTGCCTTACGGCGGCGGTCGCTCAGGCCGAAAATTTTCCTGAAGTTTACAATTCCGGGGAAGACGCCAAGGCAGTTGCTACACCGGCTGCAGAGACCATCAAAAAGCTCACTGTTCCAGATGGATTTGTGGCAACACTCTCCGCTGCGGAACCCGTTGTTCAGAACCCCATTGCTGTGACGTGGGATGGACGGGGCCGACTTTGGGTGGCAGAGAATTATACGTACGGAGACAACCAGCTGCGGTTCGATCTGGGCCTGCGTGATCGTGTCATTATTCTGGAAGATACTGACGGGGATGGGGTTTTCGACTCCCGAAAAGTCTTTATCGACACCCTGCAGATGCTGACCAGTATCGAAGTCGGTCGTGGCGGTGTCTGGCTGATGTGTCCTGCCAAGGTTCTTTTCATTCCGGACCGTGACGGAGACGACGTTCCGGATGGTCCGGCTCAAGTCGTTCTGGATGGCTTCACTGTCGGAACAGATAGTGTTCACAATTTCGCCAATGGACTTCGCTGGGGACCGGATGGCTGGCTCTATGGTCGTTGTGGGGGAACCTGTCCCGGGTTGATCGGTGTCCCAGGGACTCCTGACGAAGCCCGAGTTCCACTCTGGGGTGGAATGTGGCGATACCATCCTGTGACGAAAGCCTGTGAAACACTTGTCACCGGGACCACGAATCCTTGGGGGCATGACTGGAATTCGTTGGGCGAACTCTTCTTCATCAATACGGTAAACGGCCACTTCTGGCACGTGATTCCAGGAGGACACTATGACCGCCATACCGGTCTCGACCCGAATCCCCGTTCTTACAAACTGATTGACCACCACGCAGATCACTGGCACTTCGACACCGGCAAACCATGGCAGGCGTCTCGCGATGGGGCCGCAAATGATCTAGGGGGAGGGCATGCCCATACCGGAGGCATGGTTTATCTCGGAGACAACTGGCCGAAAGAGCATCGTGATCGGTTCTACATGATCAACATGCATGGCCGTCGTTTGAATACAGAACATCTGGAGCGGGAAGGGGGAGGCTACGTTGCTCGCCACGGTAAAGATCTGGTGTTGAGCAGTGATACCTGGTTCCGTCCAATCGAAGTGACATATGGTCCAGACGGGGGCGTCTATATCGTCGACTGGAGCGATACAGGCGAGTGCCATGAACACAATGGAGTTCATCGCACCAGTGGCCGGATCTATAAGATTACTTATGGAAAGCCAAAGTTTTCTGGGAAGTTCAATCTCGCTGAGAAGTCCGATCAGGAATTGGTAAACCTGCACCTTCATGACAACGAATGGTTCACACGTCAGGCCCGAATCGTCTTGGCAGATCGTCAGGATCAAGGAAAAGATCTCGGTGATGCGCGAGAAGGATTACTGAAACTGGTTCGCGAGAGCAAAGACCGTGTTGTCCGAGTTCGTGCATTGCTGTCCCTGTATGTCGTGAATGGCTGCTCCGAATCTTTCCTGACGCAGTTGTTGAATGATCAGGATGAAGCGATCCGCACCTGGGGCGTTCGTCTGCTGACCGATAAGTGGATTCTCGATGGTCCAAATGGTCCCGTCCCACACCCTGAAGTTCTGACACAACATGTCAGCGAGCAGGCAAAAAAACTGCTTCCCCGTCTGATCGAACTGGCTCAGCACGACAAATCAGGTCTTGTTCGACTTGCTCTCGCTTCCACACTTCAGCGGTTGCCAGTCGCCGACCGAGCTGCTCTGGCATTGCCATTGGTGCAGCACGCAGAAGACGCAAAAGACCACAACCTTCCATTGATGATCTGGTATGGCCTGATTCCGGTCGCAGATTCGAACCTTGAAGCGCTGGTGAAGGTTGCAGAGAACTGCAAGTTGCCGCTGACTTTGAATTTGATCACTCGACGAATGACTGAAGATGTCGAAAACAACCCGGCTCCACTGAATCAATTGCTGGGGGCTGCTGCATCGAAACAGCAGACTGCTGAGTTTCAGAACGCAGTCATCGCCGGGATGACGGATGCGATGCGGGGATGGCGGAAGGCAAAAGCTCCAGAGAACTGGACGAAGCTCTTCGCTGCGATCACATCCAGTCAGGATGCTGACCGCGTCACACCTGCACGCGAGATTAGCGTTGTCTTTGGTGACGGGCGCGCTCTGGACGAAGTGAAGAAGATTGTATTCGATGAAATGGCGACCATGGACGCGCGAAAATCGGCGCTCCAAACCTTGATTGATAACAAGCCTGAAGATTTGCGTCAGATTTGCGAGAAAACGGTTCGAATTCGCAATCTGAATGTCGTCGCGGCTCAAGGGCTGGCGTTGTTCGATGATCCGAAAATTGGCGAGCATCTTTCAAAAGCCTACTTCACATTTGTTGCTCCTGACCGTCCGCAGATCATCTCCATCCTTGTGTCTCGTCCTTCCTTTGCGCTTCCTCTCCTGAAAACGATCGAGGCTGGCGGAATTCCTCGCAGTGCTTTGACTTCGTTTCATGTTCGGCAGTTGCACAGTCTGGAGAATCCAGAAATCAGCAAACTCACAGTCGATGTCTGGGGAGAACTGCGAGATTCCCCAGAGGACAAGAAGAATCTGATTGCTGAACTCAAACAGAAGTTGACTGACGAAGTTCTTGCGAAAGCTGACCTCACACATGGTCGTGCTCTATTTAATGCAACCTGTTCCAAGTGTCACAGATTGTATGGGGAAGGCACACTTGTTGGCCCGGACATCACCGGCTCGAACCGATCGGATCTTCACTATCTTCTGGAGAACATTATCGACCCGAGCGCTGTTGTGAACAAAGATTTCCGGATGACGGTTCTGGTAATGGAAGATGGTCGTGTTCTGAACGGCGTGATTACTGGTCAGACGGAACGAACCATCACATTGCAGGCTCTCACCGAGAAACTGACGATCAACAAAGACGAAATTGAGGTCATGAAACCAACTTCTCTTTCTCCGATGCCGGAAGGCTTATTGCAACCGCTGAACGAAACCCAGATTCGTGACCTGATCGCTTACCTGAAACACTCCAGTCAGGTTCCACTTTCAGATAACGTCGAGGCAGCTGCGGGCAGCAAATAACGGGAAGACACCAGTCGAGGCAGCTTGATCGAAGCCGTGTTCTCAGTGAACTGAGGACGCGGCTTCGTTGTTAATGGCGACGATGGTTTTGGAAACTGACAGGCCGGCGCACACCTGTTCTGCTCCGATTACGTCTTGTCCGGTATGCACATACATTTGACACAACACGGGGCGAGGGTGAACAATGAGCCTCAATCGAGGAGCAGAGTGCACGTCACTGATGATGCTGTCTTAAATGACGCGATTTTTCGCGGAAAAGCAAAGACGGAGTATCAGAGATGAGAGTCCGGTTCGATCGATCCGATTCATGCTCTTGTCTGTCATCCCTGTTCACGTCCCAGTCGAATTCAATCAAACGGATATCACAATGCGGTTTACGTCTGCGTTTCTTACTGTGCTGTTCACGTTATGGACGGCTGTTGATGCAGCGGCACAAGAGAACCCGCTTGCGTATTTCAGAAAAGATGTTGGCGTCGTGATTCGCCTGAGCGAACCGGATCGGACTTTCGAAAAGGTGGCTCAGATCATCGAGAAAGTCCAGCCGGGTGTTGGAGCAGTCTTTCAGGAGCAACAGGAAACGGTGCTGGGACAAGTCATCTCTAACCCAGGGTTGACTGGTGTAGACCCTTCCCGTGACTGGTATGTTGCTGTCTATGCTGAGAAGGGAGCAGCACCGAAGATTGTCTTCGCAATTCCTGCGATTCGTGCTGAAGACATGGTGGCCGCCCTCGCAGCGACGATGCAGACTCAGGTACAGAAAAACTGGGTGCTGTACACCAACGATGAAACTCTCCCTTCTGTTGTTGAAGGTGAGACTTTTGCATCGCTGTTGACGGAAGCTAATCCGAATCGGTTACCGGCAGGTGATCTGTCTGTTTTCGTGAATGTCCGGCACCTGTCCACGGTCTACGCCGAAGAAGTGGAACTGATGCAGGAGAAAGTCCTCGAAAGCCTGGGGACACTCCGATTCATGGAGCCGGAAGGGGGCGTTGATTTCGAAGCAATCGCTCAGCTTTACGGAACTCTTGCTGAAGCGTTCTTCAGTGGAATGAAAGACGCCGAGTCAGTGTCGCTTTCTGTCGGACTGACGGACACGGAAATTGCGTTTGACCAATTCGTGGAGTTCACTCCTGGTTCCGGTGCCGCGAAATTTCTGGCTGAGAATCAGCAGGATGCCTTAGATAATCTGGCCCGTCTGCCTGCGAACTGGCCGCTGTATTACGGGATCAGCGGACAGATGAAAGAGCTGATGAAGTATGGGGTGAGTGCATCACAGGCCATGCTGAAGCTGGGCGATGAGAAGCGAAATGCCGCTCAGGAACTGGTCAAGGACATTGAAGGTCTGAACTTCGGAGCGGTGGTCACAGCATTTGATGTGGTGGATTCGACGGCTGAAATCATGCGAGGAGTAACACTGACGACAGTAACTCCGATTGAGAAGATGCAAGAGTTTACTCGTAAATCACAGGAGAAGATCGGGTCGTTCTCAACTGATGCTGTGAAGCAGGTGACGACGATTCAAACCGATGCTGAAGAATACGGCAATCGCAAGGGAGACATCTTCACCGTCAAGCAGGTGTATGCCGATGCCGACGAAGCCGGTAAAGTCTCCAGCAAGGTTCAGGATCTGATGTTCGGGCCAGAGGGCATGGTTTCCCGATCGGTCTATCTCGATAACCAAGTGGTTTCGACCATCGGTGGCGGTCGTCAGTTGATGAGATCGATGCTGTCATCCATCGAGAATCAGAAGTCGAACAAGATTGAAAAGTATCGCTCAGGTCTGATGCCGAAAGCGAATTTTGTTGTGTTGATGGATGTTGCAGGACTGGCGGGACGCGCCTTGAAGGTCTCTTCGAAATTTGAAGAGTCGCCTATAATGATCAACCCAGCGGCCATCGATAATCTGAATCTGAAAATCTCTTATCTCGGATTTGCCATCGGATCGGAAGGCAGCACATTGAAGGCCCAGACTCGTCTGCCTGTTGATCAGATTACAGGATTGACCAAGTTGGGGGTTCTGGT
>JBEBTF010000135.1:0-11012 GCA_040393865.1 Planctomicrobium piriforme | reverse complement strand
GAAACGCAACTCGCCGCGTGGCGGAAGTGTGGAAATCATTTCGCAAGGTGCTCTAGCACGCTAAAGCCGTCTGTCAGTAACCGCCACGTTCAATCGTGAACGTCCACTCGCGAACCGGATCAGATCACACTTTGTACGAAGGTGTGCTGTCCTCCTTCGATGATGACAGTATCTGCCCCACTGCCAATCAGTCGCAGCACTTCCGTCTCGGATTCCAATGGGATCATAAAGAGGTCAGAAACGACTGTGGAATCGAGTTTGCTGAGAAGTGAAACATTGGCCCAGTCTGCCGCGGCAGCGATACGCGATGCGGCAATCAGGTCTGGAGTGTTTGCTTTCTGGATCGGTCTCAAGGCTTCTCGCGGCTCGCGCACAGATTTCAGAATCTCAAGCCCCGGCCCTGGGAGGGCATCGATTTGCGAAAGTACGATGATCCGCCCATTGCGTTCGACGAGGCGTCTGCCTGAATCGACGGCAGCGGCGACCTGATCCCAGCCGTGTCCATTGGCATCGACCGGGACTGTCACCAGCACCTGTTCTGCTCGTTCTGTGGAATGGATGATCCAGTTGGATTCCATCAGCTTGCGAGCTTGTTTGAGAACGGCATCGGATTGCCCGACGAGAATCGAACTCCCAGTTTCTGTCCCGGAGGGGATGACAGCAATGGAAATTTGAAGTCCCAGCAGCCAGCCGACTTCGTCGACAAATTCGCGGAATGGTCGTGGATCTTGTGGGCGAAGTTCCTCGTGTCCTTGCCCTTGGGAACGACGAATCGATTCCAGGTCAGACAATCCCGGATAAAGACTGCTCGCTCCCCCTTTGACTCCCAGAACAGGATCGAATTCGACGGGCCCGATCGTGATGACCACATCCGCAAAGGTCAGAAGTTGAGAGAGGTAAATTCTCTCGCCTCCGGCAGTCGATGCGAGGTAGGCGCACCCTTTTTCGTCCGTCGGGTCGTGCCGGTGCAGTTTTATTGCGTCTTGAATTGCTTGAGGCAGCTTCCCTCGCGGGTCAATTCCAGTGACTGACTTCCAGACAGCTGGTTGCACAATCGTGACATTTTCCGGGGAGACGCCATGCTGTTCCAAGCGTCGCCACAATTCCGCGAAGATCAAGTCCGACATCGGTGTGTCGACTTCCACGACGACAGCAATCGTGTCATCGGGAAGGATCGCACTCGTGATTTCCGGGAACTCGATCGGTTCATCGAACGCGTTGCGAATTGCTTGCTCGGGCATCGACAGAGATGCAGGAGCGGCATGCACCTGAAGGATCGAGTCCTGCACATCGCTGAGTGAAAGGAGGCCGGTGCGGCCATAAGCAAGCTGTGATGGAGTCGATGACGGCATTGGAAATCAAATGGCAAAAAGTGAAAATCAAAATGCTTTAAAAATCTCGATTCAGATTTCAGGAACCTATGACGCTGCTCGTCGTCGAAAAGTCAGTTCAATACAAACTTTCGGCGCGGAAACGTGATATGCTGATGAGATCCGCCAGCGGCAATTTCAAATTATAGCGAATGATATCGAAATCGGTGTGAGACTGCCCCCTGCGCTCCCCAGCTTCTGGTCAAACCTGACACAAAGACTTGCCATAAAGAACGGATTGCATTTGGAAATTGCTTGAGGCCCTCCGAATCGCCTATATTTCAACTTGCATGGATCCTTGTGCGTGTCCCAGTGTTGTAGATCCGATTGTCTGGCCCATTGTCAGGTCGGGTTCCTGAAGAATTTTACGTCTCTCAAGGTGATTGGCGATTTATGACCGATGACGAGCTCATGATTGGGGTTCAATCTGGCGATGATGAGGCATTTGCCAAAATCGTTGAACGCTATCAGGGAGTTCTCATTGGCTTTTTCATGCGAAATACTCGTGATTTGCAGCTTTCCGAGGATCTCGCTCAGGAAACACTGCTCAAAGTTCATAATCACGCATGGGATTATCTGACTTTGGGACGGTTTCGAGGGTGGCTTTTTCGGCTTGCCAGAAATCTTTTGATCGACAATGTCCGGCGACAGTCGAACAATGCACTGGTGAAGTCACTGGTTCGGCAGCGAGACGCGGAAGACGACCTGCTTGCACGAATCGCAGACGAGATCCGCCCACCGGAATTCGCATTGGAACAACGTGAATTCAATGGGTTGATGGACGAACTGCTGGCAGAAATCCCTGAAGATCAGCGGCAGACATTTCTGCTGCACCATTTTTCCGAATTGAGCCTGTCGGAAGTTGCCGAAATTATGGATGTTCCATTGGCGACCTGTAAAAGCCGCCTGAGACTTGCGAGGGAGAAACTCGCCGACAAACTGCGATCGAGAGGAATGGCTCCAAGCGACGAAGTTGGTTCAACTTAGACTGTGTGGGGGTATCATGTGACCCTGTACCAGCGGGCTGACTTTACGAAAAACGAGCTTCCTGACGACATTTTTGATCCGGAAAACATTACGAAACGTTTAGGAAATATCGGGTTGATTTTGAGCCGATTCCTGTTGCTCTTGTATTTTACGATGGAGCAGGAATCTTTCGGCAGATGAATTGGCCGAGATCTGACCGGTCTCGTTTTATTGATAGAGCTTTTGTTGATTGAGATGATGACTCAAAGGTGCGTCACGGTGTGGTGGCGGCGAAGGCGATGATTGCCGCTTGCGGAACAGGGCGTCACTGGTTTGGTGGGGATTGAGGATTGATATGGCATACTTCAGCAGATTAACGGATATCGTCACCTGTAATCTCAGCTCTCTGCTGACACGTTGCGATAATCCGTTGCATGCACTTGAAGAAATTCTTGGTGAAATGAAGGAAGGTGTCGCTGGGGCGGAACGCTGCGTTCGCACTGCGGTTAATAACGTCACCAGACTCGAGACGGAAATCTCCGAGCATCGACTCGAAATCGCACGCTGGGTCAGCAGGGCACAGGATGCTTTGAAGTCCAGCGAGGAGAGCATTGCGCGTGAGTGTCTGGAACGGAAGTATGAAGTCGAAGACTTGATCGCCGGGCTGGAACAACAGCTTCAGGCTGCCATCGGCACGCGCGATCACCTGCAGACGATGCTGTCAGCATTACAAGCGCGAGTCGCCGATGCATGTCGTCGTCTGAAAGAGATGCGGGGAGAAACTGAAGTCACAAATGGAGGTGGAGCCCCCTCCTTTGTGGACTCGACACTCGCTTCGGTGACGAATTCGCGTCCAAATCGCGTTGATTCCGAACTGGAAGAGTTGAGACGCCAAATGAACCTGGGAGGCTGATAAGCTGACCGTCGGAATCGACTGACCGTCGGATTAGAAATCCGTTGCTGAAATACAAAAGTGACCTCGTCGTATTCGTTCTTAAAAGAACACCACGACGAGGTCACTTTGTTTTCGAGACTGATGAATGTCCTCAGACTTTTAATAAGTCGACATGTAAGCTGGCGTGGTCGGCCACCCGAACAGGTACATGGCGCGCGGCACATTGGCGTCGAGGAGGCGTGTCAGCGGATCTGTTGGAGCAGAAGCGGCTTGAGCTCCAACAAGAAGTTCGGCCAATGATTTCTGGGATTCATAGGTGACGACCTTTGCTGATGTCAGACCGAGCTTTTCTTTCAGCGCGGCAATCACATCTTCTTCGTAACCAATCTTGTCGATGAGTCCCAGATCAAGGGCTTGTTGAGCGGTATAAACCTGACCGGTTGCCAGTGCTTTCACCTGATCCATATTCAGGTTGGCCCGGCTGTCATCAATGACTTTCAGGAATCGGTTGAAAGAATCGTCCAGAATTGCCATCCAGACTTTTCTTTCTTCCCCAGTCAGCTCTTTCAATGGATTCAATGTATCTTTGAGAGGGCCGGTTGCGAGTGAGTCTGGTTTGATGCCGAATTTGTTCGCCAGTTCACTGACATCAAAACGTGGCATAATAACGCCGATAGAACCGGTCCATGTTGTCGGTTCGGCATAGATCGGGGCACCTTCTCCGGCTCCCATGGCGATGTAATACCCGCCAGAGGCTGCGATCCCTTTCATATAGACATGAATGGGCTTCTTCTCGCTCAGCTTCAGCAGCTTGTGGTAAATCTCATGGCTGTCTGAGACCAATCCTCCAGGGCTATCGATGACCAGCACAACGCCCTTCACATCATCTTTCTTCTGAACATGCTCCACGATCTTCAGCAGGCGATCAGTATGTGGGGGCATGATCGTGAAATCGGTGACAATTCTGGCAATCTTGTTGCTTGCCGCAGAGTCGCCGGAATGGAACTTCTCGGTAGGTGCGTTGGTTTCCGTTGTGAAGTCGGACTTCATGGCCGACAGGGTCAGGTTCACAAAGAGTGATCCCAGCAACATTAAGATCAAAAGCGTGACCAGCCAGCGGCGGCTTTGATTTACAACGATCACCCTGATGGGCTGCTGAGAAGTCGTGTCGATCGGTTGATTCATGGCAAACCAGGTAGGTTGTGTTGAGTTTTTTGATGTTTTCGACTGTATGACATGGTCTCGATCTTCGGATCGAATCAATTGAGAATAGCCATCAGTCCTTTATCTGCATCTTATCAGTGCGCCGATATTTCCAAAGCCGCCGGATAAACCGGCTGTAGGAATTGTTTCGAGAATTCGCCGAGGGGGGGCCTCGGAGGATGGCGACTCGTGACTCCGACTGTAGTTACGAACTGCCAGACCGGTCCTGAGTTTTTCAGACTTCCAGAGTGATGGAATTCTGTTGAACGGTACAGGGATGAATTCGAACAGATCCAGTTTTTTTGCGTTTCTCTTCGTGGATTTGCAGCATTTACCAAGTGCATGTGTCTTCTTTGGGCACATTTGAAGTGAATGCGGAAATCCGCTGATGTCTGGTGACTCGATTGAATGTTCGAGACATCCAGAGAGGAACCGGGAATAGCTGGCTAGAAAATTGGCATTTCCATGGACAACGTAACCAGCGTTTGTTCATAAGGGAGCAGTAAAAAGATGACTCTCTATCGACGCCTGATTCGAACCACTCGTCCGCTGATGCTGGCATCGATTGCTGGGACAGCTGTGTGTTCCCTGTCGGGTTCCGTGGTTGCTCAACAGTCAATGTCCCCAGTTTCGGGGGCCACTGCTTCCGGGAATGCACCGGGAATGCTGCCTGTCGAGGCACCGTTGGCTTTGCAGCCGATTCCTGTGAATTCTGCTCAGATGATGCCGATTCAGAAAGCCTCCGAGCCTTCGAATCACAGCAAGCCAATTCACGCCAGTCGTGGTGAGTACCAGACGGTTCAATACCAGTCTGATGTTCAACAGACGGAACCTGGGATTCTGAGTCGCGTAGGACGCGTCTTCCGAGGACGAACATCAGCTCCAGTCGATCCGGGCATGGACTATCCGAAGGCGTCACAGTATCCGTCGCCTCCACCGGCCCCAGGTGTGACAGGAGTGACACCTGGCCAGATTCCGGGGATTCCTTCAGCTCCACCAGCTGCGATGCAACCGGGGTTGTTTCATCCTTCGCCATCGGTTAACCCGATTGTGGATCATGTCCCACCTGCTCCAGAGGGGGGGACAAGTTTGAGCCAGCAGACGCGAATCGCGCCGCCACCGGCTCCGGGGGTTCAGCTTCCGCCGCTTCAGAATCTGCCTGAGCTGAAAATGATTATGCAGGGAGAGCCGAAAACCGTTCAAGCTCCGCCACCACCTGTTCAGCCTTCGTACCAGGCTCCTGTTGTTTCTCCACTGGTTCCGCCGGCACCGTTGTCTGCCAGCAACAGTATGCCAACACTGGAAATCAAACCTCAGGCTTTGCCGCCAGTACCGGGGATTGCTCCAGGCGAACCAGCAGGGGGAATTCAATCTCAGAAGCCGGTGGCGAGTATCCTCCCACCAGCTCCAGAAGGGATGGCACCATCAGCCAGTCCATCTGTGCCTCCAGCTGTGACCCCATCTGTAACTCCGCCAGCAGCTCCATCAGTTGCAGCTGCTGCTCCGAAGTCAGCAGATCCGTTCGCAGACCTGTTCCCAGCTGATAAGTCGACAGCGGCTAAGCCAACGGAGCCAGCTGTTGCGGCTCAGGAAGTGAAGAAGCCTTACACTGGACTGACACTTGATGCTGATGTTGCCATCCTGCCTGCAAAGGTGCCGGATGCAATGCCAGCGGCTCCAGCTGCAGCTCCACCGGTTGCAACACAGACACCAGCACCGGTACAGGTTGCAATGGTCGATTCTCCGCAGGTTCAACTTCAGAATGTCCCAACATTGAAGTTGCAGCCGGTTGCTCCTCCTGCCGTCACAGCTGCGAAACCAGCAGATCAACTGCCGATTCCAGAAGAAGCTCCAAAAGAGATGAAGGTTCCAACATTGGAGCTTCCATCGGAGGAGAGCCTGCCGAAACTGTCGATGGCCCCTCCGGTTCCTGATACACCAGCGTTGAAGCCCAATTCAATCGAAGTGCCTGCTCCGCCGAGTGAAGAGAAACCAGCTCAGCAGAGCGATCCTAAGTCAAAGTTTGAACGGATTGCTGCTCGAAAGAATATGACTGGATTGAAAGGCTTCTGCCCGGTTGTATTGCGAGATCAGCGCGATCTTGTTGACTCTAAACCGGACTTCGAAGTGGTCTACAATGACTACACCTACAACTTCTCTTCCAAGGAAGCGATGGAAAAGTTTGAAGCAGAACCTGCGAAGTATGCTCCTGCGAACTCATGTGGTGATGTGATTCACGAAGCTCTGACCGGGGATGCGTTGGAAGGGTCGCTGGATTATGCAGTCTGGTTCAAGGGGCGGCTCTATCTGTTCTCATCGGTTGAAACGATGGAAACTTTCGTTGCCGCACCAAGCAGCCATGCGACAAATGAATAGTAGAAGTTGATTAATCAGACTCGACCGATTGACTCGATCGGTTTGATGTGCAGGGGGAGCAATCCGGGGGGAATTGCTCCCCCTGTTTCGTTTTACGAATTGCCTGTGCCAGAGCCGGTTTCAGGCGGCTTCAAACTGGATGATCAAGGGCCAGTTGGGATCGTTTCCATCAGATCGTCTACCAATTTGAAGAGAACCTCGTTTGTGACCGTAATCTCAACGGGGTCTCGTCCTGGTTGACCAGTGATGGATCGATATCTTCGCAATGAGAATGTGCCGTTCCCGGTTCGCGAGAGCAGGACTTCATAATACTGCAGCCCGGCCGGTGTTGAATGCGGTGGAAGTGATCGGACCAGAACTTGCCCTTGAGTCGGATCGACTTCGAGCATGCCGATCTTTTCCATGAGATACTGGACTCGTTGACTTAAAGCATCCGCCCAGCGTTTCAGAACATCAAACGCGGCGTTGGTCAGTTGTGGTACGAACAGAACCAGTTCCGAGAACGCACAGCTCATGGACTCAAGGCGAACCAGTTCCAGTCTGAGTTCAATTCCATTTGCATCCGTGATCTGTACGGTGGTCGGCATCGTGGTTGATGACTGAGACAACCAGGACAACTGCTGTTCGAGGTCGTGTCGAAGTGCCATCTTCCCCTCCCGTTGTAAATCGAAGTGTCTGCATCAAATCGTACGATGAGTTGGGCGAGAAAACTGGGGAATTCGACTCTTTCATCTGAAAATGTGATCGGATGATCTGCTGGGATGTACGGCGATGGCGATTTGTAACCTGTTTTGGTTTCAGTCTTTAACGCCCGGTTGAGAGGCGAACTTGCCTGTGCGATGAAGAGGGGAACACTCCGAGGAATTCAGTACCGACAGACGGCATTTCAGGTCTGAATCAGTAACTGTTCTTCAAATTGTTGTCTGTTGGTTTCTGACCCGCCATTCGTGAGTGCGGACTGACAAGAGGGCCAGCATCATCAGGAGATAGACGCTCATCGTCAGCACCAAAGCTGGGGAAACCGCTGGTTGCTGTTGCAGTTTGAAATGGACAAGTGACACAGCGAGCAGGTTGTTCCCGAAGTGGACAAGCACCGGAACCCAGATTGTTCCGGTCTGCAGGTAAAGAAGATGTAACAGGATTCCCACGGGGATCGTCGCAATGGCGTGCGGCAGTGATCCATGGACTGCGGCAAAGCAGATGGAGGAGAGGAGAACGCCAGTGACGACTCCGTACCGACCAACCAGTCTGCGCCCAAGAACTCCACGGAAAACAAGTTCTTCCAAAAACGCAGGGGCGAGTGCCATGGCAACAATCAGGATCGGGTAGGGGACCCCGTGAAAGGTGGAGTATAAGTGCTCAAGGGACGTTTGGCGGATCGCTGATGCAGAAGTCCAAACCACAACCTCTTCGCCTTGCCACCAGAGATTTGTCACTTCGTACAGCAAATTCCCGATCAGTGCGATGGGACAGACTGTTGCCAGTGAAATGACAAATTCGTCGAGAGTGGGTGTCCTCCAGCCAATCCGTTCGCGGTAGTTGCGTCCTTCTCTCCAGCGGATGAGCGGCAAGAGCAAAAAGACTGCTCCAAGGACTGGTGTTCCGATGAGGAGAAAAGAACGATCCAGATCGGTGTCGAGAATCCAGTTCACCAGTTCCTGTTGATGGGGCCACGTGAACCCGAACGAACTGGTATAGAGAATGATCAGAACTGCAGAAAGAACGATTGCCTGCGCAAACAGAAATCCGGCCATCCAGGCCAGTGCTTCAAAGATCGAACAGACTGCGGAATCCTGGGAGGCAGACAAGTGTTGACGCGGCTTGAGCCAATCGGGGCGCATGTCATCCTCTCCGTCCTGTCGATTCTGATTCGGTCCTGCTTTCACTCCTTCAGAGTGGTCAGCAGGCACGAAGATTCCATTTCATGATCGATTTTCTTAAACGCGTTGAAAAGCCCAGTTTCAACAGGCTCTCTGATTTTTCCGTGGAATCAGGGCGGAAAGAACGGCATCTGTGCGTAGGCAGACCTGTGTGGAAATGATGCTGGAGTGAAGATGCGAACGTTTTTGCGGAGCGTTTTGCAGTGCTTTTGTGTTTTAGTTTGAAGCGAAAGGACGTACCGATTCCGATTCTGCTGATGCATCTATACACAATGAATTCCACCGCTATAACGAATGAAATATAACAAATGAAAGTTGGGAAAGTCCCTTGGCGATGCTTGGGTCACATTCGTACTAAATGGAATTCATAATGAGCGCTTCTTTTCAGTATCGACGTTTGAACAAGGACGATGTTGCTGTCTTGCTGGTCGATCACCAGTCTGGCCTGTGCAATATTGTTGGAGATTTTTCTCCTGATGAATTCAAGAACAATGTTCTCGCCTTGGCAGACGCCGCAAAGTATTTCAAGCTCCCAACGATCCTGACAACCAGTTTCGAGAGTGGGCCGAATGGTCCCTTGGTTCCGGAATTGAAAGAGTTGTTTCCTGACGCTCCCTACATCGCTCGACCGGGGCAGATTAACGCCTGGGATAACGACGACTTTGTGAAGGCAGTGAAGGCGACCGGTAAGAAGCAATTACTGATCGCTGGCGTAGTGACTGAAGTATGTGTGGCCTTTCCTGCTTTGTCGGCTCTTGAAGAAGGGTATGAAGTCTTCATTGTGACCGATGCGTCAGGAACCTTTAATAAGACGACTCGTGATGCGGCATGGGCACGTATGGCAGCGGCCGGGGCCCAGTTGATGACATGGTTTGGCGTCGCTTGCGAATTGCATCGTGACTGGCGAAATGACATTGAAGGGCTGGGGGCCCTCTTCTCGAATCACCTCCCCGCCTATCGCAACTTGATCACGAGCTACAACGCCAGAAAGTAGTCGCCTCTGCAAACATGATTCGCCGTTTTCGTTACTTGGCCGACGATTTCAACAGATCTCGCAGCGCTGCTTCCAGATCTGGAAACTGGAATTTGAAGCCTTCATCTTGAAGTCGCTGTGGGATGACATAGCGACCATAAAGTGCGAGTTCAGGGTCAGTCCGCATGAGTAATGGGGCTCCAATACGGACCATCCATGAAAAGGCGGGCAACCCGATCGGCATTCCGACAACATGTCGTAGTGTTTTCATGAACTGACGCTGCGGGACAGGATTCGGCGAGGATGCGATGTAAGCTCCCTGCATCTGTTCGTTTGTCAGTGCACGTTCAAAAATGTGGTTCATGTCGGTTTCGTGAATCCAACTCATCCCCTGTTTTCCGGAACCGACGGTGCCACCCAGCCCGAGTCGAACCAACGTCAGCAAACGTTTTAAGGCGCCTCCGTTGTTTCCTCGATTGTTCCCGATCACAAAGCTCGTGCGGAGGATCACCTGTCGCTGAGTTGGCAGAACGCTCTCCGCAAATTCACGTTCCCACTCCTGACCGACGAATGGGGCCAGGCCGTATCCGAATGCGGAATTCTCGTTGCACACGACTTCTGGAGGATCGCCGTAGATGTGCGCGGTGCTCATCTGAACCCAGACTGGCGGCGGTGTTTTCACTGCTCGAACCGCGAGGCCAAGTACTCTGGTGGACTCAACCCGACTTCGCAGGATTTCATCCTGATGGTCTGGAGTCTTGATGCAGTCGACGGTTCGCCCAGTGAGATTGACCAACCCCTGAGCACCGTCGAGAACGTGGCTCCAGTTTCCGACCGTGCGTGCATCCCAAGTCACGTGAGTCCACTGTCCGCGACAACGCGGAGGAGTGCGAGAAAGAATGGTGACCGCCCAGCCCTTGTTGATAAGGTGCGTTGCCAGTGAGACACCAAGAAACCCGCTCCCTCCGGCGATCACGATACGGCCACGGTGAGTGCTTTCAACCATCGAAATGATTCCCGGAAACGCGGTTGCCTGAGTTGGAAGAGAGAGCTATCTCAATATCCTTCAGGAGGGAGGAAGGGGAGGTCAGGTTCGCGTCGCTGGAGTTCTTTCTGGAACAGCTTTATTGCTGCGGCTTGCGGGAGAGTTGTTCGTAGTAGTCTTTGACCATTTGCTGGTAGCGGTCTGGAACAAGGTCTCGGTCGATAGGGACCTGAGAGTTGTTGGGGTTTCGTCGAATCAGTTCTTCGTCGATCTGCTTCTGAAGATCGAGCAGCGGTCCATAGATTGATGTTCGCACCAGTTCTTTGTCTGGTTGCTTTGAATGACGTTTCACTTCCAGACGCTC
>JBEBTF010000134.1:0-11015 GCA_040393865.1 Planctomicrobium piriforme | reverse complement strand
GACCTGCCGACTCAGGTGAAGATCGACAATGAATCGTCGGACACCAGAACGATCATCGATGTCTTCGCACACGACCGCCCGGGATTGTTGTATACATTGACGAGAACCTTATTCGAATTGAACCTCTCGACTGATCTGGCGAAGATTTCGACTCACTTCGATCAGGTCATCGACGTCTTTTACGTTCAGGAAAAAGATGGATCGAAGGTTCGATCAGGGGAGCGACTTGTTCAGATCAAAGAACGGCTCGAACAGGCTCTGCATCACTTTGAACAGGTTGGACACCGTCAGTTTGTGAGTGGCAATTGAACCCTTCTGGCCAACCACTGAAAATCGGGATTCTCTTTGAGTACCCGTCGTTGAATGGGGGCGAGTTCTCAATGCTCGCTGTGCTCGAATCACTGATGAAATCGCAAGCGACTGGCGAACTGTCAGGTTCCAGACTGGAACCTGTGATCTTGGGGCCAGAATGTGGTCCGCTGCGAGATGAATGTCAACGTGCCGGGCTTTCGTATCGCACATTGGGACTCACGGAACTCGCTGAGAATCCAAAGCAATTTGTGGCGGATCTCAACGCAATCATTCAAACGGAAAAGCTGCGACTGGTTCATGCCAACAGTCTTTCTGCCGGGAGAAAGCTGGGGCGAATTGCGGCGGAGTTAAGTTGCCTGACCAGTGCCCATTTTCGGGACATTATCAAACTCTCTCAATCTGCTGTTCGTGATCTGAATCAGCACGCAGGGTTGATTGCTGTTTCCAATGCAACCCGCGATTTCCATGTGAGTCAGGGAGTCGATCCCTCTCGCATCGTGACCATTCTGAATGGAATCGATTCCAATAAGTTTTCTCCCTCTGAACCAACTGGATGGTTGAGAAGAGAACTTGGGTTGCCGCCCGATGCGATTCTCGCTGCGGTGATCGGTCAGATTTGTTTACGTAAAGGACAGGATGATGTTGCGCAGGCAGCGGTCCTGCTGCGGGATCGTTTACCTCAATTACACATCCTTCTGATTGGTCAACGTTATTCATCGAAAGACGAAAGTGTTGCATTTGATGAAGAGTTGACTCGCATATTTCGTGCGGCTCGGATGGAAGATCGATTGGTACGTCTCGGGTGGCGAAAAGAAATGGAGACCGTCTATCCGGAATTGGATCTTCTGATTCACCCCGCCCGTCAAGAACCACTCGGACGAGTGCTTCTGGAAGCTGCCGCGTGTGGTGTTCCAATTGTTGCGACGAATGTGGGAGGAACACCTGAGATTGTTGTGCATCAGGAATCCGCATGGCTGGTCCCCCCGAAATCCCCTGTCGAGCTTGCGGAAGGGATTGAGTACGTCTGGAATCATCCGGCAATTCGCAGGCAGTACCAGAATTCCGGTCGCGCTCGGGTATTGTCCCGGTTTTCAATTGAACAATCGTCTCAAAACCATCTCTCATTCTGGAGTCACCTGATTGAGCAATCTGAAACCGGAAATTTCGTGGAAAAGTAACCGGTTCCTGGATATGAACGACGGGGGATGGGAAACTTTGAGTGAAACAGCCTGTCTTTTCCTGACGTTTGGGGACTTCGGCATTGTCGCCTGATGTCGGTGCCTGGACCAATCCTGCAGAAAATCGGTCTATGTGGAATTCACTGAAACGCTATTTCAAGTCGAAAGAGCAGTCGGACGCCGAGTATTTGCAGGCGGCGCGCGAGCTTGCTCAATTCGCCCCGGTCCCTTTGATCTGGCTTTTCGGGAAGACCGGAAGCGGGAAGTCTTCCATCATCAAATATTTGACCGGTGTGAATGACATTACAGTGGGCACCGGATACCGCCCACAGACCCGGTTTTCGTCGCGATACGATTTCCCGAATGAGAACGAACCGCTGTTGAGTTTCCTGGATACTCGCGGACTGGGGGAGGTAGGGTACGATCCTCAGGAAGAACTCGAACAGTTTGGAAAAGACTCACAGTTGATGATCGTTGTTGTTCGGGCGATGGATCACGCAACCAATGATTTAGTGGCCTATCTGCGACAAATTCGTAAGGAATCGCCTGAACGGCCAGTGATTCTGGCGCTGACTTCGTTGCATGAGGCTTATCCCGGACAGCAGCATCCGGAAATTGATCCGTTCGATGAATCCGCTTTCCCGTTGCCGGAAGGAATCGATGACAATCTGAGGCGGTCGATTCAGAAGCAATACGAACGTTTTGAAGGACTTGTTGATCGCGCGGTTCCAATCGACATCACGCCTCCGGAGGAAGGATTCACACAGCCGGAATTCGGTGGAGCACGATTGAAAGCCTCCGTTATTGAGAAACTGCCGGCAGGTTATCGGCAAACACTTCGACAACTGGATGAAGTTGTCGCTCCATTGAAGGATTACACCTGGAATCAGGCAATGCCGGTCATTCTCGGGACGAGTACGTTGGCAGCGACTGCTGCTGCGATTCCGGTTCCCTGGGTGGATATTCCTGTTGTGATGGGATTGCAAAGCCATCTTGCTTATAAACTTGCGCGGATTCACCGGCAGAAGATCGACGCTCAGACAATTGCCCATGTGACAGGTGGAATCGGGGGGCGGGTCGCTTTGCAGTTGGCGATTCGCGAAAGTCTGAAATTCATCCCATGGGTGGGAATGGCAGCAAACGCCGCTGCTGCATTTGCGTATACTTTCGCTGGCGGGATGGTCTGGAACTGGTATTTCACCGAGGTTCGGGAAGGTTCCATTCCGACGGAAGCCGAATTGAAATCCGTTTTCCAGCAACAGTTGAAACGTGCATCAGAGCTTTGGAAATCAACTCGCGATGCCCCCGCAGCTTGAATAGGTTCAGCCTTCAATTGGCAATACCGCAGTCGAGCTTAACTCCAGAAGAAGTTACAGAAGAGTTTTTGAGTTATGGTTCATTCGTTGTCATTCCTTCGCGGGGTCGGCCTGCTCGAAGGCGTTTCTTTTTTATTGCTTCTTGGAGTTGCGATGCCGGTCAAGTATTTGGCCGGTGAACCGCGACTCGTAGAGATTATCGGAATGGCTCATGGTGTGCTGTTCGTTCTCTACGTTATCGCCGTGATGATTGCGGCCGTTGCCAGATCATGGTCGATTCGCCGCATCTTCGAGGAATTGCTTGGTTCATTCATCCCTGCGGGAACGTTTGTTCTCGATCGGCGCTGGGCTCGGGAGATTCGGGAAGATCGTGCGAACGCCGCCGCGGGAACGACGGAAGCAGCGTCGTAGAGATCTATTGAAATGACACTACCCGACAGCGTTTTCTTTACAGAAACTCTGCCGGGCAGTGGTGACTTCATTGAATTGATTGCGGAAGAAACGGGGCTGTCTCAGCGATATTGCTCAGCGTATTGATTATTGAGACAGTCCACGACTCACGCAGATGGTCGCTTAGGGACAGCGATCAACGGGAAGCGAGTTGAAGTTGCCGCCTTTTTCTCCATTGGCTTGGCTTCTTCTTTGCCCTCTTCTGGTTTTACTTCCGGGGCCTTTTCCTTCTCTTCCGGCGTGCTGATGGCTTTCTCGATATACTCGCGAGCAGCCTGTAACTGTCGATCTACAAACTCACCTTGTGGTTGTTTGCCGACGATATCCCGTTGCAGGCGGTCTTCCTGGAACTTTCGCAGTTCATCAAGCGAGAACTCGATTTTGTAGCCTTCGTTTGGGCTGACTCCCCATTCGTCCGTCTCTTTTGAGTCTGGGAAGCGGTGAATGTTTTTCCCGCTAGGACGATGGTAGCTCGCGGTTGTCAGTTTCAGTGCGCTCTTGCCGTTTTCAAGATCGATGACGTCCTGAACACTCCCTTTTCCCCAACTGCGTTCACCGACCACAATCGCGCGATCATGGTCCTGCAGAGCAGCGCTGACAATTTCGCTTGCCGAGGCACTGTAGCGGTTAATCAGAATCGCAACCGGAAAGCCTGTGTATGTGCCGAAACTTTTGGCGCTCCATGCACGGTAGGCACTGTTTCGACCGTCGGTGCTGACAATCAGGCCTTTGTCGAGGAACGTATCGCAAATTTCGACAGCTGCTTCCAGTAATCCGCCGGGATTGAATCGCAAGTCGATAATCAGCCCTTTCATCCCTTCTTTCTTCAGGGTTTTCAGAGCTTCTTTGACCTCTGCGGCGCTACGGCTGGTGAAGTGAGTCAGTCTGAAGTAGCCGATTTTCTTTTCTGGATCGAGGAACAGATTCCATTTTGCTCCATCTTCGTAGGAGTATCCCAAAACGGTTTCGAGCTGAATCAGTTCCCGTTTCAGCTTGATCTTCTCGACTTCTTTTGAGGCGCTGTGGAGAATGCCGACTTCAATTTCTTCGCCTGGCTTGCCACGCAGCATCTCGACGGCAGTATCAATTTCTTTCCCGTTCGGGAAATCTTTAACTGCCTTACCTGCGATTTCAACGACGCGATCTCCAGCCTTGATTCCGGCCTTGTAAGCAGGACTTCCTGGCATTGGAGTGACCACTTCGATCGATCTGGTCTGACGATCCCAGTTCACTCGAATCCCAACACCGCCGAACTCCTGAGAGATCGATTCTGTGAACTGGTTCAGGTCGCCTGGAGCAATGTAGTCAGAGTAGGGGTCGAGTTCTTCGAGCATCCCTCGCACTGCTGACTCAACCAGTTTACGACGGTCGACTTCCTTCACGTAATTGCGGTCGATTTCCTGAAACGTGTCGACGAAGACACGCATCAATTCGTAATAGTCTTCCTCGGAAACTTTTTCGCTCTCCGCAGGCTTTGCTGATTTCTTCTCATCTGCAGCCTCCTTCGCTTCCGCTTTCGGCGCCGCTCCTGCAGGCTCATCAGCAGCCTGAACAGTGATTGAACCTGTCAGCATCGAAGCAGATAAAACTGCTCCACCTACGTATCGCAATGCACGATGAAGAAGTGCCATTCGGCCGTCCCTCTGCCTGATGTTTATCGCCCAGAGCATGACAACTCTTTTTCCGCATGCTGTGAAAAGCACTCATCCGTAAATCGCGGAACGAATTGCGGCACTCATTGGAAATGCCGGATCGATTGTAAATTCGCCCCAGTTCCACGGCAAGACGGACTCTGATTCTGGAGAAATTGGAGATCTGACGTTTTGAAATCCCTGATTTTCTGTGCGATTTGTTCAGTGACTAACCAATATGGCCAGGCAGTATTGGGACGAAATACCCACCGACTTTGTACGCCCTGGCCGGCAGTGTGGAGAACAGAGTCGGTCTGAAACGATGGGCTGTTCGATTTTGGTCGCGCTTTGTCGTTTGTGTAGGGGCTGGAAGAGTTTGAAACACATGTGCACTTGTTATAGTGATCGCCGGACAGGCTGGCAGTCTGTCTTCTGCCGAGAAAATTGCTGCTCGTCCACCTGAGCGAGCGAACCGGTCTGACAGAGAGAGAAAATCGATATGAGCTTGGTGATCGTACTCGCGTCTCTCCTGTTTCTAATGATCGTCGCCTATCGCGGTTATAGCGTGATTTTGTTTGCTCCTGTTGCTGCCATGGGAGCCGTTTTGCTGACGGACCCAGCGCTCGTTGCTCCGATGTTCACTGGGCTGTTCATGGAGAAACTGTCTGCGTTTCTGAAACTCTATTTCCCAGTGTTTTTGCTGGGGGCAGTCTTCGGCAAGCTGATTGAGATTTCAGGATTTTCGAAATCGATTGTCTCGTCGATTGTTGGGACTTCTGGAAGTCGCCATGCCATTCTCTCGATTGTGCTCGTCTGTGCTCTGATGACCTACGGGGGAGTTTCCCTGTTCGTTGTTGTGTTTGCTGTTTATCCATTCGCTGCCGAAACATTTCGCATGAACAATATCCCGAAGCGGTTGATCCCTGCGACCATTGCTCTCGGGGCGTTCTCATTCACGATGGATGCGTTACCTGGGACTCCGCAGATCCAGAACATTATTCCGATTCAGTTTTTCAAAACGACGATCTACGCTGCTCCGATGTTGGGGCTGATCGGTTCCGTTTTCATTCTGGTGACTGGGTTAGCCTATCTGAACTGGTGTCGTCGTCGGGCGGCCGCACGTAATGAAGGTTATGGAACCGTTCTGCTGAATGAGCCAGAACCATTTACTCATGAATCGCTTCCACATCCTGCGATTGCTTTAATCCCGCTGCTGCTGGTGGGCATCATGAACAAAGTGTTCACGGTTATCATTCCGCAGTTCTATGGCGAGTCTCATACTTTCAACTCGGCCGTGGTGGCAGCTTCATCAACTGTGACTCAAGAAATCCCCAAGGTCGCTGCAATCTGGGGGGTGCAGGGAGCATTGCTGACGGGAATTCTGGCTGTTGTGGTATTAGCAAGGCAGCGAGTTGTGAGCCGTTTTGCAGAAGCCTCCAAGAGTGCGGTTTCTGGTTCGTTGCTTGCTGCAATGAACACTGCCTCGGAGTACGGCTTCGGAGCGGTGATTGCAGCGTTGCCTGGCTTTCTGTTTTTGGCAGAAGCCCTGAAATCGATTCCGCATCCTCTGGTTAATGAGGCGGTGACAGTCACGACTCTGGCCGGAATCACGGGGTCTGCTTCTGGCGGTTTAAGTATTGCGCTGGCAGCAATGGCGGAAACGTTTTTACAAGCTGCAGAAGCGAATGGAATTCCCGCTGAAGTTCTTCACCGAGTTGCATCCATGGCCAGTGGTGGAATGGACACGCTTCCCCATAACGGAGCAGTGATCACGCTGCTGACGGTAACCGGATTGACGCACCGTCAGGCATATCGCGATATCTTTGTGATTACCTGCCTGAAGACCGTTGCGGTCTTTGTTGTCATCGCCGTCTTCACCTTCACTGGAATCGTCTAACCGCGATGTCAAAAGCCTGCGATGGGAAAGCGTTGCTCTCTTAAGTACGACAATTTGCTAAGCTATTTGGCTGGCTTTTTCTTTGGATTTGGGACGTCAAAGTTCTGTTCGATCTTCTTGTCACGAGGAATGTCCACTTTTGTGGAGTAGTCCTTAAACATGGGGGCCCCTCTCAGCGTGAGCGGGCCCGCACTGTTCTCGGATGAATTCGAATAGCCTGTGATCCGAACAATGTACGGACCTCCCAAAACTCCAAATTCTTTGGGAAGCGAGTACTTTGAGTCGAGAATATCTGCGCTGGATGCAGGGCCGGAATTCCCTGCATCAGAATCTGGTTGCAGGAAGATTTCTCCAACTGGAATCGGTGCGCCATCGAAAGTCACGGTTCCTGTAATCGGGTACCGAACTGGTTCGTCGGACTTCCCGGAACATCCCAATACGAGGGCGAGACCACAAATTCCTGTCCAGCGAAATAATGGAGGGCAGGCCTTGCGGGGGGATTGCTTTGGTAAGACGAGACTGAAAGTTGCACCGTGCATACAAATCATGCTTTCATCGTGACGGGGAAGCTGCCCCGGAACGCGGCAAGCGAACCCGTCACAAGGATCTCAGAGAGGACAACGAGAAACACCAGCAATTGGTGACTCACCCGACACAGGGGTAAAAGCGTTTAGAACGGGAGTCCGCCGACAGGTAATCCGTCGTTACGAATTCCGGTCCTTTGAAAAACCAGACTGTCAATGTTCTGACTGACAAAGTGGACAGATCCATCTGCCATCAGGAACTGGCATCCTCCCGTGTGTCGACTTCCAAAGTATTCAGACATCACCCAGTACAGTGGGCTGGTGACATCTGGATTGTTCGGCCAACTGTTGATTCCGAGCGACGCTGCAGAGAGGTTCGGAGCAAGCGACCCGTCTGTTCGTGTTGAGGCTGCCGAAGCCCAGCCAGACGCTCGTTGAGCGGGAGTGTGCTGCAGGGTTGTATTGTAATGGCTTTCACCAACGAGGAACACATTTGAGGTGCCGTCTGTGATGTCCTTAAATCCGACTCGTGAATTGATATACAAGATGCCGTTTGTGAAAAATCTTGTTGCAGCCCCAACGCAGTCGTGAAGACCGTTGCCGCCCCCTTGAACGCCACGATAGTTGTTGACGTTTGTAGTCGCGTTGGCGGCGGGATCAGACGGACACCAGTACAACGACAGCCTTTGGTTAAATGCTGCGTTGTTGGTCGTTGAACCCATATAAACCGCTGCATCTGCGAGAACGGTGAAGTCCTCATTAAAGTTGAATTGATTATAAATAGTCGTTTGTTCCATGTATGGAAGAATTAAGACAGTCCATGGAGCCCGCCCTTTGTAGTTGACTGGATCGTTACGACACCAGTTTGTTCCCGTTGGTCCACTTCTCGCGACCCCGCCAGGGCAGAAATAGCCATACGTTCCCGCATAGTTGTGCAACGCCAAGCCGATTTGCTTCAAGTTGTTTCGGCATTGAGTTCGGCGAGCAGCTTCTCGCGCCTGCTGAACTGCCGGCAAGAGAAGTGCGATCAAAATTGCAATGATCGCAATGACCACCAACAGTTCAATCAGTGTGAAGGCCGAACTGCTGCGGAATCTTGAATAACTGGCATTTTTTACACGGGGATCGGGAGATCGCAGCTTAATTGCGGATGTTTGTTCAATCAGTTGAGTCGATGAAGCCGGAGAGGTGAGATCGGAATAGACTTTGAGCCCTGACATGCAAACACCCGCCTCTATTGTACAAGAGATAAGGACGTTCAATCGATAAACTTGGAGTGGAATAGAATTAGCTAAAGCCATCACCTGTGATGATGCAGGTGTTTGGCGTCTTTAGCGATTAATCAGATAAGAAGAGAGTCTTCCAGATGCAGAAACGAAGGTCTTGTCGACGGTGCAATGAACTCCCGAGCGGAATTTCTGAGCAGCAGTTTTTTGATGATATTTCGTGTGCTGGAGAGTGTCAACAAAATTCACTGATGTGTTTGGTGTTCAATAAGAAAATTTATTAAGTTTCTGCCTGCGGAATGATGTCAGTGCGAAGTGTTTGGAAGGAACTTTTCTCTTTAGTTGTTGCTGGAGTCCCTCGGTACCTGTTAGTTCGCGATAGAATAGAGTCGTTCCCGTCTTGGAATGCAGGAAGTTCGATAACCGCAGAAGCAATTACTGCAAGATCATTTCTGTGGAATCGCCAGCTAATCTGGAAGAGCCTGATTTCTCTTCTGTGAGCGGGGTTCAGGATTTGTTATGATCAATTCGTGTGTTTTTGTTGATGTGTTGGTCTGGCTGTGATGGTGATCGCGAGGCTGTAAACAATCACTCTTGTGAATCACTGCTGTCAAAGAGCGAAGGGGAAGTGCGATGTCGGACTCTGCAAGTCGGCGATCATTTCTGGCTGCATCGACCACCGGGGGGCTTCTTGCCATGACAGGGCCGTTCGCATTCCTCAATCAACTGCCGAGACTTTCCGCAGGGGAAGCCAGTCTCACCCCGAATTTGGTTCGCTTTGAGCCGGCGATTGAGCCACTTGTTCGCTTGATAGAGGAGACGCCGCGGCCACAGTTGCTTGAGCAGGTTGCGAAACGGGTTCTGTCTGGAACCTCTTATCAGGAGGTCTTCGGCGCTCTGTTTCTCGCAGGCATTCGTAATGTTCAGCCGCGGCCTTCGGTTGGCCATAAATTTCATAGCGTGCTCTGTATTAACAGTTGCCATCTGGCAAGTCTCACAGGCCCGGATGAGGATCGTTGGTTGCCAATCTTTTGGGCACTCGATTACTTCAAAGGTGCTCAGGCAGAAGAGGCTCAGCGGTCCGGGTGGCGGATGTCGCCGGTTAATGAGAAACGCGTTCCATCAGCTTCACAAGCTCGCGGTGAGTTCATTGAAGCGATGGAAAAATGGGACGTAGAAAAGGCAGATGCGGCGGTTGCAGGCTTGGTGAGAACTGCGGGTGCGACAGAAGTATTCAATCTGTTTGCTCAGTTCGCTGCGAGAGACTTTCGCTCAATTGGCCATAAAGCGATCTATCTGGCAAACAGCTGGAGAACGTTGCAGGTGGTCGGGTGGAGTTACGCCGAACCAGTGATGAGGTCGTTGGCCTTCGCGTTGCTGAATGCTGACGGAAGCAAGAACCCATCGGAACAGGATCTCCCAGCCGACCGGCCTTGGCGGCAGAATCAGGAACTCATCGCAAAGGCCTGGCCGGAGAACTGGGCGAACGGCAAGCTCGATTCCGGTGCCACTCGAAACTTGATCTCTGCGTTCCGCACCGAAGATCCTCATGCTGCGGCCAAATCAGCTGCGGACGTGATCGAGAAGGGCGGTTCGCCTCAATCCATCTGGGATGCTGTGTTTGTCGGTTCTGGTGAGTTGCTAATGCGACAGCCAGGAATCGTAGGACTGCACGGGTTAACAACGGCCAACGCCATGCACTTCATTTGGGAGAACACTGCAGATGAAACATTGAGGAAGCGACTCCTCTTGCAAGCATGTTCGTTTAATACCATGTTCAGGGACGCCGCCGCAGGACGAGGAGCATTGAAACCGCAAACGATTGATCAACTGGCCGAGACGGCACCAAGCTCTGGGGCAGCACCGCAATTGGAAGAGATCTTCGCAACGATTTCAAAGGATAAAGCGGCTGCATCGTCTCAAGTGAGAGCCTACCTCCAGTCTGGAGGAACGCCAGACGATTTCGTCGCCGCCGCGCGACGCATCATCTTCCTGAAAGGGCGCGATGCTCACGATTACAAGTTCAGCTCTGCGATTCTGGAAGATGCGGACCACGTAAGCCCTGAATGGCGCGATCAGTTCCTGTCACTCGCCGTCTTCAATCTGCGAGGATCAGGTGATCGCGACAATCTCATGCTGGAACGAACCCGACAAGCATTTGCTTGAGCCAAGTTGCAGGTTCGAATAAGGGCACTCGGACTTACGAATGGCCAATTGAAATCCCGTTAGTGGTTGCTACCGCAACTGCTGGCGGGATTTTTCATTTGAATCAACATTCGCCCCAGAGCGCCTGCACCGCGAACTCCCTAAATGGCGACGAAAAGAACAACGATTCCAAACTGGCTCACTGACTCTCGTTGACCGATCTCTAATCTCTCGTAATTCAGGTCTAAGTAGTAGCCACGCTCAGAAAAACGTCTTGTTGGTTCGCATGCGATTGTTTGCGTGGGCGTGCTCTGATGCGTTAGAAGGTGCAACCTC
>JBEBTF010000133.1:0-11187 GCA_040393865.1 Planctomicrobium piriforme | reverse complement strand
TGAAAAATCTTGTCTGCACTCTGAGGAACAAACCCGCTGAACATTTTTCCACTCGGGAGAGGATACCGTTTTGCAAACTCATAATAACAGCCTGGAACGGTATGTGTTTTCCCTTCAAACAGAACGGATACTGGCGGTGCAAGTGTGGACGACTGTTCAAGCAGAACCTCCGGGCCGCCTTTGATTTCTCCACCTTCGGCGTTCAGAGGAAATCCTGCATTCTTGATCAGTTCGTTCAATTCCTGCAAGGTCGCCACTGATCTCAGATGATTCACGGAAACCGTAAAGTGGTTCACACGGAATCCGAACGCTGCCATCCAACCTGCATATTCACTTTCATTCGCCAGCAGACTTGCACGTTCAAACGACAGATCCCACGGGCGTCCGGCGATGCAAAGATCGGGTCGCGCAAGAACTGACTCGGGAATTTGATCTAACAGGTTTGCAACCGTCTGCTGCAACAATTCACTGCATTCATGAAGACGCAGTTCACTCACAAAGACCTTAGGAAGATAAGGGTCTTCGTGTTCATAATGACGAGCATCAAGCTTCTTCTGTTCAAAGTGATATGTCTCAGCTTCGCGATACCCGGCAGCAACAAACGGCTTGGCAATCACGTCGATTCCCACACGTGGGTCGCCGAAAGTCCTGAACGCGACATGATCGTTTACGATAAGTTCGCCGCGTTCCTCAAGCAGTGAATGAATCACTTTTGCCTGAGGATTGATCTGGGAGAAATCCGTCCAGAGCCTTGCAAGAAGTTCGTACACAGCGCATGTCGACATCTTTTCACCTCACGTCGTTAAAGACCAGAAAAATGCGGTCTCTCATGTGGGCGCGTCATGTTATCCAACACGACATCGCATATCAGTCAACACCAGACAACTCTGCAATTGACAATCATACCCCTGCCATGTCAGCCCGGAAACACAGATCTCACTGATCCGGTGAAAGTGGTGTTTTCGTGTCCCTCAAAAATGCGTCGTACAGTGAAGCGGAACACTGGAGAAACTGCTAAGTTAAATCAACCGCCGTTTAGGCCTTTGATATGTGACAGATTTTTCACCGGTTTCCATGGGTCGCGCAACCACAGAAAGCTCGATATGTTGAACGTGCTGCGTCACGCTGTCATTGTTACAGCTCTGTCAGGAACATTCGTTTCGGTTCCATTGCTTCATGCAGAGGCCCCAGCAAAGCAGGCTGCAACTGAGTTCCCACAAATCCATGAGAAGCTCAAGGAGTTTGTGAAGCAAAACGAGATTGCCGGCGCTGTCACCGTGGTTGTCACTCCAGACAAAGTCATTCATCTCGACACACTTGGAATGGCGAACATCGAGAAGCAGATTCCAATGCAGCCAGACACGATGTTCTGGGTCGCATCGATGACCAAGCCGTTCGCTGGCCTCGCCATCTGCAAACTGGAAGAAGAAGGCAAGCTGAAACTCGAAGACACCGTCGACAAATACATCCCCGAGTTTAAAAACCTGAAGAATGACAAAGGGGAACCGGTTCAGATCACGATTCTGCAATTACTGACCCACACAGCGGGGCTTCAGGAAGTGGCATTGAAAGATGTCATCGACATTCCCAACCTGGCAGGTCTGATTCCCCTCTATGTCGCGAAACCTGTTCAGTTCGTCCCCGGTTCACAATGGCGATACTCACAATCAGGCATCAACACCGCCGGTCGAATCGTTGAGATCCTGTCTGGTCTGACATTCGATGAATACTTGAAGAAGGAGTTCTTCGAACCGATCGGGATGACGAGCTCAGCGTTCTATCTGACCCCGGAACAGAACGACAGATTGGCCACAGCCTATAACCGCACACCGGAAGGGAAACTGGAAGCCAATCCGACCAATCGAATTCTGCTCGACAAGAAGTCGCCCACGAGCCGCGACCGATATCCGGCTCCCAACGCAGGTCTGTTCTCGACAGCACCTGATTATGGAAAGTTCTGCCAGTTTCTGTTGAACGAAGGCTCAGTGAACGGCAAGCAGATTGTCAAACCGGAAACGATTAAACGATTCCGTACCATTCACACAACACCGGAGCACAAAACCGGATTCACACCCGGCAATGGTTGGGGTGTTGGCACGTGTGTTGTTCGTGAACCTCAAGGAATCACGGCAAAAATGTCACCGGGAACATTCGGGCATGGCGGAGCTTATGGCACGCAGTTCTGGATTGATCCAGAACGAAAGATTGGGTGGGTTCTGATGGTCCAGCGTTCCAACTTCCAGAATGGCGATGCATCCGTTGTCCGTGAAGCATTCCAGAATGAGATTCTGAAATAATGGGACAACCCATTGCTGAGTGCTGTGCATTGCTGCGAATGACCGAATCCCAGTCGCGGGGCTGCTTACCACAGTCCCGCTTTTTTTGCGCAACGCGAACAACGGCTCGAACAACATTCCCCATGCGACGCCGCAGCTGCAACGCACTGTTTAGGCGTACGTCTTCAGGCACACACCCGCTGAAGCATTTGGAGCAGTGGAGCAGGGGAGTCGATGAAACTGAGTTCGATGTTTAATGCCCAGACAGGGACACCAGCAATTCCATCCACAGGCAACTTCACCAGATCTTTTCTGGTCGTGAGATACAGATCCGACTGCGTTGAAAGAAATGCCTGATGCAATCGCTTCAGATCTTCAGAGCCGTAGTGATGGTGGTCAGGAAAGGTCAGGCAGCGTTCATTTGCGACATCTGTAAACGCAGCCAATGTCTGCTGAAATCCCTTGGGATTGCCAATTCCACAGAAGATTAACGGCTTCTGACGTTCAATCTCGGCGAGCGATTTGGCTTCACCAACACCATTGATCAGGTCTGTCGCCTGAAAACGAGTTTTCAGCACAGGAGCCTGCGTGTATCGTGCAATCTCGTGGATAATCTTTTGCAGACTCTCCGCTGAAGCAAGATCACAACGCGTTAACAAGATAGCATCGGCGCGAGCAAGTTGACTTCGACGCTCTCGCAACAAACCTCGTGGAAGCAGCCCTCCAAACCCCCATGGATTCAGGGCATCGACCAGCAGCAAATCCACATCACGCCGCATCTGACGATGTTGGAATGCGTCATCGAGCACAAGCACATTGGAATCGGTTTCCGCAAGAACCTTTCTGGCAGATTCAATCCGTTTTGGATGCTGAACGTGCGGCACAAGTGGGCATAAGCTGTCCAGCAACTTCTTTTCGTCGTTCTCTTCCCCGTCCAAAGAACGATAGCCACGACTAAGAATCGCAGGCTTTTTTCCAAGCTCCTGAAGTTGATGAACAATCCACGCAACAGTGGGAGTCTTACCTGTCCCGCCGGTTGTGATATTCCCAATCGAAATCACTGGGACGCCAACTCGTTGCGAGGAGAGCAGGCCGATGCGATAGCCGAAATTGCGGGCGTCGGTCACAACACCATAAGGCAGACTGGCGACGGCAAGCCCCATTCGCAAAAGGCTTGCCGTCCAATGTCGGTTACGGTTGGAGATGACGTCCAGCCAAAACGCTTCGTTCACTCGGCATCCTGTCGTCGCAACACAAGGACAGCACAATGAGCGTGTCGCAAAATCGTCTCTGCAACAGAGCCCAGCAGAATTCGTTTGATCCCATGGTATCCGTGTGAAGAAATCACAATGAGATCTGAGGATTGCTCTTTTGCGTAATCAGTCACTTCCAATCCGGTCGAACCGTACCGCAGATCAAAGTGAGCCCCTTCAATCCCCAGTTTTTTAAGGAAGTTGTCGGCGTACTTTTTGACTTCGACCTGACGATTCGCTTCTGAAAACTCCCCCCAGGCTGCCGCAGGCGAAATTGCTTCCAGTGGAGTCATCACATGGAGCAGACGGAGCTTCGAAAGATCGCCCCCGGCCAGATCCTTGGCGACGTGAAGAGCATTCTCTGATGCGATCGAGAAATCGACAGGAACAACAATCACATTGTATTGCAGCGATGCCATGCCTAAGTCCACCTGCAGTCTGGAACAAAAATCAGATGTTTCACCCGACAATCAGTGAAACGGCAGTTCATTTCAAAATCACAGTGAGAAGATCTACAGACAAACGAACTGAAATCAAATCAACAAGTGAGAATGTCACAACATCATTTAAGTGGAGTTGCGTGAATGAAACAACCCACAGAATGGCCTGATCCGTTCCTGTTCTGAAATGAACCTGCAGACTTCGGAATCCACAGGCCCCAAGTGGACTCACCTCTACATCAAAATTGGCAGAAATCCATTCGATCCCACCTGAACTTCTCTCGTCACAATGTTCCCCAGCAGTGTCGTCTGGGTGACATCGTCAACTTCGATTTCCGCAAGCGTTCCAGCCAGTCGCGGATTTCCGTTGAACACCACAATGCGATCGCAGCGTGTCCGGCCGACCAGCTGAATTGGAGACACACTTTCCGGCACGCCCACTAATGGAACGTCATCTATCACGACATCATGACGATCGTGATCGTGCGAATGCCTTGACTGCTGCAGAGCAGCCTCTTCACCTGCAGGTTTCGCTCCGCCTAAAGACACAAGATCATTCGGCGCGGCGTGGGACTCAGGATAGTTCACTGGTTCCGGTCCAGCATGCCAGCCCGGCAATGCCAGTCCTTCGGTCACCACTTCGACAGTTTTCCCTTCACCAGCGGGAACGGCAAGGTGGGCCTTTTTACTTGGCCCTTCAACGAGGACTTCGACACGGCGCCCGATAAAGGCTGCGTTGTCTTCTTCGCTGATTTCATTCTGAACACGCAGAAGCTCGTTGTTCCGTCGCTTCTTCACCTCTTCAGGCACATCATCTTCAAACAGATCAAATGCCTTGGTTCCTGGTCGAGGGCTGTATTTGAAAATGAAGCTGTTCTTGAAACGGAACTCGCGAACAGTGTCGATACACTTCTGAAACGCTTCGTCCGTCTCTCCACAGAACCCGACAATATAATCGCTGCTGATTGACGCATCAGGGACGATCTCACGAATACGTCCGACCATTTCGCGGTAGTCTTCAACCGTGTACCCGCGTTTCATGCGTTTCAGTTGTTCATTGCATCCGTGCTGCAAAGGAACGTGCAGATAACGCGAGACCTTCGGCAGATCACGGAGTGCGAACAGCAGGTCATTCGTCATGTCTTTGGGATAATTCGTGACGAACTTAATCCGATCGATCCCTGGGGTATCGTGAATTAATGCAATCAGATCACTCAAGCGGTACTGGCGGCCATTCTCTGTGACTTTGTAAGAGTTCACAGTCTGACCAAGCAACGTGATCTCTTTCACACCCTGACGTGCGAGTGCCTGAACTTCCCGATGAATATCACTTGGCATACGCGACTGTTCCGGGCCGCGTGTCGTTGGAACAACACAGTATGTGCAGAACTTGTCGCACCCAATCATGATCCGAACATAAGCCTGCCATGGGCTGGGCCGCATGGAAGGATCGCGCAACGGGTCATAACTTTCGAAGCTGGCAGCAACTTCCAGCCGAGACCCGTCTTTGCGTCCCAGTGAAACAGCCAGTTGCTTGCTCCGCGTGCGACGAACTTCGTCCACGAGGTCAGGAATCTCACCGAGTTGGCCGGTTCCGACGATCAGATCGACATGCGGCGCCTTCTCAAAGATCAGTTCCTGATCCTTTTGAGCCATGCACCCGATGACTCCGATCACCAGTTCCGGATTCTTCCGCTTGCCGTATTTGAAACGTCCAACGCTGCTGTATGTTTTGTGCTCCGCATGTTCGCGAACACTGCAGGTATTAAACAAAATCGTGTCGGCGATATGCGGGTCATTGGTCAATTCGTAACCCCGCTGACGCAGAGCGGCGACGACCAGTTCGCTGTCCAGAACATTCATCTGACAGCCGACAGTTTCGATGTAAAGGCGGTGCATGAAAACACGTTACGTTGAATGACAGTCTCGGCGAGGGCAGTGCGGAATGCGTCCCCAACCAGCAAAACGGCAGATTTTCCTAAAAATCCCCGCCGATATCCAGTCAGGTTTGCTTATTGAGACAGTCTGGCCCCGGAAAATTGCCGTAAATCAAGCAATCCAACCGCTCAGTCAGTCACCGTTCTCTTGTTTGACGCGTAATCCGCATGTCAGTCGTCGCAGAACGAAGCTCCACAGGCCGATTACTCGCAGATCTTGACGACGATCTTCCCGGAAACGACCGATTTGCGTGCCAGCGTGTTCTCTTCCTGAAGTCGATGAGCCGCGCCCGCCTCCTTCAATGGGAAAACAGCTCCGATATTGGGAGTCCATTTCCCGGCGGTGAACCATGAATTCATGTCTTCTGCGGCCTGACGCTGCTCATCTGGGGACGCGTTAAACATTGCGAAGCCAATCAGCTTCAGATCATTCACATAGAATGGCCCCAGCGTGAACTTCAGCTCAGCATCGCGACCGGCCATCACAACAATCCGGCCGCCCTTTTTCATCAGGCCGATGGCTCGGGAAATATCCGGCTCGCGTTGAGTTTCCCAGAAGAGATTCAGCCCCCCATTTTCCGCGGTGGCTGCTCGAATCTCGTCGTCGAGCGTTGGTGATTTGTAATCGAGGACAACATCCGCCCCGAGCTTACGACAGAATTCCCGTTTCTCTGCTGAACCTGCCGTCGCAATCACGTTCGCCCCGGCCGCCTTGGCGAACTGGACAACCATTGAACCGACACCACCGGTTCCGCCGTTGACAAACACCCATTCCCCCGGCTGAAGGCGAGCATCCCGAAACAAACCAAGGTGCGCAGTAATTCCGGTCAACGCTCCCGCTGCAGCCTGTTCGTAAGACATGGACTCTGGAATCGGATAGAGCCACTCTTCACCAACGGCAGCGAGTTCGGCCAATGTTCCCTGTCTATGAAACAACCCTTGATTTGATCCCCAAACCCGATCCCCCACCTTGAAACGAGTGACACTCGCCCCGACAGCGACCACTTCACCGGCCAAATCACAGCCGGGAATGTAAGGAAACGTCACCGGCATCGGGATTGAACCGGCCCGAATGTAGGTATCGATCGGATTGATTGCCGATGCATGAATTCGAACCAGAACCTGAGACGGTCCGACCACTGGATCTGGTTGATCGCCGTATGTCAGCGTTTCTGGGGCACCGGGTTGTGTTACGAAAGCGCATTTCATGGAATCAGCTCCAATTATTCCGAGTCTTCAGCAATCGAATTTCACATCACTGCCAGCGAAGCAGGGAACTCCACAATCAACTACTCTCGCGGAGGAAACGTTCTGGGAATTCGTCGAACGGGGGTCGTCCATGAACGGCGGGCCGTTTCAGCATGAATCGCCTTGATCAGCGAATACTCGGTCTGACTGTCCTGCCCGATCTCCCACACCATGACGCCACCAATTTTCGAATCCATTGCCATCCGTGTCTTACGGCGAATCGTCTTCGGGCCATTGAAAAAATAGCCTTCGATTTCGTCCACATTTTCGCCAGGCTGGAACCGTTTGACGGCGTCTTTATAGGTAATCGTTTTTCTCCGGTCCTTGACATCGCGCCCATAGAACGGCATCCCGAGAATCAGTTTCTCTGGTGGAATTCCTTTGGCGATAAAGCTCTGCACATCTGCACTTGCCTGCTCAAAAGTGGAATGCCGCTGCCCATAGTCGTAGGACATCAACTGAATCGAGTCGGCCGCAGCAAAGCCCTCTGCTGGAATTTCCTTCCATGGAGCAATCGTCACCGAGAGAACAAGTCGATGCGGTTGAAATGCTTTCTTCAAATCGACGAGCAACTGAGCATACCCCTGCATCTCCTCCGCATTCGCAGGATGCTCCCAATCCAGATCAAGCCCATCTAACTGGTGCAGCTGGAGCGTTTTGACGATCTCTTCAACGAGAGTCTTTCGAGCCGAGTCATTCAGGACCGCTTTTGAAAAATGGTCCGACCGGCCCCAGCCTCCCATACAGAGAATCAGACGAACTCCATGCTTCGCTCTGTATTCTCTCAGAATCTCCCACGGGGCATTCGCGACCTTCCCGAGATCGACGTGCCCATCAGCAGTCGGTTCAGCCGCAAACAGGATTAAATCCGTCAGATCAGAAGCATACTCTGGAAGAAATGTCTTGAACCGGTACTCAGGCAGATAACCCACAATTCGAAACGGGGCTGAAGGCGCTTCAGCCGAGCAGGGAGAACGATCCCTCATCGCCACCAGACAGATGATGGCGAGAAACAGAACACCGTTCGATTTCAAACGATCAAACATATCAATCCGGAATCTTGCCGTGCCCGTTTTGCATACGGTTTACCCATTCAATTAGCCATTCAGCAGATCATTTCCCTGCGGATATGGCGAAACCTGCAAACCAGATCTTACAAAGGAACCGGAAATCATGCCTCCACAAAACCATTCTCCACAAACAAAACTGGCCAGCAAAAGCTGGCCAGCGAAACTTCAACATGATGGAAACATGATGGGCTCAAACTCAGAGCCGATTATTGGTCCTGATCTTCAGAGTCTGTTTTCTCTGTCTTTCCCTCTTTGTCTGCCGGCTGAGCACCATCGGCAGGCTCTCCATCGGTCGCAAAGACAGGGAGAATCGGGCGTCGCTCTGGATACAGATGATAAACAGGGTACTCTGATCCCAGCTCACGCAGTGCGATGACAGTTCCACTTGGACGGGCGAGATAGATCCGATCCGTACGATCATTGAAGACGCGATAGGTGAAGTCTCGCAGCGGCATCTGAGCAAGCACTCGTCCGGTCGCCCGATCAAGAATCATCAGATTGTTCTTATCGTCATTGGCGTAAACACGTTCTTCGCTGACAGCAATCACGTCGGTTGCCTGGCTCTGCTGCCATTGACTCAACCCTGTCTCGATGTGAATTGAAACGAGACCTTCACGTGCGGCAGAGGCAAATAATTGATTTCCGATAACGCGAGGCTGCGTACGAACAGGAGACCCCGTGCTGTAGGTCCACTGTGGTTGGCCGCTCTTAATGTCGACGCAGACAATCCGTGAACGTGAGTCAACCACAAAGACCTTGCTGCGAGAATAGGTCATTGGAGCTGACAGAGGGTTCCCGATCTCCAGTTGATAACGAAGAGCGTTCGTCTCGCCCTGAAGTCGGTACAGGAAGCCCGCTTTGCTGCTGAAAACGACATCGCCATCAACAGGAATCGGGGTCGAATCCGAAGCCCGAGGCATCTGATACCGCCAGCGCTCTGCACGGTTCGTCCACTTTGGCAGCATCCCCCGGATGTGCAGTTTGCGCAGTTCCTGTCCGTCATAGGACCGCAGCATGCCATCCACCGTTGGCACATACAGGAAGCGATCATCCTCTTTCGGAGATGCAGACGGCGGAGAGGCAAGGGTCAACTCCAGAGTCGGTGCCCCTGTGGACTTGTTAAACGCATAGACTCGCATTCCAACACCGATAAGAAGCTCGGTTTCGTTGGAGGTCACCTGAAATCCCTGTTGATTCGGCATTCCGACAAGCTGCGACCAGAGCCGACGTCCTGTCTCCCCCTGAAATGTTGTCAGAATCCCAGAGGCGGACTGAACATAAACATTCTGTTCATCGGCACTGAAGAAGCTCACCTGTTCTTGTGAGCCACTGACAGAGGCCTGTCCCCACCACGCCAGACTCAACCCAAAACGATTCAGTTCGTTTTCGTTGGGAAGCTGACTTTTTTGCTGTGCAAGGGCGGTCGAGCAAACCAGACAGCCAATGGCCGCGACTGCAACAAGTTGACGAAACAGCATGGCAAGTCCTGAACGTAAGGCTCCACGAAGTTCTGACGTCCCCTGATATCGGCGCATCAGGTCAGACAGACCGCATCGGCCCCAATTTCCAAATGTCATCAGACACCGCTTGAGACCACACCCAGAATAAATCATTCTGAGCCCCTATTATCTGATCGACTTCTGGCGCCGTTCGCAACCGCTGATCTGTGAAGAAGTTCAGCGGGTGATCCTCCTTTTCTGTCAAGAATCCAGTTAAAGCAATTCTCCGCTTGTTGACACACTTGAACTTTCGCAATAATCGATAAAACCGGACCTGCTGTATTCCAGAATCAGCGAACTCACAGGACATAGCGACATCTCGATCGCTCGCCACCCGATCTACGGTCAGCGGACAGAAGTTGACATTCTGAAACCAGCCGGCGGTGGCATCGACGAATACGTACAGCAAACCAGAAATCGTCCGACCCAGAACCGTCGTATGATTTCCACCGGGTGGAGTCATCGCACCGCGTTCCTTACTTATTTTCACTCATTTTTCAGGTCAGAAATGAAAGATTACAGCGCCTACCAGAAGAAGGTCATTTCCCGCTTCTACGACAATCGCGACCAGATTGACGAACAGAGGCTCGGGGAACTGGTGACCAGCCTCTATCTCGGAAAGCCTGGAAAAGCCCAAGAGAAGAACTGGGCCGCTGCAAAAGAAGTTATGGAGCGTCTGGAAGTTCCAGCATCGCGCATTGCCCACGTCATGGAAAGACGGGATGCTTCGATCCTCGCCGAAGTCGTCAAAGACATCCACAACGGAACGCTACGGCGCTCGTAAACGGAATCAGGCAGACCGTGAGATCGCGATGAAGCCTGGCGAGAAATCGCGTGGCTTCTCTGATGCTCAGGATTCAGATTTTCGCAAAACGAGATCGCCCGGTCGCGATGTAAGAGATCAATACGCTCTGGCGCAAACCTGACCGGCTCAACTACATTGCATTGAAATGAAACATGACGGGGTTTCGAGTCCTGCACATCTCTGCAGACACTCGAAGCCCCGTCATTTTCTGTTTTCGATCGCAACTGCTTCCCGGAAGCTCACGACGTCATCTAAGAGTGCAGACCAACCTATTTCGATGTCAGATCAAAATCGATCTGATTTTTTCCTTTGTTCACCGTCGCTGTCAGTGAACCACGTTTGTTGTACTTCTTGGGGATCGCGACAAACTCACCCTGAGGAACCTGTTGTCCAGAGGCTTTCAATTCTGCCAGTTCACTTTTTGAGATCCTGGTCGTTGAAATCTCCACAAAGTGGTCTCCCAGCATCGCCCCGTCTTTGCTGGATGTGAACATCAGTTTGTAGTTGCCGCTGTCATCGGTCCCTCCGTATGACGGAGAACCTTTTTCTCCCTGCGGAATGAACCGAATCACCGCTCCCGAAACTGGTTTCCCATCCAGAGAAATGGTTCCAGTCACTTTCCCCAGAGCAGGGCCGGATTGACCGCAACCAGTCAGGCT